>NZ_SMKC01000009.1 GCF_004348315.1 Streptomyces sp. 8K308 | reverse complement strand
GCGAAGGGGGACGTGGTGAAGGGGGAGCGGTGATGCGTCGGGTGCGCAGGTTCTGGACCGTGCAGCTGAGCCCCGGGGCGGCGGCGAACCTGGTGTCGATCGTCACGAGCTCGGCGCTCAGCGACTCCGCGAGAGCCACGTAGGCCGCGTCGTAAGGCCACACGTTGTGTCGGAGCTGCCAGGTGTGCGGCAGCAGCGGAGCGTGCGCGAAGCGCCGCAGTCGCATGCGACCGAGCAACTCGAGGACCCGTGTGGCCTCATCCTCGTGGATCTTCTTGTCGCGCACCAGACCGCGGAGGCTCGATGGGCACTCCAGATCGATGGCGTACGGGACGGCGATCCGCTCACCGTCGACCGCCTCACGAACCTTCTCCGCCAAGTGGTCGGAACCCACCAGAAACTCGACCAAGGCGGAGTTGTCCAGGACGATCAGGCCGCGCGGTCCTCGCGCATCTCCGCGATGACTGCCAGGACGTCGTCGGCTGTGACCGTCCCACGAGAGGCGATTTCGCGGGCCTGAGCGGCGGCCTCGTCCGGAGTCAACGTCCCTGCCTCCTCGTCGAGCAACCGCCGAACGTATGCCTGGAGCGACTGCCCTGCGCGCGCGGCGCGCACCTTCAGGGTCGTAAGAGTGTCCTCGGACACGTCACGTACGTGAATCGTTGCCACGCAAGCATATTGGTCCCCATGCTTGCGTGAAGCTGACGGGTAGGCGCGAGAGCCGCCTCGGGCCGTTCTCGGCCTGGCCGTCGGTCAGCGATTCGCCGGGGAGGAGGGTGAACAGCCAGCGGTCGGCGGCCTCGCAGTCGGGTGGACGACGTCACCGCCCCCGCCTACCGCCGGCCGCGCGGGTGTGGAACGGCCCCGTTGTGGGCGCGGGGCGAACCTCATATCGTCATCCGTCATGGATGGGTCCACTCGCCCGATGCGTGCCCTGGTCCTCGACCGTCCCGGCCCGCCCGACACCCTGCGCCGCGCCGAACTGCCGGTTCCCGAGCCTGGTCCTGGCCAGGTGCGGGTGCGGGTCGAGGCGTGCGGCCTCAACCCGGTGGACTACCAGGTCGCCGCGGGTGGGCACCCCGACTGGGGCTGGCCGCACGTCCTCGGCCTTGACGTGGCCGGTACCGTGGACGCCGTGGGCGAGGGCGTGACCGGGGTTGGTCCCGGCGAGCGGGTCGCTCATCATGGCGACCTGCGTCGCCCCGGTGGTTTCGCGGAGTACGCGCTGGCCGACGCGTCGGCCCTGGCCCACGTGCCGGAGGCGCTTGACCCGGTGGTGGCCGCCGCGTTGCCCTGCGCCGGAACCACCGCGTACCAGGCGGTGGTGCGGCGGCTGCGGGTGGGCGCGGAGCACACGGTCCTGGTGACCGGCGGCGCGGGCGGCGTCGGCGGCTACGCCGTGCGACTCGCCGCGCTGGCCGGGGCCCGAGTCATCGCGACGGCGTCGGCGGGCAACGCCGAGCACCTGCGGAAACTGGGGGCTGACGAGGTCATCGACTACCGCACCGAGGACGTCCACGCGCGGGTTCGCGAGCTGTCGGGCGGCCGAGGCGTCGACGCGATCGTCGACACCGTCGGCCCCGACTCCGCCACGGCCGGCCTGTCCCTGCTGGCCCACGGCGGCGGTATCGCGACGGTCGCCGGCCGCCCCGACCTGACGACTCTCCCGCCGTTCGGCATCGCGCCTTCGGTGCATGAGATCGCGCTGGGCGCGGCGTACAGCCACGGCGACGAACGCGCCCGCGCTGACCTGTCGTCGATCCTGACCGAACTCCTCGCGCTGGTCGCCGACGGCCGGCTGGACCCGAGGGTGACCCGCACCCTCGCCCTCGAGGACGTCCCCGACGGCCTGACCGAACTGGCCGGCCGCCACGTGCGGGGCAAGCTGGTGCTGGCCCTCGGCTGACGCGGCCTCGGACTGCCAGAATCGGGCCGCCCGATGGCAGGACAGCTGACGAGGAACACGGTGAGCGTCGTATTGGCGGAGCACGATCCCGGCTGGGCCGAGCAGGCGACACGGGCCAGGGCGGAGCTGAGCGACGCGTTGCCCGACCTCTTCCTCGGTCTCGAACCCGTGGGCAGCACCTCGGTGCCAGGACTGGTGGCCAAGCCGGTGATCGACCTGATGGCGGCGGTGACCGCGCTGAAGGACGTCACGGCCGACCGCGAGGCGGCGCCCGGGGCCTGCCCCTGGTGCCCGTCTGGGAGGAGTGGCGTCACGGCACCATGGCGAGGACGTCAGGCCAGATCGTCGGCCGTTCCCGCAGAACGACCAGGCGACGTGGCCGGTCAGCACCGCCCGCAGGCTTACCACGACCGCACCAGGTCGTCCCGGCCGTGGTCTGCGAGACGCCCGAGCGTGGCCGCCGGCTTGGCGGCTCCCTCGTCTTCCGCCCAGGCCGACAACCGGGCGGTCTGCCGTGGTGGGCAGCTGACGGTGATGTGGGTTTCCAGCGGGCCCTCCGCAGTTGCTTGGACCCTTCCAAGAAAGAACGTGGACGCGGGCTACTGCTCGTCGGGCGCCGTGGCGCGCCGGTGAACAGCAGCTGAGTAGATACTAGCGCTATCGATAGTATTCTCGGGGATAGTATCGTCGCCGCTAGAAATGGAGTCCTCGTGCGGCGCTTTATCGGACGGCAGCGTGAGTTGGGTGTGCTTCGGGATGTCCTCGACGAGGTTCGCTCCGCTAGACAGGGCCAGTGCCTTCTCATTCGGGGGCGGCGGCGTGTAGGCAAGTCAAGCCTCGTGGAGGAGTTCCTTCGGCAGGCCGATGGTGTACCCAGCGTGTTCTACACGGCGGCGGGGCAGCTGGCCGAGGAGGAGTTGGCGGAGCTCGTCGAGGCCGTCAGGGGCTCGACCCTGCCGGACCGGGAACTTTTCGTCGAGGAGGAGCCACGGCAGTGGAGCGCGGCCTTCCGGTTGCTTGCCGATGCCCTGCCCGACGACGCCCCGAGCGTGGTGGTGATGGACGAGGTGCCGTACCTCATGAACCGCGTTGAGGCCTTCGAGGGCATGCTGCAACGAGCGTGGGACCGTCAGCTGAGCCGTAAGCCGGTGCTCCTCCTGCTCATTGGCTCGGACCTGTCCATGATGGAGGCGCTCAACAGCTACGAGCGGCCGTTCCACCAACGGGGAAGTGAGATGGTCGTCGGGCCGCTCAATCCCGCCGACATCGCTGACATGCTCGACCTCACGTCGGCCGAGGCCTTCGACGCGGCCCTGGTCACCGGAGGGCTGCCGCTCATCCTGCGCCAGTGGCGCGCCGGGCAGAACGTGTGGGAGTTCCTCCAGGCATCCCTCGACAACCCGATCTCGGCGTTGACCGTCTCGGCCGAACGGTCGCTGGCGGCGGAGTTCCCGCCTCAGGCGATGGGCAGGGAGGTACTGCGGGCGATCGGTGCCGGCGAGCGGACGTTCACCAACATCGCACGGGCGGCGGGCGGAATCGCCCACACCACCCTCACCAGGGCGACCGAGCTGCTGACGCGTAAGGGCATCGTGGCCGCCGAGCTGCCGGTCTCGCTGCGCCCCTCGAAGGAGCGCCGCTACCGCGTCGCCGACCCCTACCTTCGATTCTGGCTGACGTTCCTTGAACCGCACATGGCGGAGATCGAGCGTATGCGCGGCGACCTGACACTGGCACGGATCAGGGAACGGTGGACGGCTTGGCGCGGCCGGGCGGTCGAACCGTTGATCCGTGAGTCCCTGGCCCGGCTGCTGCCGGACGGCGACCTCCCCGCGGTCCCCGTGATCGGCGGCTACTGGACCCGGGGCAACGAGGTCGAGATCGACCTGGTGGGCGCGGACCGGCAGCCGGTCGCCAAGCGGCTGCTGTTCCTCGGCTCGATCAAGTGGCTGGAGCAGTCGCCGTTCGACGCGCACGACCTGGCCGCGCTTCACAAGCACCGTGCGGCGGTCACGGAGGATCCGGTACCGATGGTCGGGGTTTCCCGCAATGGTGTGAAGTGCGCGGGGTTGACCGCTGCCTATGGACCGGACGAACTCATCGCCGCATGGCGCCACCCGGCGGTGCGTCGGTAGCCCGAAGGCGTAAGGGCGGGGACGCGGCCGCTGTTCGACGTGCGAGCCGCTCGGTCCGGAAGGCACCAGCGGCGACGGGCAGGTGGGCGGGAGGCTCCCGGCCCCAGGGTGAGCTGTCAGCCCGGAACGGCCACGACCAGCGTCATGTCGTCGCCGGAGCGCCGTTGTTCGATGACGGTGCCCTGCTCGAAGCCGTTGTCGGGCCGATCCTCGCGGGACACGGTGAAGCCCTGGGCCTCCAGCGACGCACGCGCCTCGTCGAACTGCTGACCGAGGACGTTCGGGGTCTCCTCGGGGGTGCGCGGCCCGTCCTGGCCGGTGTCCTGCCCGTTGCCGGCGGCGGTGGCGATGACGATCTGGACGGGCGTGCCGGGCGTGGTCTGGGCGCCGCCCGCGGGGGACTGGCGGAGGACGGTGCCGGGCGTGACCGACGGGTTGACCTCCTCCGACTGGACCGGCTGAAGACCGGCGTTCACCAGCAGCGCGAACGCCGACTCGAGCGGCTGGCCGACGACGTCCGGCACGGTCACGGCAGCCGGCTCGTCGTCCTGTCCCGGCTCCTCGGTGGCGGTCGGGGTCGCGGCGACGGTGAGGGTGACGGTCTCCCCGGGCGGGGCCTCCTCGCCGGACTCCGGGTCCTGACTCAGCACGGTGCCCGGCTCGGCGTCCGCCGTCTCCTCGGTCTCCTGGGCGACCCGGAAGCCGGAGTCCTGGAGCTCGGCGAGCGCCTCCTCGAACGGGTCGCCGACCACGTTCGGGACCGGCACCGGCTGGGGTCCCGATGACATCAGCAGGGTGACGGTCTCGCCCCGCTCGATCTCCTCGCCGGTCGGCGGGGCGGTCTCGCAGACCGTGTCCTCCTCCTGGGCGCACGGCCGCTGGCCCGCCTCGGCGACCACCAGGCCCTCGGCGGCGGCGCGCTCGCGGGCCTGCGCGACCGTCAGGCCGGCCAGGTCGGGCACGGCCACCAGCGTAGCGCCCTCGGCCCCGCCGTCGCCCGCGAACAGCGGGCGCCCGATCGCGACCGCGCCGATCAGGACGAGGACCGCGCCGACGGCCAGCAGGATCTTCGGCGCGGCGGACGAACGGCGCTGCGGCCGCCGCGCCGCGCGCCGGCCGCCGTCGGAGGCGCCGGCCGCCGGCACCGGCATGGTGGTGGTCGCCGGCTCGGGGGCGGGCGCCGGGGAGAACACGGCCATCGCGGACCGGCCGTCGAGCACCGCCTCGATGTCGGCGCGCATCTCGGCGGCGCTCTGGTAACGCTGCTCGCGGTCCTTGGCCAGGGCACGGAGGACGACCGCGTCGACGCCCGGGGATATCCCCTGCGCCAGCAGGCTCGGCGGCGTCGGCTCCTCGCTGACGTGCTGGTACGCGACCGCCACCGGAGTGTCGCCGACGAACGGAGGCCGGCCGGTGAGGAGTTCGTAGAGCATGCAGCCGGTCGAGTAGAGGTCGGAGCGCGCGTCGACCTTCTCGCCCCTGGCCTGCTCGGGCGACATGTAGTGCGCGGTGCCGATGACGGCCGAGGTCTGCGTCATGGTCATGCCGGAGTCGCCGGAGGCGCGGGCGATGCCGAAGTCCATCACCTTCACCTGGCCGGTGCGGGTGAGCATGACATTGGCCGGTTTGATGTCCCGGTGGACGATCCCGGCGGCGTGCGAGTACTCCAGCGCCTGGAGCACGCCCGCATGGATCTCGAGAACCCGCTCGGGCAGCAGCTCTCGGCCGGCGATCAGCAGGTCGCGCAGCGTCGAGCCCTCGACGTACTCCATCACGATGTACGGCATGGGGACGCCGTGGACGTGGTCCTCGCCGGTGTCGTAGACGGCGGTGATCGCGGGGTGGTTGAGCGAGGCGGCGGACTGCGCCTCGCGCCGAAATCGGGCCTGGAAGACGGGGTCGCGGGCGAGGTCGCCGAGCAGCGTCTTGACGGCGACCGTGCGGCCGAGACGGCTGTCGTAGGCCAGGTAGACCTCGGCCATGCCGCCCCGGCCGAGCACCTGCTGTAGCTCGTAGCGGTCGGCGAAGCGCGGCGGCGCGTCCATGTCGTGTGCTCTCCCCGTGGCAGGCGAAGTCCCGTGAGCCTAGCGGGAATTGCTCCCGGTTGTCCGCGAGTCCAGCGGCGACCGCCGAGAACCGGGCACGGGCGGCGGCCAGCGGCGCGTTCCGCCCGAGGAGAGCGACCTCGTCGGTGGCCGGGCCACCGTCATGGGGTTCGCGCCTGGCCGTCGCCTCAGCCGGTCAGCGACTTGGCGTAGCAGAACGTGCCGGGCCGGTCCGCGTACGTGCCGTACGGCTCGGTGCGCTGATAGCCGGAGGACTCGTAGAGGGCGATGGCCGCCGGCTGGAGGTGGCCGGTGACCAGGCGGAGCCGGTCGTAGCCGAGGTCGGCGGCCCGCAGTTCGATCTCCTTGAGGAGGGCGCGGGCGACGCCCTGGCCGCGCGCGGCGGGCGCGACGTACATCCGCTTGACCTCGCCGGTGCCGGCGACCTCCGTGGTCTGGACGGCGACGCAGCCGACCGTCTCGTCGTCCACGACCGCGACCAGGTAGTGGGCGCCGGGGCCGACGCCGGAGCGGCCCTCGAGGCCGTAGCGGGCGACCAGCTCGGCGAAGGCCGCGTCGAGCAGCCGGATCAGGGCGAGGTCCTCGGCGGCGCGCTCCTCTATAAACATGCCGAGGATTGTATAGGTATAAGGGGGTGCGGGCCAGAGAGGTAGGACTCCCCGGCCCGTGCCAGGCGGTCACCGCGCCCCCGTCAGGCGGGCGGCTCAGTCGTCGTCGTCGCCGCCGTTGTCGTCGTCACCGTCGTTCTGGTCGTCGTCCTGCTCCTGGGCGGTGATGTCGCCCGAGGCCGGGTCGATCGAGAACTCGTGCTCGGTGCCGTCAGCCGCGCGCAGCTCGATGTCCCAGCGGCCGTCGTCGAGGCTCACGCTCTCGACCGTGCCGTCGCCTGACACCCGGTCAAGCGCGATCGAGACGGCCTGGGCCACGTCCACCCGGGCGTCGCCGGCGGTCCGCGCGTCGTCCCGATCGTCGTCGTCGCCGTCGTCGTCCAGGTCCTCGTCGAGGCGGCTGTCGACGACCTCGGCGCCGTCCTCGCTCACCCGCACCTGGTACCACTGACCGTCGTCGCCGAAGATCTCGACGTCCCAGGTGCCGGCGTGGCGGCCGTCGTCCTCGTGGTCGACCTCGGTGACCACGCCGGCCCGCTCGGCGAGCGCGGTGGCCGCCGCCTGCTGGGCCGCAGAGCCGGCACCGCCCTCGGAGCGGTCGTCGGAGTTGTCGTCCCGGTCGTCGGAGCCGTCGTCCTGGGCCCCGGCCTCGGAGACCGTCAGGTCGTTCGACGCCGACACGAACTGGCCGCCGCCCGAGCCGGACGCGCTGTCCGAGGAGTCGGACGAACCGCCGCCGAGGGCGGCGGCCGAGAGGACGCCACCGCCGATCACGGCTGCGGCGGCGACGGCGGCGATGGTGACGTTGCGCTTCACTTCGGGTTCCTCCCCGGTACGGCTCGTGCTGCGAACGAGGACGACGATCCCCGAACCTTGCTGAAGGGGAGCTGAAGCCACCTGAAGAACTCTTCAGGAACCATTTGCCAAGCTTGGGCCCATGCGCCTGCTGATCGTGGAGGACGAACGACGCCTCGCCCGCTCCCTCGCCCAGGGGCTGACGGCCGAGGGCTTCGCCGTTGACGTGGTGCACACCGGCACCGACGGCCTGCACCAGGCCACCGAGAACACCTACGACCTGATCATCCTCGACATCATGCTGCCCGGCCTCAACGGCTACCGGGTGTGCGCCGCGCTGCGCGCCGCCGGCGACGAGACGCCGATCCTCATGCTCACCGCCAAGGACGGCGAGTACGACGAGGCCGAGGGCCTGGACACCGGCGCCGACGACTACCTCACCAAGCCCTTCTCCTACGTGGTGCTGGTCGCCAGGGTCCGCGCGCTGCTGCGCCGCAGGGGCGGCCGGGGCGCCGCCCCCGAACTGCGGGTCGGCGACCTCACCGTGGACCGCGCCACCCGCCGCGTCACCAGGGGCGACACCGAGGTCAACCTCACCGCCAAGGAGTTCGCCGTGCTCGAACACCTGGCCAGCAGGGCCGGGGAGGTCGTCTCCAAGGCCGAGATCCTGGAGCACGGCTGGGACCTCGCCTACGACGGCGACCCCAACATCGTCGAGGTCTACATCAGCGCGCTGCGTCGCAAGCTGGGCCCCGGTCTGATCTTCACGGTGCGCGGCGCCGGCTACCGACTGGTCGCGGCCCATGGCTAGCGTCCGCGCCAGAGCCACGCTGGGCGCCACGGCCGTGGTGGCCGTGGCGCTGGTCGTCGCCGGACTGCTCCTGCTCAACGCGCTGCGCGCCAACATCACCCAGCAGATCGACCTCGAGGCCGAGGTGGCGGCGCGCGGCGTGGCCACCGAGCTGGCCACCGGCACCGCCTTCGGCGACCTCGACCTCGACGCGAACACCCCCGTCCAGGTGGTGGACGAGGACGGCGTGGTCCGCGCGGTGAGCGAGGACCTGCAGGCCATCAGCGGCACCGGGAACGACCAGGTGACGCCCGTCCCGGCCAACCAGCGCCCCGACCTCGGCGACGACGATGACGAGGGCGATGACGAGGGCGGTGACGAGGGCGGTGACGAGGGCGGTGACGAGAGCGGTGACCAGGGCGGTGACGACGACGGCGACGACGATGACGTGGGCGAGAACCCGGGGCCCGGCGAGGTGTCCGAGATCCCGGGCTTCGGCAACGGCACGGCCGTCGTCGACGGCGACCGGAACGACTACCGCTTCGCCCACTTCGAGGTGGAGACGCCCCAGGGGACGCAGGCCGACGTCTACGCCGGCGCGCCGCTCGACGTCGAGCAGGCGGCCATCTCCAGCGCCCGGACCGCCATGTTCGTCGGCTTCCCACCGCTGCTCGCCCTGGTGGCCGTCGTCACCTGGCTGGTCACCAGGCGGGCGCTCGGCCCCGTGGAGGGGATCCGCCGCGAGATGGCGGCGATCACCCACTCCGAGGACCTGTCACGCCGCGTGCCGGAGCCGGCCAGCAGGGACGAGATCGGGCGGCTCGCCAGGACCACCAACGAGACGCTGGCCGCGCTCGAGTCCTCCGTCGAACGGCAGCGCCGCTTCGTCGCCGACGCCTCGCACGAGTTGCGCAGCCCGATCGCCTCGCTGCGCACCCAGCTCGAGGTGGGCGAGGCACACCCCGAACTGCTCGACGTGCCGGGCGCGGTGCAGGACACCATCCGGCTCCAGGGACTCGCCGCCGACCTGCTGCTGCTGGCCAGGCTCGACGCGGGCGAGCGACCGCTGGCCGGCGCGGTCCGGCTCGACCGGCTGGTCGCCGACGAACTCGCGCAGCGCGCCGGCGACCGCCTACCGGTCGCCTCCGGCGAGGTGGCGGAGGCCACGGTCACCGGCTCGCGCAGCCAGTTGGGGAGGGTGCTCGGCAACCTGCTGGACAACGCGCAACGGCACGCGGCCGGACGAGTCCGGGTGGGGCTGCGCCGCGAGGCCGACCAGGCGGTCCTGGAGGTGGCGGACGACGGCGCCGGGGTGCCGGCCGAGGACCGGGAGCGGATCTTCGAACGCTTCGTCCGGCTCGACGACGCCCGCAGCCGCGACGACGGCGGCGCGGGCCTTGGCCTGGCCATCGCCCGCGACGTGGCCGCCCGCCACGGCGGCACCCTGACCGTGACCGACGCCCCCGAGGGCGGCGCGCTCTTCACCCTCCGCATACCGACCCGCACCCCCACGGACGACCAACCACCGCCGCCGCCGTGACAACGCCCTCCACCAGCGCCACGCGGCTCCGCCGCGTTGCCCCCTCAGCCGTGGCGCCATACGAGCGTCCAGCCGCGACTCGCCGCGCGCCAGCGCGCTGCGGCTCCGCCGCGCGGGCGAGTCGGTGCGCCGTCGCGTTGAGGGTGAATGGTGCCGGCACGTGTCGCGCCGGCCGTCGCGGCCGTCTGGTAGGCGCCGGTGCCTGCGGATTCGCACCCACGAACGTCCAGTCGCGCCGGCGCCACGCGGCTTCGCCGCGAGGCCACGGGGGCGTTCGTATTCCCAGGGCGCCCTGCGGCTCCGCCGCGCGGGCGAGTAGTGGCGCGCCGCCGCTCAGCCGGGGCGCCTGGCATGCCGGTGTCTGCGCGTTCGCGCCACGAACGTCCAGTCGTGGCTCTTCGGGCGAGCGTCTGCCGGCCTCGTCGCGCGGCCTCCCGACGCGAGGCCGCGGGGGGCGTCCGTGTCGCCTGGCGCTCTGCGGGCGGTGCCACGGCAGCGCGCCGGGCCCGTCGGCCACGGCGTGGCCGGACCACTCGCGGCGTCCAACCCCACCAGGCCGTCGCGCTAGCGACCCCGTGCCTGGCCGAACCCGCCAGGCTGTCGCGCTAGCGACCCGGCGCTAGCGACCCCGTTCCTCGTGCAGGTGCTCGGCGACCGGGGTCAGGGCGCGGCGTAGGGCCGCCAGGTCGTCGTCGGACAGCAGGTCGAGGAAGTGCCGGCGGACGGACTCCACGTGGTGGGGGGCCACGTCGCGCATCGTCTCCCAGCCCTCATCGGTGAGGACCGCGAAGAGGCCGCGCTTGTCGGAGTCGCAGTGCTCGCGCCGCACCAGGCCGGCCCGCTCCATCCGCGTGATCTGGTGGGAGAGCCGGCTCTTGGACTGGAGGGTGGCGGCCGCCAGGTCGCTCATCCGCATCCGGCGCTCCTCCGACTCCGAGAGGTTCACGAGGATCTCGTAGTCGTTCATGGTCAGCCCGAACGGCTGGAGGTCACGCTCGAGCCGGTGCGTCAGCAGCTTGGTGACGTCCAGGTGGGTGCGCCAGGCGCGCTGCTCCGCCTCGCTCAGCCAGCGGGTCTCGGCGGGCGCGGTGGCGGTCTCGGTGTCCATGAAACCGACTCTAACCAACGGGCCACCCCACCCCCGAGGGGTCGGCGGCGCCCCTGAGAGAATGGTCGGCATGGACCTCAAGACCGCTAGCTCCCTGCGCCGGCTCCGGCTGGTGTCCGCCCCCGAGGCGGTCTCCTTCCTGGTGCTCCTGGTGGGCTCCGTGCTCAGGCGCACGACGGACATCGACATCGTCCCCGTCATGGGCATGATCCACGGCCTGCTCTTCGTCGGCTACGTGCTGTTCTGGCTGGACGCCTGGAACCGCACCAAGTGGTCGCTGAAGACCGCCGCCTGGTACTTCCTGATGTCCGTCCTGCCCACCGGCGGCTTCTTCGCCGAGCGTCGACTGCGCCGGGCCCAGGACGACGCCGTGATCGCCGCCCGCGCCCGCCGCGAGGGCGTCGTCAACGCCTGACGCGCGCCGGCCGCGCCGGCACCCGGCCGCGCGCGGCCCGCACCCGCCGCACGAGGTCGTCGGCCGCCGCCGGCCACCGCGGGTGCTCGAAGGCGAAGCCCGCCTCGAGCAGCCGACCCGGCACGACGCGGCGGCTCTTCAGCAGGAGCTCGGTGTCCGAGCGGACCGCGAAGGCGCCGAGCCCCGCCATCCACCGCGTCGCCGGCAGGCCGACCGGCACGCCCCAGGCGGCGCGGAGCGCGCGCATGAAAGCGCGCTGCGGCAGCGGCCCGGGGGACGCCAGGTTCACGGGACCGGCGAGGTCGTCCCGCTCCGCGAGGAACTCGACCGCGCGGACGAAGTCGCGGTCGTGGATCCAGGACACGTACTGGTCCCCGCCGGCGACCGGGCCGCCGAGGCCGAGCCGGGCCAGCCACAGCAGCCAGTCGAAGACGCCGCCGCGGTCCGGGCTCATCACCATCGCCGAGCGCAGGGCGACCTTGCGGGTGTGCGGGGTGTCGGCCAGTTCCTGCTCCCGCTCCCAGTTCCTCGCGATCTCGACGCTGTACGCCCAGTAGCCGGGGACACCCGGCTCCGAGCCGCCGATCAGGCCCGTGGCCTCGTCGTTGGGAGCGTCGAACCGGTGGGCGTAGACGGTGGCGGTGCTCATCTGCAGCCACAGCGCGGGCGGCCGGGCGGCGGCCTCGATCGCCCGGCCCACGACCCGGGCCGAGCGCACCCGCGACTCCATCATGGCCAGCAGGTTGGCCGTGGTGTACCGGCAGCTGACGCTGCGCCCCGCGAGGCAGACCACGACATCGCTGCCGTCGACGGCCTCGGCCCACGGGCCGAGCGTCCTGCCGTCCCAGTGGATCTCGCGCTCGCGCCTCGGCGTCCTGGTCAGCACCACGACCTCGTGCCCGGCGTCGGTCAGCGCGCGGTTCAGGATGTTCCCCACCTGCCCGGTGCCCCCGGGCAACACGACTCGCATCAGACCCCCACCTTCCGGTCGTCCGGTACCACGAGTCTAGGAGCGCCGTGCGGAGCCGCCGGCGGCGGCCCCGGGCAAAGGCGCGGAACCCGACGGCGGGACCTAACCAGCGGGTAGGGTCGCTGGCGTGTCGAAACCGCTCAGTCTTCCCTTCGACCCGATCGCCCGCGCCGACGAACTGTGGCGGCAGCGCTGGGGGGCCGTGCCGGCGATGTCCGCGATCACCTCGATCATGCGGGCACACCAGATCCTGCTGGCCGAGGTGGACGCCGTGGTCAAGCCGTACGGCCTGACCTTCGCGCGTTACGAGGCGCTCGTGCTGCTGACGTTCAGCAAAAAGGGTGAACTGCCCATGTCCAAGATCGGCGAGCGGCTGATGGTGCACCCCACCTCCGTCACCAACACCGTCGACCGCCTCGTCAGGTCGGGCCTCGTCACCAAACGACCCAACCCCAATGACGGCCGCGGCACGCTGGCCTCCATCACCGACGAGGGCCGGGCCGTCTGCGACGCCGCCACCCGGGACCTGATGGCCATGGACTTCGGCCTCGGCGTCTACGACGGCGAGGAGTGCCGGGAGATCTTCGCGCTGCTGCGCCCGCTGCGGGTGGCCGCCCAGGACTTCGCCGACCCAGACCAGGACCCAGACCAGGACCCAGACCAGGACACCGGCCCGGATCGCGCTTCGGATCGCGCCTCGGACCGCGACCCGAAGCCGGACCCCCGGGAAGATCGCCCCGAATGACCCGTTAGGCTCGGGGTCATGAAGCGGAGTGTGCTCACCCGGTACCGGACCATGGCGTATGTCACCGCGGTGATGCTGCTGGTCCTGTCCACCTGCATGGTCTTCAAGTACGGCTTCGACACCGGGGAGGACGTCACCCTGGTGGTGTCCCAGGTGCACGGCCTGCTCTACATCGTCTACCTGATCTTCGCCTTCGACCTCGGGCAGAAGGCGCGCTGGCCGTTCGGCAAGCTCCTGTGGGTCCTGCTCTCCGGGACGATCCCGTTCGCCGCGTTCTTCGTCGAGCGGCGGATCTCGGCCGAGACGGAGCGCCTGCTCGCCGCCGAGGACGCCGACCAGGCCGAACCGGTCAAGGCCTGACGGGCCCCACGTCCCCCCACCGGCCCCCGGCACGCCTGTCTTCTGGGTCTTCGCGGGCTCGCGACGAGCCCCCAGCCTGGCGGCTGGGAGGTCCCCCCAGGCATCTCGGCTGGCTGCGTTGCCGAATCGCGCGAGTACGGCCGAGTACGAGCTGCGATCCGGCGCCTTGCCAGCCGGGCGCCATCCGCCGCTCGCTGATCCACGAAGATCCAGAAGACAGGCTCTGTGTTCGACATGTGCTTGGACGTCCAAGTAAATTGGTTCCATGGACGCTGACGCCATCGCGGCGGGTCGCGCACGCTGGCAGGCCCGCTTTGACGCGTCCCGGATCCGGGACGCCGACTTCACCACGCTCTCCGGGGACACCGTTGAGCCCGTCTACGGTCCTCGGCCCGGCGACACCTACCAGGGCTTCGAGCGCATCGGCTGGCCCGGCGAGTTCCCCTTCACGCGCGGTCTGTACGCCTCCGGCTACCGGGGCCGCGCGTGGACCATCCGCCAGTTCGCCGGCTTCGGCAACGCGGCGCAGACGAACGAGCGCTACCGCACCATCCTGGCCAACGGCGGCGGCGGGCTCTCCGTCGCCTTCGACATGCCCACCCTGATGGGCCGGGACTCCGACGACCCCCGCTCGCTCGGCGAGGTCGGCCACTGCGGCGTCGCCATCGACTCGGCCGCCGACATGGACATACTCTTCGGCGGCATCCCGCTGGGCGAGGTCACCACCTCCATGACGATCAGCGGCCCGGCCGTCCCCCTCTTCTGCATGTACCTGGTCGCCGCCGAGCGCCAGGGCGTGGACCCGTCAGTGCTCAACGGCACCCTCCAGACCGACATCTTCAAGGAGTACATCGCCCAGAAGGAGTGGCTCTTCGAGCCCGAGCCCCACCTGCGGCTCATCGGCGACCTCATGGAGTACTGCGTCCAGCACATCCCGGCCTACAAGCCGCTCTCCGTCTCCGGCTACCACATCCGCGAGGCCGGATCCACGGCCGCCCAGGAGCTCGCCTTCACCCTCGCCGACGGCTTCGGCTACGTCGAACTCGGCCTCTCCCGAGGCCTGGACGTCAACACCTTCGCGCCCGGGCTCTCGTTCTTCTTCGACGCGCACCTCGACTTCTTCGAGGAGATCGCCAAGTTCCGCGCGGCACGCCGGATCTGGGCCCGCTGGATGCGCGACGTCTACGGCGCCACCAGCGAGCGCGCCCAGTGGCTGCGCTTCCACACCCAGACCGCCGGCGTCTCGCTCACCGCGCAGCAGCCCTACAACAACGTGGTGCGCACCGCCGTCGAGGCCCTCTCCGCCATCCTCGGCGGCACCAACTCGCTGCACACCAACGCGCTGGACGAGACCCTGGCCCTGCCGAGCGAGCAGGCCGCCGAGATCGCGCTGCGCACCCAGCAGGTGCTGATGGAGGAGACCGGCGTCGCCAACGTCGCCGACCCGCTCGGCGGCGCCTGGTACGTCGAGCAGCTGACCGACCGGATCGAGGCCGACGCCGAGAAGATCTTCGAGCGGATCAGGGAGCTCGGCGCCCGCGCCGTGCCCGACGGCCGGCACCCGATCGGGCCCATCACCTCGGGGCTGCTGCGCGGCATCGAGGAGGGCTGGTTCACGGGCCTCACCGCCGAGGCCGCCTTCCGCTATCAACAGGCCCTGGAGAAGGGTGAGAAGAAGGTCGTCGGCGTCAACTGCCACACCGGCTCCGTCACCGGCGACCTGGAGATCCTGCGGGTCAGCCACGAGGTGGAGCGCGAACAGGTCCGCGTCCTCGCCGCACGCCGCGCCGCCCGCGACGACGCCGCCGTGCGCGCCGGCCTCGCGGCGTTGGTGGACGCGGCCAGGAGCGACCGCAACATGATCGAGCCCATGCTGGCCGCCGTCCGCGCGGAGGCCACCCTGGGCGAGATCTGCGACGCGCTGCGCGCGGAGTGGGGCGTCTACGTGGAGCCGGCCGGCTTCTGACGGTTTCCGACGCGGTTTCCGCTTCGGTTTCCGACGAGCCCGCGCGCGAGATATTGCGCGCGGGTTTCGGCGGCCCCATTCTGGGAGCGCTCCCAAGCCGCCGCCGTCCCCACGAAGGGAACCCCCACATGGCAAGCAGGAGGCAGTTACTCGCCGGCGCGTTCGCCCTGGCCGTCGCCCCCACCGCGATCGGCGCCACCACCGCCCACGCCGCCGCCCAGCCGGCGGCCGCCGCCGGAGTCCGGGTCATGCCGCTCGGCGACTCGATCACCGACGGCTTCAACGTGCCCGGCGGCTACCGCATCGGCCTGTGGGACAGGCTGGTGGCCGGCGGCACCACCGTGGACTTCGTCGGCTCGATGTCCAACGGCCCGAGCAGCCTCGGCGACCGCGACCACGAGGGCCACTCCGGCTGGACGATCGCCCAGATCGACGCCAACGTCTCGCGCTGGCTCAGCACCTACTCGCCCCAGACGATCCTGCTGCACATCGGCACCAACGACATCTACGGCCCCGACCCGGCCGGCGCGCCCAACCGGCTCGCCACCCTCGTCAACCGCATCACCACCCAGCTCCCGCAGTCCTGGCTCTTCCTGGCCACCATCACCCCGCTCCCCGCCTTCGACCCGGCCGTCCGCTCCTTCAACGCGACCATCCCCGGCATCGTCCGGAACCAGGTCAACGCGGGCCGCAGGGTCCGCCTCGTCGACATGTACGCCGCGTTGACCAACGCCGACATCGCCGACGGCGTCCACCCCAACGCCACCGGCTACAACAAGATGGCCGCCGCCTGGTACAACGCCCTCCGCTCCGTCCCCGGCAGCACCGGCACGACCGCGGCGGCGCGCACGGCGTAGCGCCAAGCGGGTCACCAGCGTTGGCGCCCCGAGTCGAGACGCGGGCCTCGTCCGCCGACCGCCCAGGGGGAGCGAGTCGCGTCGCCTCTGCCGCGGCGCGCGGTGCCCGCGTCCGGTACGGGTGTGGAGTGCGACGTTCGGCCCGCGAAACCGCCAGGAAAAGGGGCCCTACGTCGCACTGTCGGACACACGTCGCCAACCCCGCCCCTCTACGCCCGGGCCACGCGGCGCGGGTCGTCCGGTTGCTCGTGGCGGGGTTGGAAGGTCGACACATCGTCGGTGAGCGGGTGACCGGGGAACGTGACGCTGGCCAGGAGCACGCTGACTCCACACGGCGTTGCCTCGTAGTGTCCTGCGGAGTGGTCCATGGTGAACCGCGCCGGCTCCGACAAGATGGCCGCCGCCTGGTACGACGCACTGCGGTCCGTGCCCGGCGGCACCGGCACGACCGCGGCGGCGCGCGCGGCGTAGCGCCAGCGGGTCACCAGGGTTGGCGCCCCGACTCGAGGTAGCGGGCCTCTTTCGCCCGCAAGGCTTCGAGTGCCTGGGCCACCCGGCGCCGGATGCGGGGGCGTAGCGCCGCTATCGCTTCCTCTGGAGGAAAGAACGCGCAGGCGGACAACTCCTCATCGTGGGGAGCGAGGCCTGCCGCCTCCTCGGGGGCCAGCTCCCCGCCGTCGAAGATCAGCACGAGCTGGTCGTCCCACGGTCCGTGCGCCGGGTCCCAGTCCACGGTCAGGATGCCCCTGAGTCGCGGCCGGATGCCCAGTTCTTCCCACAACTCGCGTCTGGCACCGTCGAGTGGCGACTCGTTCGCCTCGACCATGCCGCCGGGGAGGTCCCAGCCCTCCTTGTAGGTGGGATTGACGAGGAGCACCCTGCCTGTGACGTCACGCAGGATCACATCAGCCGCGACGCGCTTGCGGGCCTGCTTGGCGTTGCCCTCGGCGAGGTAGGCGTCCCATGCGCCGGTTCCTGGCTGCGGGGAAGTCGTCATGAGGAGGGCCCTCCGGGATCGGACGACGGGATTCCGGCCAGCAGCAGACTCCTCTGACGCTTGACCTCACCAAGCGCGTCGAGGAGCCGAGCCACCCGCCGTTCCGATGCGAAAGGTCGCAAGGTCCCCGCCAGCTCGTCGAGCTGCTGGGTGATCCGCAGCGAGCCCAACACGCGACAGGAGTCGAGGAGCTGGTCGCCGACCTCGCACGCCGACTCCAGCTCACCCATCTCCGCGTGGATGACCGCCTGCGAAATCTGACCGAACACCCGGCTGCGCGCCCGGTCTCCGCCGCGGAGCCGCACGGCCCGTTCGGCCTGCTCGGCAGCCGCGGGATGTCGTCCGAGATCGCGCAGGCACAGAGTCGCCTCGCTGGCGAGAGAGGCCTCATCGAAGTGGCTGATCCAGACGGACGGGGGCTCCTCGGCGTCCTGGCTCAGGGACTTCTCCGCCGCTTCGATGGCCCGACCGGCGGCGGCCTCCTCACCGGCCCGCGCCAGAGCTCGCGCTTCCATCGCGTGCAGCCGCGCGATGAGCGTGGGAACGAACGCCCCGGCGGCGGTCTCGCTCCGTCCGGCTCGCGCAAGCCTCGCGGCCTGTCCCGGCTGGCCCAGTTGCAACGCGAGATGGCTCATGCTGGCCAGGATATGAGCGGTGAGCGCGCTGTCCGATCCGGCTCGGGCAAGCGGCAGGGCATGCTCGAAATGTCGCTGAGCCCGGTCGTCCCGCCCGGGTCATGTGCCATCCAGCCAGCCATCTCGGTGAGGGCCGCTGCCGCGAGGAAAGTCTCGTTCAT
Source organism: Streptomyces sp. 8K308 (assembly GCF_004348315.1). GTDB lineage: Bacteria > Actinomycetota > Actinomycetes > Streptomycetales > Streptomycetaceae > Streptomyces. Next base: position 39,017 of record NZ_SMKC01000009.1, on the reverse strand, counting down.
GCCGGGCACGGCCCGCGAGCCGAAAATCTTCGGCCCCATGGTCGCGGCGAGGTAGTGGGTCACTGCGTTATAGAGATGGCCGCTGCCAAGCTGGCGGTCCGCCATGCGAAAGAGTCCATCGCGGCCCGGTCGACGTGCGGATCCTCGGGCGGCAGTCCTGGCGCCGCGATCCACCCTGCGTTGGCAATGCCGACATCCTCGTGGGTCGCCGTGTCAGGCTCACCGCGTGCCCGTGTGGCCGCTTGCTCCAAGACCCCCAGTGGTACGTCGAGTGCCCGCGCAAGGAACGGCAGCCAGGAATCCGGAATGCGTTCGCCACGCTCCCAGCGGGAGATCTCGTTGCGGGTCAGGATGGAACTCCGGACAGCGCGCACAGCCGTTCGGCGAGCTGTCGTTGACTTCTTCTGCTCGCTCGACGGAGCTGCGCGAGGTACGCACCGAATTCCTGGCGTCGGGTCCCCATCCGGCCCCCTCTGCCGTATCAGCCCTGGCCTCTCCCTGGCCCCCGGTCTGGCCCCTCCACCCACTCCCTGTGCGGAGTTCTATGGGAGACCCCCGAACAGGGGACCCCGCAGCCGCTGACAGCGCGATGCGGGGGCGTGGTCAACGCTGTGGAGGAGCGTCAACGTGCGGAAGGGGATCGACCGCCTGGCGGTGCGGTTGCTCGATGTCCTGCTGCCCGCGCCCGGTCGTCACCGGGCCGCCGCCGAACGGAGGCGGTCCCGTGGCTGAGAGGGAAGGGCCGAAGATCGGCGCCCTGGCGCGCGACGCGCGCGGAATGGTGGGCCGGGTCGTTGACCAGGAAGCCGGCCGCGTCTGCGGCGGCAGCCAACGCGGCGGCGTACGCGGCAGAGACGGCGCGAAGCGCCGCGCAGGCCAGCGCGGCGAACAGCGCGACGCTGCTGTCCCTGGCCCAGACCCGGGCGCACGCCGTACAGACCGAGTTTCGGCGCGCCGCGGCCGAGGAAGCGGCGGATCAGGCGCGGGCTGCGGCCCAAGCCGCCGCCGAACACGCCGAGCGTGCCGAACAGGCGGCGGGCGAGGCCGAGACTGGTGAGGCCACGGCCGTGGCCGCCGAGGCGGAGGCGCGGGAGGCCGCGAATACCGCGCGCGTCGAGCGGGAGGCAGCCGAGGCGGCGCGCGATGAGGCTGCCGCAGCTCGCGCTGAGGCGGCCGATCGCCGTGCCGGGGCTGCCGAGGCGTTGGGCCGAGCGCAGGATGAGCATGCAGTAGCGAGAGCTGCCGCTCATCAGGCCGCCGACGCCGGGCTTCGGGCTGCAGCGCAGCGGCGTGGCGCCGAAAACGCCGAGGCCCGAGCTCGTCAGGCCCGGGACGATGCCGTCCGGGCCGAGCGAGATCGGGATGAGGCAGTGGCCCGCTTGGCCGCGATGCGGGCAGCCGTCGCGGCGACCGAGGGCACGGAAAATGCTGCCGAGGCTCGTGCGGCGGCCGATGAGGCTCAGGTCCAAGCCGATGAGGCGACCGAAGCGGCCACGTCGGCCAGAGCGGCAGCTGACCAGGCGGGGGCCGAGGCGACTGCGGCCCGCGCCGCGGCGACCCGAGCCACAGCAGCCGCGGAACGTTCCCGGTCGCACGCATCCACCGCATGGGATGCCGCACACGTCAGCTACGCGGCGGCTGACCGGGCCACCTCGGCGGCGGCCAACGCCATTGACGCGTATGAAGAGGCGGCCGCCCTGGCAGCTCTGCCAGGGCGGCCGCCTCGCGTCGTCGCCGACCGCCACCACCCGGCCTATCCGACCAATCATCCGCTCCGAGACGCGACCGCGTGGCGGGTGCGTGTCGGATCGGTTCCGGAAGGGGGGAGACTGGTGCCATGCAGCCACGCAACATGTCCATGAGCGGAGCCGTTGACCTCTCCGCGGTGAAGGCGGCCGCCGAGGCCAAGCAGAAGGCCGAGCAGGCCCGGGCCCAGCGGGCGGCCCAACCGGGCGGGCAGCAGGCGGCTGCCGCCGTGCAACTGGTCGTCGACGTCGACGAGGCCGGGTTCGAGCAGGAGGTGCTGCAGCGCAGCGCCGAGGTGCCGGTCGTCATCGACTTCTGGGCCGAGTGGTGCCAGCCGTGCAAGCAGCTCAGCCCGATCCTGGAGCGGTTGGCCGAGGAGTACGCCGGCCGCTTCGTGCTCGCCAAGATCGACGTCGACGCCAACCAGATGCTCTTCCAGCAGTTCGGCGTCCAGGGGATCCCCGCGGTGTTCGCGGTGATCGCCGGGCAGGCCCTGCCGCTCTTCCAGGGCGCGGCCCCCGAGCCGCAGGTGCGCCAGGTGCTTGACCAGCTGATCGAGGCGGCCGAGCAGCGGTTCGGGATCGTCGGCACCCCGGTCGACCCGGAGCAGGCGGCCGCGGCGCGCCAGCAGCAGGCCGGGCCGCCGCAGCCGCCGGCCAACCCGACGCTGGCCGCGGCGCACGCCGCGCTCGACGCCGGGGACCTGGGCGGCGCGATCCAGGCCTACGAGAACGTGCTCTCCGACGAGCCGGCCAACCTGGAGGCCAAACTGGGCCTTGGGCAGGCGCGGTTGCTCCAGCGGGTGCAGGGCGCCGACGCGGCGAAGGTCCGCAAGGCCGCGGCCGACAACCCGAGCGACGTCGACGCGCAGCTCGCCTGCGCCGACCTGGACCTCGTCGGCGGCCATGTGGAGGACGCCTTCAGCCGGTTGGTGTCCACCGTGCAGCGCACGGCGGGGGACGACCGGGAGACGGCGCGGGTGCGCCTGCTCGAACTGTTCGAGGTGGTCGGCCCCGACGACCCCCGGGTCGTGGCCGCGCGCGGGGCGCTCTCCCGCGTGCTCTTCTGAACGGTTCGCCTCTTCTACACCCCAAGGCGGCCGCTCTTTGCCAAAACTTGGCAATCGCGGCCGCCGTCACATTCGGTCACAAGGGCAGGGGGTTACCCGGGAGTTGTGTCCGGTTGGTGGACGGTCTGCGGCTTTCGCTCGGCCGCGATGGTCCGCCTGTCGGCACATGATCACCATCTATTTGCCACATCGTTATTACCCGCAAGTAACGAACCCCTTGTGCCGCGACGTGAGATGCACCACGATCGGCCCAGCCGATGACGCCACGCATCGGCCTCGGAGCAGGGGGGTTCCCGCCGATCCGAACGGGCCGGAGGGACCTGTTTCGCTGTCAGCCGCGTCCAATCGACGGTCAGTGGCTGTCGCCGGGGTGCAAGCCCGGGGATACGTGCTTCTCCTCTCCAGGGCCCCGGACGGCTTGGCAGGCCACGGCTTTTCGGAGTCCGTGGAGTAGTTCGTCCGAGAAGGAGGAAAGTCATGGAGTCAGAGGCTCGCGGCGGCACCAGATGGCGGCGGTTCGGCCTCGTCATGGTGCCGAGCGTGGCCGCAACCGCTGCCATAGGTCTCGCCCTCGCGCAGGGCGCGTTGGCCGCTTCGTTCTCCGTGTCCGGCCAGGAGTTCAAGGTGCGTGTCGACTACCTTGACGGGCGCGGCTTCAACCAGTACGGCACGATCGTCTCGCCGAGTGGCAGCGGTTCTTCCAGGCCCGTCGCCGTCTCGGCGTTCGATTCCGCCACCATCGAAGACCTCTGCCAGTCGGTGGTCATCCCCACGCCGATCGGCGATGTCACCGTGCGGATCACCGCCGGAACGGACCCCGACAACCCGGTGACGGCGGAGAACCTCTTCATCGACCTGGAACAGCTCAACGCCCAGGCGGTCTTCTCGAACATCGACATCGGTGTGGCGGTGGGCGAGATGACGCGTGGGCCCGACCCGAACACCCCGGACGTGGATCCCAACTCGTTCGGGCAGCAGTCGGAAAGGGCGCAGCTCTGGGATGTCGAGCAGGTCGCCTGGGCCACGTCCGCCGGCACCTTCCGGCTGACCGACCTGAGTCTGAGCCTGCACCGGGGCTCGGACGAGGAGTGCTTCTGACGGCCTGAACCACGCCTGGGGCAGGGAGCGGAGACGCGCCTCTCTGCCCCAGGGCGCACCGCCGTATCGTGCATCCCGCCACTGAACGCGCCACCAGGGGAGTACGTGCCGTGAGCACCAAGATCGAGGAAATGCCCAGAATCTCTCTGTTCGCCCGGGGGCGCGTCGCGTTCCGGCACTTCCGGTGGCGGCGCCCGTTCTGGGCCGGGCTCTTCGTCCTCATAGGAGGACTGCCCATCGCCTACTTCCCGTATGCCCACCTGACATTCGGTCAGCTCACCATTCGGATGGCCACCACGGCCGGTGCCGGATCTCTGGTCATCGGCGTTCTGCTGGTCGTGCTGGGGCTGACCATATGGTTCCAACCGCATGTGCGGATATTCGCGGGCGTCGCCGCGATCCTGCTGGCTCTGGTCTCCCTGGTGGTCTCCAACTTCGGTGGCTTCCTGATGGGTTTCCTGTTCAGCATGATCGGCGGGGCCATGAGCATCGCCTGGATGCCGGGCGAAGCGCGGCCGGCCGCGGCTCGGGACGCCGCGGCGGCGGATGGGGAGCCGCCGGCCCATGTCCGGGGGACGGGCAGCGCGCTGGAGGCCTTCGAGGGAACCGCACCGGAGCGGGGGAAAAGTCCGGGGAAGGGGAACGAAGGTGCCGAGTGAAGAGATAACCACCTCGGACGACGAGGGATCACGGCACGCCGCGCCGCGCAGACCCCTGCTGCGACGTCTCCAGATGCCGGTGGGGAAGGCCATCGCCCTGGCGGCCATGCCGACCGCCGCGTTGATGGGCGTGGGCTTCGGCTCCCCGCTGGCCGCCAGGGCCGAGCAGCAGCCGGAGAACCCGTTCCAGGACGGCCCCTGCGTCGAGATGTCGGACGAGACGCCGGCGGAGGAGCCGGAGGAGCCGGAGGAGCCGGCCGAGGAGGAGACCGAGGAACCGGCCCCTGAGGAGACGGAGGAACCCGCGGAGCCCGAGGAGGAACCGGCCGAGGAGCCGACGACCGAGCCGACAGGGGACGCCGCGGCCGATCAGTCGGAGCCGGAGCCGGAGGCCGAGACCGAGCCTGTCGAGGGGGAGACCGAGACCGGGGCCGAGGCCGGGGAAGAGGAGCCGGCCGAAGGGGAGGAGCCGAACCCCTGGGACCCGCTGGGGCTTGGCGAGAGCCTGGAGGACCTGGGCGACACCATCGGCGACATCCTTACCCCGGGCCGGGACGAGCAGCCCGAGGATCCGGTGGATCCCGAGGACCCGGAGGAGTCGGAGGAGCCGCAACAGCCTGAGGAGCCGCAAGAGCCCGAGGAGTCCGAGCCGGAGGCCGTCCAGCCGCCAGCCGAGGCAGAGGAGCCGGAGGAGACGGAGGAGCCGAGCGCCGAGGAGACGCCGGAGGCCGAGACCGAGCCTGCCGAGGAGGAGGAAGACGCCGAGGCCGAGGAAGGGGAGCCCGTCGAGGTCGAGACGGTCGACCCGCTCGCGCCGGACGAGCAGGGCCGGCTGCCCTTCCCCTGCCCCGAGGAACTCAGCGTGCCCGGCACCGACGAGCAGACGGCGCTGGTGCTGCCGGACGAGCCCTGGTACCTGGACGCCACCTCCCTCACGCTGCGCGGCCTCGACTACCACGGCGTCGTCAACGTCACCACGGCCAACGGCACCGTCAAGCAGGTGCTGAAGTTCACCGCCGAGAAGATCGACATCGGCGACCTGCACCAGATCGTGGACGCCCCGGACGGTGTGCGCTACCACATCGGGACGGAGCCGGGCTCCAACTCGACGTTCAGGGGCGGCACGGTGACGATGTACACCGAGCGGCTCGAGGGCAATCTCTTCGGCGTCATCCCGGTGGTCTTCGACCCGGAGCACCAGCCGCCGCTCGACCTGCCGATCGCCTACTTCACCGATGTCTTCGTCACCCAGGCCGGCCAGTTCGGCGGGACGCTCACGATGCGGGGGATGACGAGCTACATGACCAACGACGGCCCCACCACGGTGGGTTGATCCGGATTGCGTGACGCGGGGCGGCCATCGGCCGCCCCGCACGCGTTACCAGGAGAACCTGGGGGACTCAGACGCCCTGCTGGTTGCCGATGTGGTGGACGCGGACCATGTTGGTGGTGCCGGGGACACCGGGCGGGGAGCCGGCGGTGATGATCATCGTGTCGCCCGGCTCGTACCGGTTGAGGCGGGACAGCTCGGCGTCGCAGAGCTCCACCATCTCGTCCGTGTGGTTGACGTGCGGCACCACGGTCGTCTCGACGCCCCAGCTCAGGGTGAGCTGGTTGCGGGTGGCCGGCTCCGAGGTGAAGGCCAGGATCGGCTGGGGAGCGCGGTAGCGCGAGAGGCGGCGGGCGGTGTCGCCGGACTTGGTGAACGCGACCAGCGCCTTGGCGTCCAGGAAGTCGGCGATCTCGGTGGCCGCGCGGGCCACCGAACCACCCTGAGTGCGGGGCTTCTTGCCCGACACCAGCGGCTGGAGGCCGCGGGAGAGCAGCTCGGTCTCGGCGGCGACCACGATCTTGGACATGGTCTTGACCGTCTCGACCGGGTAGCGGCCGACCGAGGACTCGGCCGACAGCATCACCGCGTCCGCGCCGTCCAGGATGGCGTTGGCGACGTCGGAGGCCTCGGCGCGGGTGGGGCGGGAGTTGGTGATCATCGACTCCATCATCTGGGTCGCCACGATCACCGGCTTGGCGTTGCGGCGGCACATCTCGATCAGCCGCTTCTGCACCATCGGGACCTTCTCCAGCGGGTACTCGACCGCCAGGTCGCCGCGGGCCACCATCACGCCGTCGAAGGCCAGGACGACCTCCTCCATGTTGTCGACCGCCTGCGGCTTCTCGACCTTGGCGATCACCGGCACCCGGCGGCCCACGCGGTCCATCACGCGGTGCACGTCCCGCACGTCCTCCGCGTTGCGCACGAAGGACAGCGCCACCATGTCGGCGCCCATGCGGAGCGCGAACTCCAGGTCCTCGACGTCCTTCTCGGAGAGCGCCGGCACGTTGACCGCGACACCGGGCAGGTTGATCCCCTTGTGATCGGAGATCACGCCGCCCTCGATCACGATGGTCCTGACCCGCGGCCCGTCCACCTCGGTGACCTGGAGCGAGACGTTGCCGTCGTTGATGAGGATCGTCTCGCCCTTGGCGACGTCACCCGGCAGACCCTTGTAGGTGGTGCCGCAGATGGTGCGGTCGCCCGGCACGTCGTCGGTGGTGATGGTGAACTCGTCGCCGCGCCGCAGCTCGACCGGCCCGTTGGCGAAGGTCTCGAGACGGATCTTGGGGCCCTGAAGGTCCGCCAGCACGCCCACCGCGACGCCGGTCTCCTCGCTCGCCTTGCGGACCCGGTGGTACCGCTCCTCGTGCTCCTCGTGCGAGCCGTGGCTGAAGTTGAACCGGGCCACGTTCATGCCTGCGTCGATCAGCGCCTTCAGCTTCTCGAAGGAGTCGACGGCTGGGCCCAGGGTGCAGACGATTTTGGAACGGCGCATGCTGGCGATCCTACTCGTTTTGTTCCGTGCCGGAATAATGTGGTGTCTGGCCGGTGCCGAGCAGGGCGAAAGCCTGGGTGGCGATCTCCAGTTCCTCGTCCGTGGGCACCACGGCGACCGCGACCCGAGCGTACTCCGGGGAGATGAGCCTCGGCCCCCCGGCTCGCGCCGAGTTCAGCCGCTCGTCGATTTCGATTCCCAGTCCGGAAAGCCCCGCGACGGCCGCCGCCCGCACCTCGGCCGAGTTCTCGCCCACGCCCGCCGTAAACGCGACGGCGTCCACCCGGCCGAGCACCGCGACGTACGAGCCCAGGTACTTCCGCAGCCGGTAGGCGTAGACGTCGAACGCCAGCCGCGCCGCCGGGTCGCCGGCCGCGATCCGGCGCGAGATCTCCCGCATGTCGTTGTCGCCGCAGAGCCCTTGCAGCCCCGACCGCTTGTTGAGCAGCACGTCGATCTCCGCCACCGGCATCCCGGCCACCCGCGCCAGGTGGAACACCACCGCCGGGTCCACGTCGCCCGAGCGGGTGCCCATCACCAGGCCCTCAAGCGGCGTCAGGCCCATCGAGGTGTCGACGCAGCGGCCGCCGGCGACCGCCGAGGCCGAGGCGCCGTTGCCCAGGTGCAGCACGATCACGTTGACCTCGGACGGGTCCCGGCCGAGCAACGCTGCCGTGCGGCGCGACACGTAGGCGTGCGAGGTGCCGTGGAATCCGTAGCGGCGGATCAGGTGCCGGTCGGCGGTCGCCACGTCGATGGCGTAACGGGCCGCGTGCTCCGGCATGGTGGTGTGGAACGCGGTGTCGAACACGGCCACCTGTGGGACGTCCGGGTTGAGCGAGCGCGCGGTGCGGATGCCCGCCAGGTTGGCCGGGTTGTGCAGCGGGGCGAGCGGCACGAGGCGCTCGATCTCCGCCAGCACCGTGTCGTCCACCACCGTCGGCGCGGTGAACGACTGGCCGCCGTGCACCACCCGGTGGCCGATCGCCGCGAGCTCGGGCGAGTCGACGCCGTGCCCGTCGGCCGCCAGCTCCTCGGCCGCGAGCCGCAGCGCCGCGCCGTGGTCGGGCACCGGCAGCTCGCGCTCGCGGCGGGGGCCGCCGGACGGCGTGTGCGCGAGCCGGCCGACGCGCTCGCCGATCCGCTCGACGAGGCCGACGGCGAGCCGGGACTCGTCGCGCATGTCGAGCAGTTGGTACTTCACCGAGGAGGATCCTGAGTTGAGCACCAGCACCCGGGTCGGCCCTGTCATGCCGCGCCGCCTTCCTTCATCGAGGCCGCCTTGTCCTTCTTGTCGGTGCGCGCCTGCTGGGCCTGGATGGCGGTGATTGCCACGGTGTTGACGATGTCCTGCACCAGCGCGCCGCGCGACAGGTCGTTCACCGGCTTGCGCAGCCCCTGGAGCACGGGGCCCACGGCCACCGCGCCCGCCGAGCGCTGCACCGCCTTGTACGTGTTGTTGCCGGTGTTGAGGTCGGGGAAGACCAGCACCGTGGCCTTGCCGGCCACCGGCGATCCCGGTAGCTTCGCCGCCGCCACCGTGGGCTCGACGGCCGCGTCGTACTGGATCGGACCCTCCACCAGCAGGTCGGGCCGCAGCCGCCGGACGATCCCGGTGGCCTCCCGCACCTTGTCGACGTCGGCCCCCGAGCCTGAGGTGCCGGTCGAGTACGACAGCATCGCGACCCGGGGCTCGACGCCGAAGCCGGCCGCGGTGACCGCCGACTGGATGGCTATGTCGGCGAGCTGGGCCGCGTCCGGGTCCGGGTTGACCGCGCAGTCGCCGTAGACCAGCACCCGGTCGGCCAGGCACATGAAGAACACCGAGGAGACGATCGAGGCGCCGGGCCTTGTCTTGATCACCTCGAACGCCGGACGGATGGTCGCCGCCGTCGAGTGCGCGGCGCCCGACACCATGCCGTCGGCCAGTCCCTCCTCGACCATCAGCGTGCCGAAGTAGGACACGTCGGCCACCACGTCGTACGCCAGCTCGTAGCCGACGCCGCGGTGGGCGCGCAGCGCGGCGTAGCGCTCGGCGAACCGTTCACGCAGCGGGGAGGTCTCGGGGTCGACGACGCGGACGCTGGGCATCGGGGCGCCGCCGTCCGCCGCCTCGCCCGCGTCGAGCAGCCGCAGGTCGAGGCCGAGGTCGGCGACCGCCTTGCGCACCGCGGCCCCCGGGCCGAGCAACGTCAGGTCGCACACGTTGCGGCGCAGCAGCACCTCGGCCGCGCGCAGCACCCGCTCCTCGGTGCCCTCCGGCAGCACCACGTGCCTGCGGTCGGCGCGGGACCGCTCGATCAGTTCGTGCTCGAACATCATCGGCGTGACCCTGTCGCTCCTGGCCACCGAGAGGCGGCTGGTGAGGGCGGCCGTGTCCACCCGCGACTCGAACAGGCCGAGCGCGATCTCCGCCTTGCGCGGCGTGGCGGCCGTCAGCTTCCCCTCGAGGCCCGAGAGCGCGGTGGCCGTGGAGAACGAGTCGTCGGGAACCGAGAGCACCGGGATGCCGGGCGCGAGCCGCTCGGCAAGCGCCATCGTGCGCGCGCCGGGGCGCTCGCCCAGGGTGAGCAGAAGCCCCGCGATGCGCGGCGACCCGGCCGAGTGCGCGGCCAGCGCGCCGACGACCAGGTCCTCGCGGTCCCCCGGCGTCAGCACCAGACAGCCCTCGCTGAGCGCGGCCAGGAAGGTCGGCAGCATCGCGCCGCCGAAGACGAAGCCCCGCACGTCCCTGGCGAGCCCGGTCGGGTCGCCGCGCAGCGTCTCGGCGCCGAGCGCGGCGGCCACCTGGGCCACCGTGGGCGCCGAGAGCGCCGGGTCCTCGGGCAGCACGTAGACGGGGACCGGCAGCTGGCCGGCGCCCAGGTCGCGGGCGGCGCGCACCGCCTCGTCGTCCCGCACCCGGTTGGCGATCATGGCCAGCACGTCGCAGCCGAGCGAGGCGAAGGCGTGGTGGGCGTTGCGGACGTCGGCGACGATCGACTCGGCGCTCTGCCCGGTGCCGGCGACCACCGGCAGCACGGGAGCGCCGCACTCGTTGGCGAGGCGGGCGTTGAGCGCCAGCTCGGCGGGGAGCTGCGTGTCGGCGTAGTCGCTGCCGAGGACGAGCACCACCTCGTAGTCGCGGGCGACCTCGTGGAAGCGGTCCACCAGCCGGGTGACCAGCTCGTCGGTGCCCAGCTCGGCCTGGAGCGCGGCGGCCTCGGGGTACGTCATGCCGCGCGCGTGCTCGGCCGTCTGGGAGAGCCGGTAGCGGCCCTTCAGCAGGCCGAACACCGGGTCGGGCGCCTCGTGGTCGAGGGGCCGGAAGATCCCGACGCGGTCCACCTGTCGGGTCAGCATCTCCATGATGCCGAGCTCGATCACCTGTCGGCCATCTCCCCGACCGATGCCGGTCACGTACACGCTGCGCGTCACAGCACCCGTCCCTGTCGCTTTGTATGGTCCCCCTCTGGCGCCGTCGCTCAAGGTGCGGGCAGCATGCCCGCGTGGGCCTTCATCCCGACCGTACCCGGGGGTGGGGAGAGGGCGCGCGCCGGGTAGGCGAGCACGGTAGGAGAGGTTCCGGGCCCGTGAAAGAATTCCCATCGTCCGTATTGCGCCCCTGGCGCTGCCCGAGTCGTCCCGATGCCGTCGGGCCACGTACCCATGTCAAACCGAGCAGGAGAACGCACCATCATGCGTATCGGAGTACTGACCGCGGGCGGTGACTGCCCCGGCCTCAACGCCGTGATCAGGTCGGTCGTGCATCGCGCCGTGGTGGACCGCGGGGACTCGGTGATCGGCTTCGAGGACGGCTTCAAGGGCCTCCTCGAGGGCCGCTACCGGGAGCTCGACATCGATTCGGTCAGCGGCATCCTGGCCCGTGGCGGCACCATCCTCGGCTCCAGCCGGCTCGAGCGCGCGCGGCTGCGCGAGGCCTGTGACAACGCGGAGGCGTTCCGCCGCAAGCTCAGCCTCGACGCGCTGATCCCGATCGGCGGCGAGGGCACGCTGACCGCCGCCCGGATGCTGGCGGACGCCGGGATCCCGGTGGTGGGCGTCCCCAAGACCATCGACAACGACATCTCGGCCACCGACCGCACCTTCGGCTTCGACACGGCGGTCGGCGTGGCCACCGAGGCGATCGACCGGCTGAAGACCACCGCCGAGTCGCACCAGCGGGTGATGGTGGTCGAGGTCATGGGCCGACACGCCGGCTGGATCGCGCTGGAGGCCGGCATGGCCGGCGGCGCGCACGGCATCTGCATCCCGGAGCGGCCGTTCCAGGTCGACGACCTGTGCAAGATGGTCGAGGACCGGTTCGCGCGCGGCAAGAAGTTCGCGGTGATCTGCGTCGCCGAGGGCGCCCGCCCCGCCGAGGGCTCCATGCCGTACGAGCGCGGCGAGATCGACCCCTACGGCCACGAGCGGTTCGCCGGCATCGGCAACCGGCTGGCCGCCGAGTTGGAGAACCGGCTCGGCACGGAGGCCCGCCCGGTCATCCTCGGCCACGTCCAGCGCGGCGGCACGCCCACCGCGTACGACCGTGTCCTGGCCACGCGCTTCGGCTGGCACGCGGTCGAGGCCGCGCACCGCGGCGAGTTCGGCATGATGACGGCGCTGCGCGGCACCGAGATCGTGATGACCCCGCTGGCCAACGCGACGATGGAACTGAAGCGGGTCCCGCAGGACCGGATGGACGAGACCGAGGCGGTGTTCTGACCGCACGGGCTTGGCCGGCGGTTTCCTGGCCGAACGGGCTTCGACAGCAGGGGCGCCACCGGGCCGCCGGCGCCGGCGGCCCTCCGGGCCGGCCCGACGTCCGGCCCGACCGCTACCGGCAGACGTTGCTCCAGGGCGCCGAGGCCGCCAACGAGAGCGCGTTGCGCGGCTGGGCCGCGTGGGCCGCCGAGCGGCACGCCACCTAAGGGCTCGGCGCCAGCCGGGAGGCGGTGCTCGCCACCGTGGACCGCGTCCACGACGCCGCGGCCGAGGAGCCGCTGCGCATCCGGGGGTTCCGCCTCGACGCGCACCTGCTGCCTCGTCTTCTTCGGCGGCCTCGGCAGCGACCTCGACGCGCGGCGGGCCGCGCTCGCCGAGTCGGCCGCCGTGCTGGCGCGTGCCGCCGAAGGGGAGCGGGTCGAGCCCACCCCCGAACTGGCCGAGGAGCTGGCGTGGCTCACCACCGGGGCCGGCTCGCCGCAGGCGAGCGTGCAGATGGCGATCCTCTGCGGGGACGTCGCGGAGCGGCGCGGGGTCGGCTCGTACTGGCGGGACATCGAGGCGACCCGGGCGGCCCATCCGTTCGCCGGTCCGCTGGCGAGCAACGTCAACCCCTGCGAGTTCTGGGGCCGCCCGGCCGAGGCGCCGACCGCGCTGCCCGGCGACGTGCCGGCGCTGCTCGTGGCCGCCACCGGCGACCCGCGCACGGTGTACGAGGGGACCGTGCGGGTGCGTGCCGAGTGGCCCTCGTCCCGGCTGGTCACCGTGGAGGGCGCCGCCCAGCACGGCCTGTTCGGCGAGTACGGCGACGCCTGCGTGGACGGGCGGGCCAACGCCTACCTGGCCAGCGGCAGGCTGCCGGCGCGCGACGTGACCTGCCGCCCATGACGTGTCGCCCGTGACCTGTCAGACCGAGCCGGTCCCTGTCAGCCCGCTGTGCGCCGGCTGACAGGGCGCCCCGGGAGCCTGGCGTCGTCAGTGAACGACGAGACGACGTGAGAGGAGTCCCCATGCGCTACGCCTTCCAGGCCCAGGGCCTGGTCAAGCGCTTCGGCGACACCACCGCGCTGAACGGGGTGGACCTGGCCGCCAGGCCGGGCACCGTGCTCGGGGTGCTCGGCCCCAACGGCGCGGGCAAGACGACCGCGGTGCGGATCCTGGCGACGCTGCTGCGGCCCGACGCGGGCCGGGCGGAGGTGGCCGGGTTCGACGTGGTGCGGCAGGCCGAGGAGGTGCGTCGGCGGATCGGTCTCACCGGCCAGTACGCGTCGGTGGACGAGGACCTGACCGGCACCGAGAACCTGGTGATGATCGGGCGGCTGCTCGACCTGTCCCGGGCCGAGGCCAGGACGAGGGCGGCCGAGCTGCTGGACCGGTTCGACCTCGCCGACGCGGCCGGGCGCCGCGCCGGCACCTACTCGGGCGGCATGCGCCGCCGCCTCGACCTGGCCGCCAGCCTGGTGGCCAGGCCCGAGGTGGTGTACCTGGACGAGCCCACCACCGGGCTCGACCCGGCCAAACGGGACGACGTCTGGGGGCTGGTGCGGGAGCAGGTGGCAGAGGGCGCCACGGTGCTGCTGACCACCCAGTACCTGGAGGAGGCCGACGCGCTCGCGGACGAGATCGCCGTGATCGACCGGGGCGCGGTCATCGCGCACGGCACCCCGCACGAGCTCAAGGCCGTGGTCGGCGACCAGACCCTCCAGGTGCGGCCGCTCGACGAGGACCGGCTGCCGGAGGTGGCCGAGCTGCTCGAACGGATCGCGGGGCAGCGCCCCGACTCGCCTGGCCGGGGGGTGCTCAGCGTCCCGGTCGACGGCGACGCCACGTTGCGGCCCCTGGTGGCCGGGCTCGCCGAGCGCGGCATCGTCGTCACCGAGCTGTCGCTGCGGCTGCCCAGCCTGGACGAGGTCTTCCACGCCCTCACCGGCGACCGGCCCGGCGCCGGCCGCCAGGCCGCGAAGGCCGCGATGGACTCGAAGGCCTCGAAGGAGGTGGTCGCATGAGCACCCGCCTCCTCTCGCACAGCCTGACCCTGGGCCGGCGCAGCCTGGTCAAGATGCTCCGCACCCCCGAGCAGCTGGTCGACGTGACGATGCAGCCGATCATCTTCGTCGTGATGTTCGTGTACCTGCTGGGTGGCGCCGTCTCCGGGTCGACCAGTGAGTACCTGACGTTCCTGCTGCCCGCGATCATGGTGCAGACGGTGGTCTTCGCCTCGGTGCCCACCGGGGTCAACCTCAACGCGGACATCAAGAAGGGCGTCTTCGACCGCTTCCGCAGCCTGCCCATCGCGCGCTCGGCGCCGCTGTTGGGCGCGGTGCTCGGCGACATGGTCAGGTTCGTGGTCTGCGTCGTGGTGCTGCTCGGCTTCGGCTACGCGCTCGGCTTCCGGATCGGCACTGACCCGCTGTCCGCACTCGCGGGCTGCCTGCTGGTGATGGTGTTCGCGTTCTCGCTGATCTGGGTCTCGGTGCTGCTCGGGGTGACCGCGAGGGAGCCGGGCAGCGTGCAGGGGATCATGTTCCTCGCCATGTTCCCGCTCACCTTCGGCACCAACATGATCACGCCCACCGAGACCCTGCCCGGCTGGCTCCAGTGGTGGGTCAAGGTCAACCCGGTGACGGACGTGATGGAGGCGGCCCGCGGACTGCTGACGTCAGGACCGGTCGCCGGCCCCGTCACCAGCACCCTGCTGTGGTCGGCCGGCCTGTTCGCGGTGTTCTTCCCGCTCGCCGTCCGGGCCTACCGCCGCACGACGTAGTTCGCCGTCCCGCCCCGCCGCCGCGGCGCGCAGCACGTTGATGGCGGCGTCGCGGTCGAGGCCCCTGCCCCGTCCGAGCGCGGCGGCGTACGACTCGGCGCCGAGCGCGGCCGGCAGGCGGACGGCGAGCGTGGTGGCGTCCCGGCTGCCCAGTTCTGGCATGCCGCGCAGCGCCTCCGCCGCGCCCAACGTCTCAGCGGCCAGGGCGGGTTCGCCCCGCTCCTCGCACAGCCGGGCCACGGCGACACCGACCCTGGCCGCCACCGGCATGTCCCAGGCCGTGATCGCCTCCTCAAGTGCCGGGCGGAGGAGGGCGCCGGCGGCGCCCGGGTCGTTCTCGGCCATGGCGACCATGGCCAGGCCGGCCCGCACCAGCGCGCTCAGCTGGGGCTGGACGAAGGTGCGGCGGTTGACGTGCCGCATCGCTGTCTCGAAGTGCTTCCTGGCCTCGGCAGTGTCGCCCGCCCGACGGGCCAGATCGCCGAGGGCGAGCCGCAGGTGCCCCACCCGGTAGCCGGCGCCGCGCCGGTCCGCCTCCTCGGCGAGCGCCATCAACTCCTGGCGGACGCTGTCGAGTTCGCCCTGCTCGGCCCGGACGACGGCCAGCAGCGCACGCAGCTGGTGGATGTCGGACTCGGCGCGCAGCTCGCTCATCAGCCGCAGCGCCTCGGTCAACGCGGCGCGCGCCTCGTCCAGTTCGCCGCGCTGGCGGCGCAGCTCGCCCAGCGTGGTCAGCGCCATCCCGAGTCCCCAGCGGTCCCCGGCCTCCCGGAAACCGGCCACCGCAGGACCCAACTCCTCCCAGACTCCGCCGGGATCGCCGTCGTTCTCCCGGATCGCGGCCCGCAGCAGCCGCAGCATCGCCCGGGTCCACGGGTCCGGGTGGTCGAGCGCCGCCGCGGAGAGCCGTAGCCCGTCCACGGTGCGGTCGTCGAACATCGCGAGTGCCGGCTGCAACGCCCCGATCAGGGGCAGCAACCCCGCGTCCACGTCGGGGCGCGCCAGCTCGGCGCGCAGCCGCTCGGCCTCCGGCCGGGCCTCGTTCGGGCGACCGGTCGCCCCGGCGTTGAGCACGAACAGGCCGCGGGCCACGGTGCGTGCCACCCACGGGGACTCGCCCGGTACGGCGAGCGCGAGCCGCAACCAGTGGGCGGCCTCCGCGTGGTGGCCGCGCATCGTCCAGTACAGGCCGAGCGCCGCGACGAGACGGACGGCGGTGTCCGCGTCCCGCACGGCCACCGCGTGGTGCAGGGCGGCCAGCAGGTTGTCCCGCTCGACGTTCAGCGTGGCCAGCCAGATGAGTTGGGCCGGCCCGCGCAGGTGCGGCTCGGCGGTCTCGGCCAGCCGCAGGAAGTACGCGGCGTGCGCGTCCCGCATCTCGCGGGTCAGCCCGGCCGCGGCAAGACGTTCGCCGCCGAACTCGCGCAAGGTCTCCAACATCCGGAACCTGGGACCCGACTCTCCGCCCCCTTCCGCGAGTTGGAGCAGCGACTTGTCGGCGAGCGAGGTCAGCGCCTCCAGCGCCTCGCCGGCCGGCAGCCCGCAGACCCCCTCGGCGCTCTCCGCCGTGACCCCGCCGGCGAACACGGCCAGCCGCTCGGCGAGCCGCCGCTCCGCCTCCGGCAGCAGCTCCCAGCTCCAGGCGACGACGGCGCGCAGCGTCTGGTGGCGGGGTAGCGCGGTGCGGCTGCCGCCGGTCAGCAGCCGGAACCGGTCGTCGAGGCGGGACGCCAGGTGCTCCGGGTCGAGGGCGCGCAGCCGGGCCGCGGCCAGCTCGATGGCCAGCGGCAGCCCGTCGAGCCGGCGGCAGATCTCACGCACCGCCGCGACGTTGCCGTCGTGCACCGCGAAGCCGGGCCGCACGGCGGCGGCCCGGTCCGCCAGCAGCCGCACGGCGGGGGAGGCCGCGGCCTCGGCGGCCCGCGCGCCCGGCGGCGGCAGCCGCAGCGGCGGCACGGGGGACAGCGCCTCGCCGAAGACGCCGAGCGGCTCCCGGCTGGTGGCGAGCACCCGCAGCTCGGGGCAGCGGCCGAGCAGCTGGTCGGCGAGCCGGGCCGCCGCGTCCACCAGGTGTTCGCAGTTGTCGAGCACCAGCAGCGCCCGGGCGCCGGACAGCGCGTCGACGAGCAGGTCGAGCGCGTCCCGCGGGGTGGCCGGCGGGCGGCGTTCGAGGATGCCCTGCGCGTGCCCGCCCAGCGCGTCGAGCGCGGCCCTTGGCACGTCGTCCGGCTTGCCGACCGAGGCCAGCTCGACCAGCCAGACGCCGCCGGGGAAGTCGCTCGCCTGCTCGGCCGCCGCCGTGGTGGCCAGCCGCGTCTTGCCGGCGCCGCCGGGGCCGACCAGCGTCACGAGCCTGGCCTCGGCGAGCCGCTTGCCGACCAGACGCAGCTCCTCCTCCCGGCCGACGAAGCTGGTGAGGGCGGCCCGCAGGTTCCCGGCCGGCGGCCGGGGCTCCGGCGCGAGCGCCGGATCGGCGCGCAGCACCGACAGGTGCAGCTCGCGCAGTTCGGGCGCCGGGTCGGTGCCCAACTCCTCGGCCAGCAGCGCCCGGTACTCCTCGTAGCCGGCCAACGCCTCGGCCTGCCGGCCGGCCGCGTAGCGGGCCCGCATCAGCAGCGCCCGCGGCCGCTCCCGCAGCGGGTGCTCGGCGACCAGCGCCTCGAGGTCGGCCAGCACGGCCCCCGGCCGCCCGGCGGTCAACTCGGCCTCGGCCAGGTCCTCGACGGCGGCGTCGCGCAGCTCGGCGAGCCGGGCAGCGGCCGCCGCCGCGTAGGGCGCGTCCCCCGCGTCGGCCAGCGCGGGCCCCCGCCACAGCGCCAGCGCCTCGCGCAGTGCCCCGACCGCCGCGGCCGACTCGCCACGGCCGAGCGCGCGCCGGCCCGCGTCGGCAAGCCGCTCGAACCTGGCCGCGTCCACCCTCTCCGGCTCCACGGTGAGCCGGTATCCGCCGGGCTCCGAGACGACGAGCCCCGGCTCGGGCAGCACCCGGCGCAGCCGGGAAACGAGGGACTGCAGCGCGTTGGCCTGGTCGCCGGGCGCCGCGTCCCCCCGGTCTCCCCACAGCGCGTCGGCCAGCGCCTCGCCGCTCACCCGCGCCCCGGCGTCCAGCGCCAGCCTGATCAGCAACGCCCGCAGCCGCGCGCCGCCGACGCCGACGGCCTCGCCCTGCGCCGAAGTGACCTGAAGCGGCCCGAGGATGCGGATGTGCACGTCGGTCAGTCTCTCACTGGCCGAAGGAACCGGCCGAAGGAAAACGACTGGACAGGCGGTCGCCGCGCTCCCTACAGTCGGCGATCATGCGCAGCCCTGAGCCCGCCGCCCCCGAGTCCGACAGAGCCTAGCCACCGGCGTCCGGTGGCTGTCCGCGCTCTCCACTCCGCCCCCTTCGAGGGGCGTCGCGCGCCCTGATCCCCTCCGCACGCCGGCGTGACCGTTCGACGTCATCCGCTCCTTGTCCGTGGCTGTGGGGTTCCGCTGTGCCTTTCGTGCTGTACGTACTCGCCCTGGCGATCTTCGCCCAGGGCACCTCCGAGTTCATGTTGGCCGGCCTGGTGCCGGACATCGCCGCCGACCTCGGGGTCTCGGTCGGCGCCGCCGGTGCGCTGACCTCGGCCTTCGCGGTCGGGATGATCGTGGGCGCGCCGTTGATGGCGGTCCTCGCGATGCGCTGGCCGCGCCGGCTCGCGCTGCTGGCCTTCCTGGTCGTCTTCCTGCTGGTGCACGTCGTGGGCGCCGTGACCACCAGCTATCCGGTGCTGCTCGCCACCCGCGTGGTGGCCGCCCTCGCCAACGCCGGCTTCCTGGCCGTGGCCCTGGCCGCCGCCACCGCGCTGGTGGCGGCCGACGCCAAGGGCCGCGCCACCTCGGTTCTGCTCGGCGGCGTCACCCTGGCCTGCGTCGCCGGGGTGCCTGGCGGCGCGCTGCTCGGCCAACTCTGGGGCTGGCGCGCGGCGTTCTGGGCCGTGGCGCTGATCTCGGTGCCGGCGGTGGTGGCCATCGTGCGGTCCGTGCCGGGCGGCGCGGCCGACCCGGCGGGGGCCGGGGGCGCGCGCGGCGAGCTGCGCGCGCTGCGTCGGCCGCGCCTGCTGCTCCTGCTGGTGCTCGGTGCGCTGGTCAACGGCGCGACCTTCTGCACCTTCACCTATCTCGCGCCGCTGGCCACCGAGGTCACGGGGCTCGGCGACGGCTGGGTGCCGGCGCTGCTCGCGCTGTTCGGCGTCGGCTCGTTCCTCGGCGTGACGCTCAGCGGCCGGGTCGCCGACGCGCGGCCGACGCCGCTGCTGGTCGGCGGCGGCCTCGCGCTGCTCGCCGGCTGGACGGCGCTGGCGCTGGCCGCCGGCACGCCGCTGGCCGTCGTGCCGCTGGCCCTGGTGCAGGGCACGCTGTCGTTCGCCGTGGGCTCCACGCTGATCGCGCGCGCCCTCTACGCGGCGACCGAGGCGCCCCGCCTCGGCGGCGGCTTCGCCACGGCGGCGCTCAACGTGGGCGCGGCGCTTGGCCCCTGGGCCGGCGGCCTCGCCATCGACGCCGGCCACGGCTACCGGTCCGCTCCCTGGGTGAGCGCCGCGCTGCTGGCCCTGGCCCTGGCGGGTGCGGCGCTCACCGCGACGCGGGCCCTGCGGGCGGCCGAGCCGGTCGGCTAGCCGCCGACAGCTCAGGCGCGTGCGTCGCCCGCCTTCGCCGTTCGTCCGCGACCAGGCCGGCTCGGTGAGGCGCGGACGAACGGCCGCGACCAGGTCGGCACGGAGTGGTCCCCGGCCTCCGGCCGGAGCGCGCTGCGGCTCGGCCGACCGCAGGAGCCCGAGGTGTCAGCCGGCGTCGTTCAACCAGACGTGTTCGACGAACGGCGGCCCCGGGCTCTCCGGCGCCTCCGCTCCCCCCGCTCGTGGGCCTCCTCGCGGCGGGGCCGGCGGCAGCCGGGACGTAACCTTGGCCAACGCTCATTGGGGGAGCGCGGCGGCGAGCAGCGCCTCGGCGGCCTCGAAGGCCGTGGCCGCCGCGTCGGCCTCGCCGGCGATGGCGAAGCTGACGATCGAGCCCTCGTGCAGGCTGAGCAGCTGCACGGCGAGCCGGTCGGGGGCGGCGGCCCCGGCCGCGGTGAGCTCGCGGTGGAAGAGATCGCGCAGCCACTTCTTCTCGGCGACGATCACCTGCCGGCCCGGGTGCTCAGGCTCCGGCAGCTCGGCGAAGGCGTTGATGAAGCTGCAGCCGCGGTCGGAGTCGCCGAGCCACTCCGGCAGCACCTCGAACGGCACGAGTGCCCGGCGCACCGGGTCGCCCTCCGCCGCGTCGAGGCGGTCGGTGATCAGGTCGCGCCAGCGCTGGTCGCGGGTCTCCAGATAGGCGACCAGCAGGCCCTCCTTGGAGCCGAAGCGGTCGTAGAGGGTGCGCTTGGTGACGCCCGACTCGGCCGCGATGGTGTCGACCCCGACCGCGTGGATCCCGCGCCGGTAGAACAGCTCGGACGCGACGGCCAGGATGCGCCGGGCGCCCGGAGTCAACTGGTCGGCGCGCGTGGCGCCGTCCGTCGCCTGAGCCATCGGTTTCCCCCTTGACTTCACAGGTCTGTATACCTAGTCTCGACTACGGAACTTCACAGATCAGTATAGTCGGAGGCAATCATGGAGCGGATGCTGCGACCGCTGGCCCGGTTCGTGCGCGAGGTCGGTTACGGCGTCCACGCGGGGAACGCCATCCGCCACGGCCAGCCGCTCGACCCGCCCACCCGCCAGGCCACCGGCCTCGCCGAGCCGCCCCCGGCCCCCGCGCGCCGTGACCGGCGCCGCCTCGGGGGCTAGGCTGCCGGCGAGGGGAGGCAGCGTGTACTACGTCCTGAACGTCACCGAGGAGTTGTTCCTGCCGGGCAGCCGCCACACCCACGCGGAGCGCAAGCGGCTCGAGCTGAGCAAGGTGGAGGAGGGCACCGCCGACCCCGGCCGCGGGCCCATAGACCTCGACTCGGGCCGCGTCCTCATCAGCCTCCCGCCGGCGGTCGGCTAGCCGACGTCAGTCGGCCGCGAGCCGCTACGCGCGGCCCAGCAGGGTGTCGACATCGAGCTCCACCGCGGCGCCGATCGACTCGGGCAGGGTGAACGACTCCCCGGGGCGGTAGACCGACCGCGACCGGTACTCGCCCTCCAGGGGGTCGGTGAGCAGCACCGCCTCGCGGTTCTGCCGGTCGCCGATGAGGTAGACCGGGACCTCCGCCTGGGCGTAGACGCGAGGCTTCATCATCACGTCGTTGGCACGATTCGTCGAGGTGATCTCGACGACCAGGCGGAAGGCGGACGGCGCGTAGCAGTTGTACGGCATCTGGTGGTCCTCGAAGTCGCCGTCCACGACGGCGAGATCGGGTACCACGTGGTCGAACGTGCCGGTGGGAAGCCATAGCCCCACGCCTTGGACGACCAGGGTCTCCTTCCCGTGCAACGCGGCCAGGGCCAGGGTCAGGCCGGTGAGGGACCTGGCGTGTTGGCCGTCTGCTGGTGGGCTCACGGTGAGTGCTCCTCCGATGATCTCCGGGCGGAAGCCGGGCATGTTCCGATGCACCGTCTCGGCGAGATCCAGCAGATTGGGTGTCACTTCCAGGGCGGCAGGCGGCTCGAAGGGCGTGACGGGGCGTTCAGGGGCGATGGTCATGTCGGTGCTCCTGTCTCCCTCGCGGGGCATGGACCTCACCTCTGATCTTGGAGTCGGACAACGGTCACCAGAATCGATTCTGCCAGGTCAGGAGGGGTGAACGCGGGATGATTCGACGTTGAGATAGGTTCATGGGCCATGGATATAGCGATCAGATCGGGTCATGTCGTGCCCGTGGACGGGGAGTCCATCGAGGGTGGGACCGTGCTCGTCATCGGAGGGAAGATCGCCGCCGTCGGGCCCGACGCGGAGGTCAGCGTGCCGGAGGGGGTGCGCACGGTCGACGCGGCCGGGAAGTGGGTGCTGCCCGGGTTCGTCGAGGCGCACGGGCACATCGGCGTGCACGAGGAGGCCGAGGGCTGGGCCGGCCAGGACACCAACGAGATGACCGACCCCAACGGCGCCAGGATGCGGGCGCTGGACGCGATCAACCCGGCGGACACCGGCTTCGGGGACGCCCTCGCCGGCGGCGTCACCAGCGCCGTGATCAAGCCGGGTTCCGGCAATCCGATAGGCGGCCAGACGGTCGCCGTGAAGTGCTGGGGCCGCAGCGTCGACGAGATGCTGGTCAGGCAGCCGGTGAGCGTCAAGAGCGCGCTGGGCGAGAACCCCAAGCGGGTGTACGGCGAGAAGAAGCAACTGCCCTCCACCCGACAGGGCGTGGCCGCCGTGATCCGGGACGCCTTCACCAAGGCGCAGGACTACCAGGCCAAGCGGGACCACGCCGCGGAGGAGGGGAAGCCGTTCGAGCGCGACCCCAGTCTCGAGGTGCTGGTCAAGGTGCTCGACGGCGAGCTGCCCTGGTGCCAGCACACCCACCGGGCCGACGACATCGCCACCGCGCTGCGGCTCGCCGACGAGTTCGGCTACCGGGTGGTCATCAACCACGCCACCGAGGCCCACCTGCTCGCGGACGAGATCGCCCGCCGCGGGGTGCCGGTGATCAGCGGCCCGCTGTTCACCACCCGCAGCAAGGTCGAGCTGCGCCAGCGCACCCTGGCCAACCCGGGCATCCTCGCCCGCGCCGGGGTCAAGGTGGCGATCACCACCGACCACCCGGTGGTGCCGATCAACTTCCTGGTGCACCAGGTGACGTTGAGCGTCAAGGAGGGCCTCGACCCGGCCGAGGGCATCCGCGCCATCACGGCCAACCCCGCCGAGATCATGGGCCTCGACGACCGCGTCGGCTCGCTGAAGCCCGGCCTCGACGGCGACGTGGTGATCTGGTCGGGCGACCCGCTCGACGTGATGAGCCGCGCCCTGCGGGTCTTCATCGAGGGCCGCGAGGTCTACACCTACGACGAGGAGAAGCGGGCGGGCCAGGTGCTCGACCCGTACTACCGCGAAGCGGCCTGACGGCCTTCGCGGCGGTGGGGTCCGCACCGTGGGCCCCACCGCCGGTCACCGCAGGGCGACGGCGTTGGCGGGGGAGCCGACGCCGCCGGTCAGGTAAGGGCTTCACCGTGACCAGCAGGCGGGCCTCGGTCGGAGGGCGGCCGGCGGCACGAGCGAGGCCCTCTAGAAATTTGCCGCATCGGAAACTTTTCCGTTGCAGCAAGTTTTCTGTAGGGTGGTCGGCATGACACCGGACGCCGACGCTCCCCTCGGTCTGCGGGAGCGCAAGAAGCGGGAGACCCGGGTCGCGCTGAGCCGCGCCACCATCCGGCTGTGTGTCGAGCGCGGCTGGGGGAACGTGACGGTGGAGGACATCGCCGCCGCCGCGAACGTCTCGGTCCGCACCTTCCGCAACTACTTCTCCGGCAAGGCCGAGGCCATCGCCGCCAGCCACGTGGAGCGCATGCTGCGGATCGCGGACGAACTCCGTGCCCGACCGGCGGCCGAGCCGCTGTGGGACGCGATCACTGGCGTCGTGCTCGCCGAGTTCGGCGGGCCGGCCGAGCCGGCGGGCGCCGAGTCGCCGCGGGAGCGCCGCTGGCGTGACGGGGTCCGGCTGATGCTCGCCGAACCGGCCTTGCAGGGCGAGATCGTCAAGGCCGACGCGGCGGCGCAGGGCGAGTTGGCCCAGGCCGTCGCCGAGCGCATCGGTTCCGACGCGGCGCACGACGTCTATCCCAAGCTGGTGGCCGCCGTCGTCGGCGCCGCCAGCTCGGTCGCCGTCGAGCACAGCCTGACGGCCGAGCCGCCGACCGCCGTCGGCCCGGTCCTGGCCGAGATGCTGGAGCGGCTGGCCGTGGGCCTCCGCGCACCGTCGTAGGCGCGTACCGGCACATTGATCGATCCCACCCGGTTGTTCCCCGGGCGATCCGCCCTGCCCTTTTCTCTTCGAACCCATCCCTCAGAGAGGCGCGTACTCGTGATCGTCGATGTCGTCATAGCCGGCGGTGGCCCCAACGGGCTGATGCTCGCCTGCGAACTCAGCCTGGCCGGCAGCCGCCCCGTCGTGTTGGAGCGGCTGCCGGAGCCCAGCGAGGAACCGAAGGCCAACGGCCTGCTCGGGCAGGTGGTGCGCCTGGTCGACCACCGCGGGCTGCACGAGCGGCTCGGCGGCGGCCAGAACCCGCCCCAGCCCAACACCCACTACTTCATGTTCGCCGCGATGGGCCTGGACCTGGGCCTGCTGCCCGCCAGCCCGATCTTCGGCCTGCCCGTGCCGCAGCGGGAGATCGTGCGGGTCCTCGAAGCACGCGCCGCCGAACTGGGCGTGGAGATACGCCGGGGACACCAACTCGTCGGACTGGCCCAGGACGACGATGCCGTCACCGCCGACGTCATGGGCCCCGAAGGGGACTACCGGCTACGGGCGCGCTACCTCGTCGGCGCCGACGGCGCGCACAGCGTCACCCGCAAGCTGTCCGGCATCGGCTTCCCCGGCGTCAGTTACGACCGAAGGACCTCCCGCACGGCGCACGCCACGGTCCCGGCGGAGTGGGTGGACCCCGCGACGGGCGCCCTGACCGTGCCGGGCCACGGCACCATCCGGCCCTTCCTGCCGCTGCGCACCGAGCACGGCGGCTTCTCCTACGCGCCGTTCCCCGGCCACCCGCCGCTGATCAGCACCACCGAGTGGGACCAGACGGAGAGCGAGGAACCCATGAGCCTCGACGAACTCCAGGCCAGCGTCCGCCGCGTGCTCGGTGCCGACCTGCCGCTCGACCCGCCCGTCGGCGAGGAGCACCCCGTGCTGCGCCGGCTGACCGGCGGCAACACCCGGGTCGCCGAGCGCTTCAGGGACGGCAGGGTGTTCCTCGTCGGCGACGCCGCCCACGTCTACGCCGAAGGCGGCGGCCCCGGCCTCAACCTCGGCCTGCAGGACGCGGTCAACCTCGGCTGGAAGCTCGCCGCCGAACTGCGCGGCGGCGCCCCGGCCGGGCTGCTCGACACCTACCAGGCCGAGCGCCGGCAGGCCGCCGACCGCATGGTCATGAACGCGCAGGCGCAGTCCGCGCTGTCCGCCCCCGGCGGCGACGTCACCGCGCTGCGCCGGCTCTTCACCGAGCTGCTGGGCCAACGGGACGTCGTCCAGCACCTGGCCGCCCTCGTCGCCGGCGCCGACGTGCGCTACGACATGGGCGTCGAGGAACCCCACCCGGCCGTTGGCTGGTTCGCCCCCGAGCTGGCGATCGACACGGCGAGCGGCACCGTCCGCCTCGCCGAACTCACCCGCGCCGCACGCCCGTTGCTGCTCGACCTCACAGACGAAGGATCGGCCGCCCGGGCCTTGGAGGGTCGCGAGGAGCAGCTGGACATCGTCACCGCGCTGCCCGGGACGCCCACCCCGGAGGTCACGGCCCTGCTGCTCCGCCCGGACTGCCACGTGGCCTGGGCGACGGGCTCGCGGCAGCCGGCGGCGGACGAACTGGAATCGCTCCGCGCGGCGGCCCGCCGCTGGTACGGCACGCCGTAACCGCGGGGGCCGCTCGCCGTCCGTGTCGTTTTCCTGGACAAGTGGGCGCAGAGAACGTGGAGTTCGGCTGGACTTCACGATAGAGACGCCCGTCGTACATGATCGCGTTCGCGGGCGTTCCCGCGCTGGCGGCACCGTGCCGGGGCATGAGAATCGTTAACTGGCGCAAGCGTTCGGTGTTCGTCGCCGCGTGCGTCGCCATGCTGTTCACGGCCTCCGGCTCCCTGACCTCGGCGTCGGCTGCGAACGTTTACTGGACCTTCAAGAACCATGGGAACGGCAAGTGCCTGACGGCCTCCTCCCAGGGGACCGTCTGGGTCGCCGCCTGCACCGGTGGTAGAACCCAGCAGTGGGACTTCTGGGGCGGCTCCGAATACGCGATCCTGCAGAACCGGGAGACCGGCCAGTGCCTGCGGACCGACGCCAAGTCGGACCGGAACGCCGTCTGGACCACCGCCTGCGACGTCAACCACGCCGGCCAGTACTGGTCTCTCCAGTCCGGCCGCATCCGCGCGTGGGCACACGAGGGGGGCCAGCTGCGGACCAGCCCTTCGGACAGCAACGCCGTCTACAACCAGAGGCCGTCGGACAGCGACGTCCCCGCCGCCTACTACACGTGGACGGGCACGCACACCTGAGCCCATGACCCCGGCCCCACGAGATCACCCGCGGAGTCCTGACACGGCACTAGGCCGGCCGTAGCCACAGGGTGGCCAGCGGCGGGAGCGTCAGCGTGATGCCGTCGTCGTGGTGCTTGATCGGCTCGGAGTGGGTGAGGCCGGTGCCGCCGTAGCGCTCCGCGTCGGTGGTGAGGAGTTCGGTCCAGGCGGGGATGTCCGGCGGGGCGGGGACCGGGTAGTCCTCGCGGACGACGGGGCAGAAGTTGCTGATCGCGAGCAGCGGCGGGCCGGCGGCCGGGTGGCGGAGGAAGGCCAGCACGTTGTCGTCGGCGCGGTCGGCGGTCAGCCAGCCGAGGCCCCCGGGGTCGTGGTCGAGCTCCCAGAGGGCCGGGGTGGCCAGGTAGTGGTGGTTGAGGTCGGCGACCAGACGCTGGACGCCGCGGTGGTCCTCGGCGGCCGGCCAGTCGTCGTCCAGCACCCACCACTGCGGGCCCGCGACGTCCGACCACTCGGTGCCCTGGGCGAACTCCTGCCCCATGAAGAGGAGTTGCTTGCCGGGGTGGGCCCACATGAAGGCGAGGTAGGCGCGGTGGGTGGCCCGGCGCCGCCACCAGTCGCCGGGCATCTTGGCGACCAGCGGGCGCTTGCCGTGGACCACCTCGTCGTGCGAGACGGGCAGGACGTAGTTCTCGCTGAAGGCGTAGGAGAACGAGCAGGTGATCTCGTCGTGGTGGAAGCGGCGGTGCACCGGGTCGCGCGAGAGGTAGCGCAGCGAGTCGTGCATCCACCCCATGTTCCACTTGAGGTCGAAGCCGAGGCCGCCGGCCGCCGTCGGCCGGGTGACGCCCTCCCAGGCGGTCGACTCCTCGGCCATGGTGAGCACGCCGGGGCAGCGGGCGTGCACGGTCGCGTTGAGCTCGCGGAGGAAGGAGACCGCCTCCAGGTTCTCCCGACCGCCGTGCGCGTTGGGGGTCCACTGGCCGTCGCCGCGCGAGTAGTCGAGGTAGAGCATCGAGGCGACGGCGTCCACCCGCAGGCCGTCCAGGTGGTACTCCTCGCACCAGTAGACGGCGTTGGAGATCAGGAAGTTGCGCACCTCGGGGCGGCCGTAGTCGAACTCCAGGGTGCCCCAGTCGGGGTGTTCGGCGCGGCGCGGGTCCGGGTGCTCGTAGCAGGGGGTGCCGTCGAGGCGGGCCAGCGCCCAGTCGTCCTTGGGGAAGTGGGCGGGGACCCAGTCCATGATCACGCCGATGCCGGCCCGGTGCAGGGCGTCGATCAGGTGCTTGAGGTCGTCCGGCGTGCCGAGGCGGGCCGTGGGCGCGTAGTAGCCGGTGACCTGGTATCCCCAGGAGCCGCCGTAGGGATGCTCGGCTACGGGCATCAGCTCGACATGGGTGAAGCCCAACTCGTTGAGGTAGGGCGGGAGTTCGCTGGCCAGCTCGCGGTAGCCGAGGCCGGGGCGCCAGGACGCGGCGTGCAGCTCGTAGACGGCGAGCGGGGCGCGGCGCGCGTCCCGCCGTCGGCGCTCGGTCAGCCAGGCCGCGTCCCGCCAGCGGTACCTGGAGGCGTGCACGACGGAGGCGGTGTCCGGCGGCCGCTCGGTGCGGCGGGCCATCGGGTCGGCGCGCAGCGAGCGGTCGCCGTCCGCGCCCACGATGTCGAACCGGTAGCGGGCGCCGGGGTCGAGACCCGGCACGAACCCCTCCCAGACACCGGAGTCCCCGAGGCGGCGCAGCGGGTGGCGGGTGCCGTCCCAGTCGTCGCGTTCGGTGGCGAGGCCGACCCGGCGGGCGCCCGGCGCCCAGAGCGCGACGTGGCTGCCGCGCACCCCCCGGTGGCGCGTGGGATGGGCGCCCAGGACGTCCCACAGCCTGGGGTGGCGGCCACGGGCGATCAGGCGGAGGTCCGACTCGGTGAGGAGGGGAGTGGTGCGGGGCACGACGGATGGGCTCCTGCTCGGCTCGGTCGGTGGCGGTGGGTGGTGTCGGGTGGGTGGCGTTGGTCGCCGACGTCAGTCGGCGGTCGCGGCCAGCCGGCGGATGGCCGTCATCGGGACGTGCAGCCAGTGCGGGCGGTGCCTGGCCTCGTACAGCACCTCGTAGACGGCCTTCTCCGTCTCGTGGGCGCGCAGCAGCGCGAGCTGGTCCATCGGGTCGAGCCCCGACGCCTCCGCGTAACCCCGGCAGTAGGCGGCCCGGTTGGCGCGTGACCAGGACTCGGCCCAGGAGCCGCCGGTGCCCTGCTGGCAGGCCGCGTAGTCGAACGACCGCAGCATGCCGGCGATGTCGCGCACCGGGGGCCCCGGGCGGCGACGGTCGGTGAGCGGGCGGGCCGGCTCGCCCTCGAAGTCGATCAGCGACCAGCCGCCGCCGGCGGTGCGCAGCACCTGGCCCAGGTGCAGGTCACCGTGGAGCCGCTGCACCCGGCACTCGCCGCCGCGCGCCGCGAAGTCGACCAGCGCCTGGTAGGTGCGGCGAAGACCGGCCTGGTAGGGGCGGAGTGCGGGCACCGCGGCGGCTGCCTCGGCCAGCCGCTCGGCCATGCCAGCCGCGGCCTCCTCCAACTCTGGGCGGCCGAGGGTGGCGGTGGGCAGCGCGGCGGCCAGGGCGGTGTGGACCTCCGCGGTGGCCCGGCCGAGGGCGCGTGCGGCGCCGGTGAAGTCGGTGCGCTGGGTGAGCGAGGCGAGGGCGAGCTGCCAGCCGTCGGCCGAACCGGCGAGGTAGGGGGCGAGCACGCCGAGGGTCAGCGGCTCGGTCGGCTGGCCGAGGAGGGCGGCGCCGGGGAAGGACGCCTCGAACCAGGCGGCGGGCGCCGGCACCCGGGCACAGCCGGCGGCGGCCAGCGCGAGGGGCAGTTCGAGGTCGGGGTTGACCCCGGGGCTGACCCGGCGGAACAGCTTGAGGATGTGCGCCTCGCCGTAGACCACCGAGGAGTTGCTCTGTTCGCCGGTGAGCATCCGGGCGGTGAGCCCCGAGGGGATCGTGGCGCCGGGGGCACGGCCGAAGCTGAGGGTGCCGTGCCGGCCGGGCGCGCGCAGCCGCTCCAGCATCAGGGCGGCGAGCCGGGTGTCGTGCAGCGCCTCGTAGACGACCCGGCCGCGCAGCGGGCCCTCGTTCGGCCGGCCGACGAAAGCCGGGGAGAGCGTGGGCGGCAGCACCGGGCGGACGCCGAGCAGCAGTTGGTAGCAGTCGTCGGGGGTGGTGTCGCGGGCGCCGCCGTGCCGGGCGCGGACCAGCAGGTGCAGCAGCCCGGGTCCTTGGCCCACGCCCGAGCAGGGCAGCAACTCGGTGGCGGAGACCAGGGTGAGGGAGCTGAGCGGCCGGCCCTTGCCGGCGAACCAGCGTTGCCTGGGCAGCCAGCGGGCGAGCGGTCCGGTCAGGGAGCGCAACAGGGCGCTGCCGTGCGGCGCGGAGAGCTGTGGGAGGCGGGCGTGCACCGTCCGGGGCGAGGAGCTGTCCGTCATGGCGTCCTTTCCCCGGGAGAAATATGTCCCGAAGTGTCCCGGAAGATGGGCCGGGTTGTCCGGCGGTTCGGGACGTGTCGTGAAGGAACGGCCGTGCGGGTGAGCTCGGAACCGCCCGGATGGCGGCCCACGGAGGCCCCGGGCCGCGGCCCTGCGGCTGCGGCCCGTGGTCGTTGGTCGGGTCAGGACGCGTCGGTCGGCGCGGAGGCGCCCCGCTCCGGCCTGCGGAGTCGGAACCAGTAGAAGCCGTGCCCGGCGAGCGTCAGCAGGTAGGGCAGTTCGCCGACGGGCGGGAAGCGGACGCCGCCGATCAGTTCCACCGGGACGCGGCCGACCCAGGAACGCAGGTCGAGCTCGGTGGGTTGGGAGAAGCGGGAGAAGTTGTGGACGCACATCACCAGGTCGTCCCCGTGCTCGCGGAGGAACGCCAGCACGGCGGGGTTGGACGAGGGCAGCTCGCTGTAGGAGCCCAGCCCGAACGCCGGGTTCTGCTTGCGGATCTCGACCATCCGGCGGGTCCAGTGCAGCAGCGAGGCGGGCGAGGCCATCGCCGCCTCCACGTTGGTGACCTGGTAGCCGTAGATCGGGTCCATGATGGTCGGCAGGAACAGTCGGCCCGGGTCGCAGGAGGAGAAGCCCGCGTTGCGGTCCGGCGTCCACTGCATCGGGGTGCGCACCGCGTCCCGGTCGCCGAGCCAGATGTTGTCGCCCATGCCGATCTCGTCCCCGTAGTAGAGGATCGGCGAGCCGGGCAGCGACAGCAGCAGCGCGGTGAACAGCTCGATCTGGTTGCGGTCGTTGTCCAGCAGCGGCGCGAGCCGGCGGCGGATGCCGATGTTGGCGCGCATCCTCGGGTCCTTGGCGTACTCCGAGTACATGTAGTCGCGCTCCTCGTCGGTGACCATCTCCAGGGTCAGCTCGTCGTGGTTGCGCAGGAAGATGCCCCACTGGCAGTGGGCGGGGATCTGCGGGGTCTTGGCCAGGATCTCGGAGACCGGGTAGCGGGACTCGCGGCGCACCGCCATGAAGATGCGCGGCATCACGGGGAAGTGGAACGCCATGTGGCACTCGTCGCCGCCCTTGTCGTAGTCGCCGAAGTAGTCGACGACGTCCTCCGGCCACTGGTTGGCCTCGGCCAGCAGCACGGTGTCGGGGTAGTGGGTGTCGATCTCCTCGCGCACCCGGCGCAGGAACGCGTGGGTGGCAGGAAGGTTTTCGCAGTTGGTGCCCTCCTGCGCGAACAGGTAGGGGACGGCGTCGAGGCGGAAGCCGTCGATGCCGAGGTCGAGCCAGAAGCGGAGCGCGGAGAGGATCTCCTCCTGGACGGCCGGGTTCTCGTAGTTGAGGTCCGGCTGGTGGGAGAAGAAGCGGTGGAAGTAGTACTGCTTGCGGATGGGGTCGAAGGCCCAGTTGGAGGTCTCGGTGTCGACGAAGATGATCCGGGCGTCCCCGTACTGCTTGTCGTCGTCGGCCCACATGTAGTAGTCGCCGTAGGGGCCCTCCGGGTCACGGCGGGACTCCTGGAACCAGCGGTGCTGGTCGCTGGTGTGGTTCATGACGAAGTCGATGATGACCCGCATGCCGCGCTGGTGGGCGGCGTCCACGAACTCGACGAAGTCGGCCAGGTCGCCGAACTCCGGGAGCACGTCGGTGTAGTCCGAGACGTCGTAGCCGCCGTCGCGCAGCGGCGACTTGAAGAAGGGCGGCAGCCACAGGCAGTCGACGCCCAGCCACTGGAGATAGTCGAGTCTGGCCGTGATCCCCTTCAGATCGCCGACCCCGTCACCGTTGCTGTCCTGGAAGGAACGGACCAGGACCTCGTAGAAGACCGCGCGCTTGAACCACTCGGGGTCCAGCTCGCGGGCTGGCGTGTCCTCGAAGGTGTCGAGGACCGGCTCATTGACGCTCATGGTTGGGTGACCCTCCGGTCTGTGAGGACGGTCGCAGGGCCAGGATGTGGGCGGACGAGGCGTACGCATCCGCACGGCCCGGCTCAAGCCGCACATAGTTGTCCCTGCCCCAGTAGTAGGTCGCACCGGTGAGCTCGTCGCACACCGGAAAGGGTTCGGCGCCACCCACCTGCGCGGGCGTGAGACCGCACCCTTCGAGTTGCGCCAAGTCCAACGAGATCGTCGCTTCGTGGGTGTGGTGCGGATCGAGGTTGACCACGATCAGCACGCAGTCGGCGTGCGGTGTCCGGGTGCGCTTGGAGTAGGCCAGGATGTGCTCGTTGTTGGTCCGGTGAAAGTGCAGGTCGCGCAGGCGGCGCAACGCCGGGTGGCGGCGGCGCAGGGTGTTGAGCGTGGTGATGAGGGGGGTGAGGGAGCGACCCTCGGCGTCCGCTTTGTCCCACTCCCGGGGGCGGAGTTGGTACTTCTCGGAGTCCGCGTACTCCTCGCTGCCCGGCTCGGCCGGGGTAGCCTCGCACAGCTCGTAGCCGGCATACATGCCCCAACTCGGGGAGAGCGTCGCCGCGAGGACGGCGCGCGTCTCGAAGGCCGCGCGCCCGCCGCGCTGCAGGTAGGCGTGCAGGATGTCCGGTGTGTTGACGAAGAAGTTGGGGCGCATGTAGGCGCTCGCGGGGCCGGTGAGCTCGGTGAGGTACTCGGTGAGCTCCTGCTTGGTGTTGCGCCAGGTGAAGTAGGTGTACGACTGCTGGAAGCCGATCTGGGCCAGGGTGTGCACCATCGCGGGCCTGGTGAACGCCTCGGCGAGGAAGATGACGTCCGGGTCGGTGCGGTTGATCTCGGCGATCACCTTCTCCCAGAAGACCACGGGCTTGGTGTGCGGGTTGTCCACCCGGAAGATCCGCACCCCGCGCGCCATCCAGAAGCGCAGCAGCCGCAGCGTCTCGTTGACCAGGCCGCGGAAGTCCTGGTCGAACGAGATCGGCACGATGTCCTGGTACTTCTTCGGCGGGTTCTCGGCGTGCGCGATGGTGCCGTCGACGCGTCTGCGGAACCACTCGGGGCGCTCCTTGACCCAGGGGTGGTCGGGGCTGCACTGGAGGGCGAAGTCGAGCGCCACCTCGAGGCCGAGCCCGGCGGCCGAGGCGACGAAGTGGTCGAAGTCCTCGATGGTGCCGAGGTCCGGGTGGATGGAGTCGTGGCCGCCGGCCGGCGAGCCGATGGCCCACGGCGAGCCGACGTCGTCGGGCCCGGCCGTGAGGGAGCCACCGGGGCCCTTGCGGAAGGAGGTGCCGATGGGGTGCACCGGCGGCAGGTAGACGACGTCGAAGCCCATCCGCGCGATCGCGGGCAGCCGCTCGGCCGCGGTGCGCAGCGTGCCGGAGACGGGGGGCGCGCTCCGGCGCGGCACGGCGCCCTCGGAGCGCGGGAACATCTCGTACCAGGAGCCGAACAGCGCGCGCTCGCGCTCCACGACCAGGGGCAGCGGGCGTGAGGTGGTGAGGAGTTCGCGCAGCGGGTGCCGGGTCAGCGCCTCGACCACCTCGGGCGCGCACGCGGCGGCGAGCCGGTCGGCGTCCTGGCGGTCGGCGTCGCCCAGCGCGGCGGCGGCGACCAGCACGGCGTCCCGTCCCGCGGCCCGCGGGATCTGGGCGGCGGCCTGGCGCAGCAGCGTCGCGCCCTCGGCGAAGGTCAGCTCGGTGTCGGTGCCGGCCGGGATCTTGATCAGGGCGCGCTCGCGCCAGGTGGTGACCGGGTCGCCCCACGCCTCCACGGCGTAGGTCCAGCGGCCCTCGCTGTTCGGGGTGACGTCGGCGCCCCAGCGGTCGGTGCCGGGGGCGAGTTCACGCATCGGAGTCCAGGGTCCGCCGCGGCCGTTGGGGTCGCGGAGCACCACGTTGGCGCCGACCGCGTCGGCGCCCTCCCGGAAGACGGTGGCGGTCACCTGGAACGTCTCGCCCGGCACGGCCTTGACGGGGCGTCTGCCGCAGTCGATGCGGGGCTGGACGTCGAGGACGGGGATGCGACCGATCATCTGAGTATCACCTGAGCCGGCTTGGGGATTGAGGGTCTTTGTCCTTTGTATCTGTTTCATCCCTGAGTGGTGGCGAGTGGGCGTGTTCGTGCGGTGGCGTGTCCAGCCGGCGTGTCCGGCCGGCGTGGCAACGCGAAGGGGCCCGGACCGAGGTCGGTCCGGGCCCCCGCGCCGCGTGGCGCGCGCCTGCTACCGCGCGTCGTCCACGCCGAAGATCTCCGCCATGTCGTCGAGCACCTGGTTGGCGCCCTGGAGGGACACGGACGTCATCCAGATCTCGTCCCGGACCTCGTACGCGTGCCCGTTCTGGACGGCGGTAAGGCGCTCCCAGAGGGGATTGGCGAGGAATCTCTCCCGCCGCTCCTCGCCGCCCGAGTAGGAGGTGTAGAAGAGGACGTCGGCGTTGGCCTGTTCGATCTGCTCCTCGCTGATCTCGATGTTGAACTCCTCGGGGTCGCGCTGGTTCTCGGGCCGCGCGAGACCCATGTCGGAGAGGATGATCCCGCTGAAGGTCTTCGGCAGGTAGATGCGGGTGGGGCCGTCGAGGAAGCGGACGATGGAGACGGTCGGGTCGCCGAGCTCCTCGTTGACGGCCGCGCCGATCGCGGCCGCGCGGCTCTCGTACGCGGCGATCTGCTCGGCCGCGCTGTCCTCCTCGTTCAGCGCCTCGGCGACCAGTTCGATGTTCTCCTTCCAGCTTGGGCCCGTGGTCGCGACGAAGACGGTGGGCGCGATCGCGGAGAGCTGGTCGTAGAGGTCGTCGTGGCGGACGGTCGCGGAGATGATCAGGTCGGGCTGGAGACTGGCGATCAGCTCCAGGTTCGGGCTCTCCAGCGGGCCGACCTCCTCGGTCTCGGCCACGGCGTCGCCCAGGTACTCGGGGAAGCCGCCGAGGTCGCGGTAGGAGGAGATGCCGCCGACCAGGTTGCCGTCGAGCGTGACCACGGCCTCGACCAGGCTGTTGTCCAGCGCGACGATCCGCTCCGGCCTGGCCTCGAGGACCGTCTCCCCCTTGTCATGAGTGATGGTGCGGGGGTAGGCGGCGTCCGAGGCGCCCGCCGAGGCCGCCGGGTCGTCCGCCGCGCCGTCGTCCTCGGACCCGCCGCAGGCGGTCAGGGCGCCGGCCATGGCCAGCGACAGCAGCAGGGTCGCGAGCCGGCCGCGCCGGCGGCCGCTCCGGTTGAGGGTGCTGATCACGAAACTCTCCATCGTGTAGTTAGGCAAGCCTAACCTTCATAGGATCCGTGTGAGAATACCCGTTGGTCCGGTCCCACACCATATGGGGTGGAGGACGGGGTGACTTAGGTCTGCCTTACCGTGTCCTGGTGCACCTGAAGCCCGTCCCCGTCCCCGTGGCCGCGAAGCCGCCACCTCCCGCCCCGCCGGGGCCGCCGCGCGCCCGGCGCGCGCTGGCGCTCCCGGTCCTGTGCGTCGCGCTTCTCGTCGTCTGCTGCGCCTCGTTGGCCATCGGCACCAAGTCGGTACCGCTCTCCGACGTGTTGGCCGCCATCACCGGCAGCGAGGAGGGCGACGCGGTGGTGGTCCGCGAACTCCGCGTGCCGCGTACCCTGCTCGGGCTGCTCGCCGGGCTCGCGCTGGGCGCGGCGGGCGCCGTCGCCCAGGACATCACCCGCAACCCGCTCGGCGACCCCGGGCTCATCGGGGTGAGCGCCGGCGCCTCGTTCGCCGTCGCCGCCGGCATCGGCCTGCTCGGCCTCACCCACTCCTACCAGTACATCTGGTTCGCCTTCCTGGGCGGCGCCCTGGCCGGCCTCGTCGCCTACACGGTCGGCGGCACCGGCTACGGCGGCGCCACCCCCGCCAAGCTCGCGCTGGCCGGCGCGGCGGTCACCGTGCTGCTCGACGCCTTCACCAACGCCCTGGTGCTGCTCGACGTCCGCACCCTCGACCAGTACCGCGCCTGGGCCGTCGGCTCGTTGGCCGGCCGCGACCCCGAACTCGCCCCACAGCTCGCCGTGTTCGTCGTCGTCGGCCTGGTGCTGGCCGTCGCGCTCAGCGGCCGGCTCAACGCCCTGGCCCTCGGCGACGACCTGGCCACCACGCTCGGCACCCGCGTCAGGACCACGCGGGCGCTGGGAGCCGTCGTCGTGATCCTGCTCACCGGCGCCGCCGTGGCCGCCTGTGGACCCGTCACCTTCGTCGGCCTCGTCGTGCCGCACGTCGTGCGCGCCTTCACCGGGCCCGACGCCCGCTGGCTCGTGCCGTGCTCAGCGCTCGGCGGCGGCGTGCTGCTGATCGGCGCCGACGTCATCGGGCGCGTCGTCGCCCGACCCGCCGAACTGGAGGCCGGCGTGGTCACCGCGCTCGTCGGCGCGCCCTTCCTGGCGCTGCTGGTCAAGCGCGGCAAGCTGCGGGAGCACACCCGATGAGCCCGACGAGGGAACTGCGCCTGAGCGTTGGCCCCGCCGGCGCCCGCCTGCGGCCGAGGGTGGCGCTCACCGTCGGCCTCCTGGCCGCCACCGGCTTCGCCGGCCTGGTCGCCTCCGTCTCCTTCGGCACCTTCGCGATCCCGGTCGGCGACGTGCTCGGCGCGCTGTTCGGCGGCGGTCCTGCCGACGCGCGGCTGATCGTCCACGACCTGCGGCTGCCGCGGGCGTTGACCGCGGTGCTCGCCGGGACCGCGTTCGGCCTCGCCGGCGCGGTCTACCAGGCCGTCACCCGCAACCCGCTGGCCAGCCCCGACCTGATCGGCGTTTCGGCGGGCGCGGGGGCCGGCGCCGTCGCCACCATCATGTTCGGCGGCGTCACGGCGGCCGGCGCCGCCAGCTTCGGCGCCGTCCCGTTCGGCGCGCTGGCCGGGGCGCTGGCCGCCGCCACGCTCATCTACCTGCTCGCCTACCGGGGCGGCACCGTCTCCGGCTACCGCTTCGTGCTGGTCGGCATCGCGGTCAACGGCGCGCTGGCGGCGCTCACCCGCTGGATGCTGGCCCGCGCCGACATCGACCAGGCCGCCCGCGCCATGGTCTGGCTCACCGGCAGCCTCAACGGCCGCGGCTACGAGCACGTCCGCTGGGCCGGGCTCGCGCTGCTGCTGCTCGTCCCGCTCACGCTGGCGCTGATCCGGCCCTACCAACTGCTGCAGTTCGACGACGACACGGCGCGCGGCCTCGGTATGCCGCTGGCCCGCGCGCGGATCGCGCTGCTGGTGCTGGCCACGTGCCTCGCGGCGCTCGCCACCTCGGCGGCCGGACCGGTGGCCTTCGTCGCGCTCGGCGCGCCGCACATCGCCCGCCGCCTCGCCGGCACGGCCGGCATCCCGCTGATCACCAGCGGCCTCACCGGCGCGGCGCTCCTCGTCCTCGCCGACCTGGCCGCGCGGCTCGTCCTCGACCCGATCGAACTCCCGGTCGGCATCATCACCGGCGCCGTCGGCGCCCCCTACCTGCTACTGCTCCTGGCCCGCGCCAACCGGGCCGGAAGGGGAGGCTGACGTGTCACTACCGTTGGGTGAAGCGGAGTCCAACCACCACGGCCCGCCGCCGGCGCCTGCCGGCGGGGACGGGGCCACGTCCGGCGCCACCGGTTCGCCTGGCGGCGAGCCTGAGGCCGGCGCGGCCGGCCCGACGGCCGAGCCCGCCGTGTCACCCGCGCTGACCGGCGCCCTCCCGGCCGATCGCGCCGAGCCCGGGCCGGGCTCGGCACCTGTCCGGCCTGGCGGCCTGCCGCCCAGCCGCCGGCGGGGCCCGGCCGACTCGCCTGGCGGTGGGCCCGGTTCGGCGCCGGCGCCTGCCGGCGGGGGCCAGGTTGTGTCCGGTTTGGCCCGCCCTTCGGCCGGCCTGCCGCCGGGTGCCGTTGGTTCGCCCGGCGGTGGGCCCGGCTCGGCCGGGCCGGTGGTCCGGCCACCGGCCGGTGAGGCCGGCTCGGTTCGCGCGGCGCGCGCGTCGGCACCGGTCGGCTCGCCCGGCGCCAACGGCGCCAACGGCGCGGCCCCCGCCGGGCCCGCGCCGGTAGGCGCTCCGCTTCGGGGCGAGGGGCTGCGGCTCGGGTACGGGGAGCGGATCGTCGCTGAGGGGCTCGACCTGGAGATTCCCGGAGGGCTCGTCACCGCGCTGGTCGGGCCCAACGCGTGTGGCAAGTCCACCGCGCTGCGCGCGCTCGCGCGGCTGCTCAGGCCGTCAACGGGCGCCGTCCACCTGGACGGCGCGGACATCGCGCGGCTCCCCGCACGTGCACTCGCCCAGCGGCTCGCGCTGTTGCCCCAGAGCCCGGCGGCGCCCGACGGGATCACCGTGCGGGACCTGGTGGCGCGCGGCCGTACCCCGCACCAGCGGTGGTGGCGGCAGTGGTCGCGGGAGGACGAGGCCGTCGTGGACGCGGCGCTCGCCGCGACCGGCACCGCCGAGCTCGCCGAGCGGTCCATCGACGAGCTGTCCGGCGGCCAGCGCCAACGCGTGTGGATCGCGATGGCGCTGGCCCAGGACACCGGCGTGCTGCTGCTCGACGAGCCGACCACCTACCTCGACCTCGCGCACCAGGTCGACGTCCTGGAACTCGTTGCCGGCCTGAACCGGAACGACGGCAGGACCGTCGTCATGGTGCTGCACGAGCTCAACCTCGCCTGCCGCTACGCCGACCACCTGATCGCCATGCGCGACGGACGCGTGGTCGCCGCCGGGTCGCCGGGGGAGATCGTCACGCCTGAGCTCGTGGAGGCCGTGTTCGGCCTGCGAGCCGCCGTGATCGCCTGTCCCGTCGCCGGGACTCCCCTGGTGATCCCCGAGGGGGGACGTCACCGGTAGGTGATGTCCGAGGCCGAGTAGCGGCAGTGGGTGCCGTCCGCGTCGGAGCCCGCCTCGTCGGGCTCGTCGCCGTCGTCGTTGCCGACGTACTTCTGGCAGGGCACGACGTCGCGACCCGAGTCCCCGACGATCGTGACGTTCCGCAGGGTGGCGGTGTCCCCGTAGTTCTCGTTGATGCCGACGAGGCGGTCGGCGGGCACCGTCACCTCGACGCCGTCCAGCACGATGTCACGCTGGTACTGCGTCGAGCAGTTGCCGCACGAGCGGACGAGGGTGGCGAAGTCCTCGGCCACGAAGTTCCGCACCGTCAGCGTCCCGCCGCCGTTGTGCTGGAACACCTTGTCGTCGCCGGCCACGGCCGCGCCGCCGGAGACCGTGAACTGCGAGCCGTCGCCACCCCGGAAGGTGGCGGCGTCCTCGCCGATGTTCTCCCACCAGACGTTGGTCAGCGTGCAACTGTCGTAGCAGTGCACGCCGTCCACGCCGGGTGAGCCGATGATGACGTTGGACAGCGAGCCGCCGTCCTCGACGCGGAAGACCGGCAGCTGGTCCTCGTTCTGGTCGCCGGCGCCCAACTCGGGTCCGGGGACGTAGCGGACGTTCTCGCCGTCGAACGGCTCGTCGACCAGGATGGTCTCGTTGACGACCACCTCGTCGGTGGGGGTGGGGAAGTCGGCGGCCAGCGGACGTTCCGCGGCCGGGGTGCTGGTCGTCGGCTCCTCGGCGCCGGCGCCGCCGGCCAGCGTCGTCAGACCCGCGGCGGCGAGCACCGCGGCGAGGCCGATCGACAGCAGCGACCGGACGCCCCGGGTACCGGGTTGGCGATGTGGGGATCGCACGTTGACGCTCCAATGTCT
>NZ_SMKC01000099.1 GCF_004348315.1 Streptomyces sp. 8K308 | reverse complement strand
CGGCGTCGCAGGCGGCGAGCCGGCCGGCGGCGGTGGCGGCGGCGAGCGCGGCGGCGAGCCGGGTGCGGGGGGCGCGCACCGTGGCGAGGTCGATGAGTTCGACGGGCAGGGGCGCGAACGCCTCGGCGAGCGAGCGGGGCGGGGCGGTGGCCTCGACGCGCCAGGCGTCGGTGAGGTGCAGGGGGGTGTCGCCGAGGTGGACGACGCCCGCGCGGACCGTGCGGCCGGCGGCGGGCAGCGCGGGCGCGGCGAGCACGGGCGCGCCGGCCTCGGCCAGGGTGGCCGCGGTGGCAGCGGTGTTGCCGCGCAGCAGGGAGTCGATCTTGGCGAGCACCGGGGTGTCGGGGGCGACGGCGGCCAGCGCGGCGCGCACCCGGTCGGCGGCCGGGGCCGGCGGCAGGTAGCGGGAGTCGAGGTCGAGCACGGTGGCCTCGCCCGGCGCGGCCGGCACATCGGTCAGCTCCTGACGGAGCGTCACCGGATGAACGAGCAGCACTCGACTGCGCGTTGTGCGCGAAAGCAGCCCTGCGGCGGTCTCGGCAGCGCCGGACAGGTCGTCCGCGATGGCGAGCAGTCGCCGGCTTGGGTGGGGTGGCACGTAGCCTCCTCGTACGCGTGTTTCGCGCTGGTGGGATCCGATGAGATCGGCGTGCGGCGCGCTGGCCGACGCGCCTTCGCGGACGACGTGGGCCGGCGTGCTGCGCTCGATGATGACACATGGCGCGCGATTTGCGCGAGGGGTCTTGCGCATAACGCGCATGCATGGGACGGTGGCCGACACGACAGCCCGGCCGGGTCATCTTCGGGCCGCCCTGTCGAGGCCACCGAGTCGCAGCCGTAGAACAAAGGGACCCGTCCGCCGGTCTCCCCTCCAAGCGTCAAGAGGTCAACGATGACCCGTTTCACCCCTCCGATCCTCGGCCGCCGGACCCTGCTGTCCCTGGGCGCCGGCCTGGGCGCCGGACTCACCCTCGGCCCGTTGACCGCCTGCGCGGGGCCGACCGGGGCGCCGGGGCCCGGCACCATCAGCCTCGGCCTCAACCGCTCACTGGTCAGCCTGGACAACAAGCTCAACCAGTTCGAGGCCGCCGTCACCGTGCAGCGCGCGGTGCGCCAGGCCCTCACCAGCATCGACGGGGACCTCAAGCCACAGCCGGTGCTCGTCGACCAGTTCGAGCTCGACGAGTCCGGCAGCTGGACGGTCCGGCTGCGCGAGGACGTCCACTACTCGGACGGCAGCCCGGTGACGGTCGAGGACGTGGCCACGGCGCTGCGCTGCTACGGCGAGGTCAACGGCTCGTTCATCGTCGGCCTCTTCCCCGAGATGCCCACCGTCGAGCCGGTCGACGAGCGCGCCTTCCGGCTGCACACCGAACGGCCGGTGGCGGTGCTCGACTACCTGATGGCCAACATCCACATCACCCCGGCCGCCGCCAACGAGCCGGCCGAGCTCTCCGGCGGCGTCGGCTCGGGCCCGTACGTGGTCACCCGCTCCAACCCGGGCACCGGCGAGTACGAGCTGGTACGCAACGACCGCTACTGGGGTCCGCGGCCGACCGTCGAGAGCGTGCGGGTGCGGTTCGTGCCCGAGGAGTCGAGCCGGGTGGTCGGCCTGCGCAGCGGCGAACTCGACGTGATCGACTCCATCAGCCCCGACTCGGCCGACCAGCTCGACGGCATGCGCGGGGTGCGGATCCAGCGCTCCCCCGGCACCCGGATCAACCAGCTGTTCTTCAACTTCCGCAAGCCGCGCGGCCATCCGCTGGCCGATCCGGCCGTGCGGGAGGCCCTCAGCTACGCCATCGACGGCCGCGCCCTGATCGACAACGTGCTCACCGGCTCGGCCCAGCAGGCCGAGGGCGTGGTGCCGTCAGCGCTGGAGGGCGCGGCCCGGGTCGGCGCCTACACCTACGATCCGCGGCAGGCACGGCAGCGCCTCGACGCGCTCGGCGTCCGCGACCTCGAGGTGCGGATCATCTGGGAGACGGGCGAGTTCGCGGCCGACACCTTCATCATGGAGGCCGTCCAGGAGATGCTCCGCGACATCGGGGTCCGCTCCACGCTGAGGCAGTTCGAGCCGGGCGGCGACATCCTCCAGTGGCGGCAGGGCCGCCGCGGCGACTGGGACGTGCTGGGCAACGGCTACGGCAACCCGACGGGGCTCGCACTCACCAGCCTCCAGGGCATGTACGCCGGCACCCCGGAGCGCGAGGAGACCAGGGACACCTACCAGGGCTTCGTGTTCCCCGAGATAGCCGGGCTGATAGCCGATGCCACCGCCGAGCCCGACCGGGACGCCCGCGACCTGCTGCTGGCCGACGTGCAGCAGCGGATCTGGGACCTGTGGCCGTGTCTGTGGGCCTTCGTGCCGGACGCGGTGCTCGCCCACCGCACCCGGGTGGCCGACCCGCCGCTGAAGCCCATCAACTCCTACGACCTCGCCGCCGTGCGGATGGAGGGCTGAGCGATGGTCCGTTACCTCGCCCGCCGCCTCGGTCAGAGCCTGCTGACCATCTTCCTCACCGTCTCCACCGTCTTCGTCCTGGTCCGCCTCGCCCCGGGCGACCCGGCCACCTCCTACGCCGGGCCCAACGCCACCACGGAGGACCTGGCCAGGATCCGCGAGCAGTTCGGCCTCGACCGCGGCGTGTTCACGCAGTACCTGATCTTCCTGCGCGACCTGTTCGCCGGCGACCTGGGCACCAGCTACTCCTTCCACGCGCCCGCGTCCGACGTGGTCATGGACCGGCTGCCCTACACCACCACGCTCGCCGTCTCCGCGATCGCGCTGACCACCGTGGTCGCCGTGCCGCTCGGCGTCTGGATGGCCAGGCGCGCCGACACCAACCGGGAGCTGGGCGCCAACATCGTCACCATCGCCGGGCAGTCCATGCCGGACTTCTGGAGCGGTGTGATGCTGCTGACCGCGTTCGCGGTGCTGATCCCGGTACTGCCCTCATCGGGCTTCACCACCTGGGGCGGCCTCGTGCTGCCGACGGTCACCGTGGCGATCCTGCAGATGGCGCTCATCTCCCGGCTGGTGCGCCGTGAGATGGCCGGCGCGCTCGCCTCCCCCTACATCACCGTGGCCCGCTCGCGCGGCGTCTCGGAGCGCGCCCTGACCTGGCGTTACGGGCTGCGTAACTCGGCCATCCCGGTGCTGACCGCGCTCGGCACCCGGTTCGCCGCGCTGCTCAACGGCGTGGTCGTGGTCGAGGTCGTCTTCGGTTGGCCCGGCGTGGGCTCCCTCGTGGTGCGGGCCCTGGAGACCCGCGACTACCCGCTGATCCAGGCGACGGTGCTGGTCACCGCCGCCCTGGCGATCCTGGTCCAACTCCTCATCGACCTGGCCTACCCGCTGCTCGACCCGCGGGTACGCCTCGGAAAGGCGGCCTGACATGAGCACCGCCCTCGAAACCACCGCCGGCTCCGGGCGGCCGAGCGCCGTCACCGCGAGGCAGCTGGCCGCGGCGACCGCCACCAGGCGCCGGCGCGCCGCCCGGCTCAAGCTGTGGATCGGCTCGGTGTGCACCCTGCTCGTGGTGCTGCCGATCGCGCTCGCCCGGCTGCTTCCGCTGCCCGGGCCCAACGACCAGGACCTCGCCAAGCGCCGGCTCGCGCCGTTCACCGACGGGCACCTGTTCGGCACCGACCAGCTCGGCCGCGACCTGCTGTCGCGGATCCTGCACGGCGGCCAGGTCTCGCTGACCATCGGCGTGCTGGCCGTGGTTGTCTCCGGCGTCATCGGCATCGTGGCCGGCGCGTCCGCCGGCTACTTCGGCGGCTGGGTCGACTCGGTGGTCTCCCGGCTGCTCGAGGCCCAGATGTCGCTGCCGCTGCTGATGATGCTGCTGCTCGTGGTCGCCCTGTTCGACCCGTCGGTGCCGGTCATCACCAGCGTCATCGCGGTCGCCCAGTGGCCCGAGGTGGCCAGGCTCACCAGGTCGCTCGTGCTGGTGGAACGCGAGAAGCCCTATGTGGCGGCGGCCCGGATGCTGGGCCTGCGCCGGGTGCAGATCCTGCTCCGGCACATCCTGCCCAACATCATCCGCCAGGCCACCCTGGTCGTGCTCCTGCTGCTGGCCCAGGCCGTGCTGCTGGAGAGCGCGCTCAGCTACCTGGGCGCCGGGCCCCAGCGGCCGTTCGCCACCTGGGGGCGGATCATCTCCGACGGCCAGGACTACATCACGACCTCCTGGTGGCTGGTCACCCTGCCGGGCCTGGTGATCGTGCTGCTGGTGGTCGGCGTCAACCTGATCGGCGACGGACTGCGGGACCGCTCCCGGGTGCGCAGGACCGTCGCCGCGGCAACGGAGGGCAACTGATGGCCATCACGGAACCCAGGCCGGCCGTCCCCGACGAGCCGCTGCTCGACGTGCGCGACCTGCAGATCGAGCTGATCACCGAGCACGGCGTGGTGCGCGCGGTGGACGGCGTCAGCTTCAGCATCGGCAGCGGCGAGACCGTGACGCTGATCGGCGAGTCGGGCTCGGGAAAGTCGACCACCGCGATGGGCATCCTGCGGCTGCTGCCCGAGGGGCTCGCCGTGGTCTCCGGCACCGCGAGGATCGCCGGCGTCGACACGGTCGCGGAACCGGGCGCCATGTCGAGGATCCTGGGCCGCAAGGTCTCGCTGATCCCGCAGGACCCGATGACCGCGCTCAGCCCGGTCCACACCGTGGGCCGGCAGCTCGGCGAGGCCGTCCGGCTGCGCCACCCTGAGCTCTCCAGGTCCGAGGCCCGCGCCCGCGGCGTCGAGCTGCTGACCCAGGTGCGGATCAGCAAGCCGGAGAGCCGCTGGGACGCCTACCCGCACCAGCTGTCGGGCGGCATGCTGCAGCGGGTGCTGGTCGCCATCGCGCTGGCCGCCGAGCCCGTGCTGCTGGTGGCGGACGAGCCCACCTCGGCGCTCGACGTCACCGTGCAGGCCGGCATCCTCGACCTGCTGCTCGAGCTCCAGGAGCGCACCGACATCGGCATCCTGATGATCACCCACGACCTGGGCGTGGCCCGGCTGGTCTCCGACCGCATCCACGTGATGCGACAGGGCCGCTTCGTCGAGTCGGGGCCCGTGGAGCAGGTCGTCGACGCGCCCGCCGAGCCCTACACCCGGGCGCTGCTCGCCGCCGTGCCGGTGCTCGGCCCCTGGGACGAGGGCGATCCCGCGAACAGCGTCCCCGAGGAGGCCGGACGATGAGCACCCCCTTCCTCTCCGTCACCGGCCTGCGGGTCGACTATCCGATCCCTGGCGGCGTCCACCGGGCCGTCGACGACCTCAGCTTCAGCGTCGAGCGCGGCGGCTCGCTGGCCATCGTCGGCGAGTCGGGATGCGGCAAGTCCACGGTGGCCCGCAGCCTGGTGCGGCTGCTCAAGCCGACGGCGGGCCGGATCGAGCTGGACGGCGTCGACCTGGCACCGCTGTCGGAGCGTCGGCTGCGCCCGCTGCGGCACCGGGTGCAGATGGTCTTCCAGGACCCCTACGGCTCCCTCGACCCGCACTCCACGGCGCAGGACATCGTCGCCGAGCCACTGCGCGTGGCGGGCGACCGCGACAAGGCACACCGCGCGAAACGCGCGGCCGAGCTCCTTGACCGGGTCGGGCTGCCGACCAGCGCGCTGCACCGCAGGCCCGCCGAGTTCTCCGGCGGCCAGCGGCAGCGGATCGGCATCGCCCGCGCC
This sequence comes from Streptomyces sp. 8K308, assembly GCF_004348315.1. Lineage (GTDB taxonomy): Bacteria > Actinomycetota > Actinomycetes > Streptomycetales > Streptomycetaceae > Streptomyces. The sequence continues at coordinate 14,798 of NZ_SMKC01000099.1, read as the reverse complement.
CTGGCCAGCAACCCGGAGCTGCTGATCTGCGACGAGGCCACCTCGGCGCTCGACGTCTCGGTGCAGGCGCAGGTGCTCAGGCTGCTGCGCGAACTGCGCGAGGAGTCGAACCTGACGTACATCGTGATCTCCCACAACCTGGGCGTGGTCCGCGAGATCAGCTCGGAGATCATCGTGATGCGGGACGGCCGCCTGGTCGAGTCCGGGCCGACCGAGCGGGTGCTCGCCGCGCCCACCGACCCCTACACCAGGGCGCTTCGGCGCGCCGCCCTGGACCCGGCGGCCATGCGGGGCCGCAAGCCGCGCGCCGTGGTCAGCGCCCGGCACACCGGGCCGTCGAGAGGAGAAGTCGCGTGAGCACCGAGTTGCCAGGCGTCCGGGTTCCCCTATCCCCCCTGGTGCTCGGCACCATGACCTTCGGGGACACCGTCGACCCGGCGGGCGCCGAGGCGATGCTCGACCTGGCGCTCGACGCCGGGATCACCGCGGTCGACACCGCCAACGCCTACGCCGGCGGCGCCACCGAGGAGATCCTGGCCGACCTGCTGACCCCGGCCCGCAGGGAGCGGATCACGCTGGCCACCAAGGCCGGCATGCCGCACCCGGACACCGGCGAGCACAGCCCGCTCTCGCCGGCCGGCATGCGGGCCGCGCTCGACGGCAGCCTGCGGCGGCTGCGCGCCGACCACGTCGACCTGTTCTACCTGCACCAGCCGGACCGCTCGGTGCCGCTGGCGGACACGCTCGGCACGGTCGCCGAGTTCGTCGCCGAGGGCAGGATCAGGGCCCTCGGGGTGTCCAACTACGCCGCCTGGCAGATCGCCGAGCTCGGCCGGGTCGCCGACGAGGTCGGCGCCCCGCGCCCGGTGATCGCCCAGCAGCTCTACAACCTGCTGGCCCGCCGGGTCGAGGAGGAGTACCTGGAGTACGCCGCCACCTCGGGCCTGCGCACCATGGTCTACAACCCGCTGGCCGGCGGCCTGCTGACCGGCAGGCACCACTTCGACGACGCCCCGGGCGCCGGCCGCTTCGGCGACTCGCGGCTGGCCCCGATGTACCGGCAGCGCTACTGGAACTCGCGGCTCTTCGAGGCCGTGGGGCGGCTCGCCGACATCGCGGAGCAGGCCGGGGTCGGCCTGGCCGAGCTGTCCCTGCGCTGGCTGCTCGGCCGCGACGGGGTGACCGCCGTGCTGCTCGGCGGCTCCCGGATCGAGCACCTGCGGGCCAACATCGCGGCCGCGCAGGCCGGGCCCCTGCCCGCCGACGTGCTCCAGGCCTGCGAGGAGGTCGGCGCCGAGCTGCGCGGCCCCATGCCCGCCTACAACCGCTGACCGACCACCCGCCACCACCCGTCCCCCGACATCCCAGAGTCCACAACCCAGAGTCCCACGACCGAGAGTGAGGCCGACCCCCGTATGGATTCCGCCCGTTTCGCCGCCGCCGTGCGCTCCCGCGAGAAGCTGATCGGCTACTGGTCGATCGTCGGCTCCCCCGTGATCAACGAACGGCTCGCCAGGCTCGGCTACGACTACGTCTGCCTGGACGCCCAGCACGGGCTTTTCGGCTACCAGGAGATGCTGCGGTCGCTGACCGCCATCGACGCGGGCGGCGCCTCGGTCGGCATGGTGCGCGTGGTGGCCAACGACCCGGCGCCCATCGGCCGGGCGCTCGACGCCGGCGCCACCGGCGTGATCGTGCCGCTGATCGACACGGCCGAGCAGGCCGCGGCGGCCGTCTCCGCCTGCCGCTACCCGCCGGTCGGCCGCCGCTCCTACGGCCCGATGCGCGCCCAGCTGCGGATCGGACCCAAGCCGACCGAGGCGCACGAGGCGACGGTGGTGCTGGCCATGATCGAGACGGCGGCCGGCCTCGCCAACCTGGACGAGATCTGCGCCACCCCGGGCCTCGACGGCGTCTACGTCGGCCCCTCCGACCTGCGGATCGCGCTGGGCGGCGAGACGTCGACCGACCCGGCGCTCGACACCGAGTTCGAGGCCGCGCTGGTGCGGGTGCGGGAGGCCGCCGCGGCCGCCGGGATAGCGGCCGGCATCCACACCTCGGACGGCGCCTCGGCCGCGCGGCGGCTCGCCGAGGGCTACACCTTCGCGACCGTCTCCTCCGAGCTGATCCACCTAGAACAGGTCGCCCGCGACCACCTGACCAAGGCCAGGCCCTAACCGCGCGAGAGCGAACGGAGTTGAGAGGTATGAGCGACGCGCTAGCGTGGAGCGAGGCGCCGCCGGAGCACCCCGACGGGGTGGTGCGGCCCCGCCCCGGGGAGCCCGGCGTGGTCGAGGCGTTCCTGCCGGCCCCCGCCGTCCAGAATCACGCCGCCAGTCTGACGGTGCTGCGGGATGGCGCCCTGGGCTGCGTCTGGTTCGGCGGCACCCAGGAGGGCGTGCCCGACATCTCGATCTGGTTCTCCCGGCTGGCCCCGGGCTCCACCGCCTGGGAGGCGCCGGTGCGACTCTCGGACGACCCGACCCGATCCGAGCAGAACCCCCTGCTGTTCCCGACCCCGGCCGGCGAACTCTGGCTGCTGTACACCGCTCAGCGCGCCGGCGACCAGGACACCGCCGAGGTCAGGCTGCGGGTCTCCACGGACGGCGGGCTGAGCTGGGACGGGCCGCGCACCCTCTTCCCCGCCGGGGCCGAGGGCGGGGTGTTCATCCGCCAGCCGCCCGTGGTGCTGCCCTCGGGCCGCTGGCTGCTGCCGATCTTCCGGTGCGTGCCGGTGCCGGGCGCCAGGTGGACCGGGGAGCGTGACACCAGCTCGGTGCTGATCAGCGACGACGCCGGGCTCAGCTGGCGGGAGCGCCCGGTGCCGGAGAGCACCGGGCAGGTGCACATGAACGTCCTGCCGCTGGCGGACGGCACGCTCGTCGCGCTGTTCCGCAGCCGGTGGGCCGACCACGTGCACCGCTCCGTCTCCCGGGACGACGGGGAGAGCTGGACGCCGCCGACGCCCACGGAGCTGCCCAACAACAACTCCTCGCTGCAGTGCGTCGCGCTGGCGGACGGTCGGCTCGCGCTCGTCTTCAACCACAGCAGCGCCGCCGACGCCACGGCCCGCCGGGTCTCGCTCTACGACGACCTCCCCGACGAGACAGCCGAAACGGGACAGGCCGGCGCGGCGCGCCCGGCCGTCGAGCCGGCCGGGCGGGCCTTCTGGGGCGCGCCGCGCGCGCCGCTGACGCTGGCGGTCTCGCCGGACGGCGGGCTGAGCTGGCCGCTGCGCCGGGACATCGAGACGGGCGACGGCCACTGCCTGACCAACAACTCCCGGGACCGGCTCAACCGGGAGCTGTCCTACCCGACGATCCGCCAGACGCCGGACGGCGCGCTGCACATCGCGTTCACCTACTGGCGGCAGACCATCAAATACGTTCGGCTGGGGCCGGACTGGGTCGCCGGGCCAGCCACCGCCGGTCGAGCCGGCTGACCGAGGCCCGGTCGAGGAGGGTGGCCGAGGCGCAGCCGGGCGGCAGCACGCCCGCCTCGACCTCGGCTATGAGCCGGGCCACCGCCCGCTGGTGCCGGCCGAAGGCCGACCCGGAGACGGCCCGGCCGCGGGCGAGCTGGCCGGCCAGCGCCGCCTCGGCCGGGACGTCGAGCAGCAACAGGTGGAAGCCGCGCGCCCGCCGCCTGGCGTCCCTGGCGAGCCAGCGCCTGACGAACGCGTTGCGACCGCAGTCGTGCACCAGGACGCCGGCGGGCGAGCGCAACGCCCTCCTTAACCGGGCGTAGTGGGCGATCCTGACGGCCGGCCGGTAGACCGCGTACGGCAGCCAGCCGGGCAGGCGCGAAGCCCAACGGTCGCGCTCGTGCTGGGAGTCGACCAGCACGAGCCGGCCGCCGGCGGGCGGCGCGACCCGGCTCATCAGCGTGGACTTGCCGCTGCCCGGCAGCCCGGAGACGACCACCCGGTCGCCCGGCCGCCACGGCGGCGTGGGGGGCCGGCGCGCGGCCGCCGGGCCACGCAGGTCGAGCACCGGCGAGCCGCTCGCCGGCCCGCCCTCCGGACCGCTCGTGCCCTGTTGGAGCATGTGATCACTCCCCGCCTCGTGAGGCCCTCCGAACCGAGGAACCCCTTTGCCGTTCCTTTAACGGTCCGTGCCCCCGATGTTATCCATCGGCACCGACAGGCGGGGCCGCACGCCGGATTCGGACACCGATCCGCGCCCGCCCGGCCGCTCCAGCGTGGAGGCGCGCCTCGGGCCCTGGTGACACGGGACACTGCCGGCATGACGGGGATGAGACTGTTCGCCGCGGTGCTGCCGCCCAAGCCCATGCTGGACGAACTCGCCACGGTCGTCGAGGAGTTGCACCGCCTGCCGGGTGCCGGGCGGCTGCGCTGGACCAATCCGGGCGGCTGGCACCTGGTGTTGACGTTCTTCGGTGACGTGCCGCCCGAGCGGGTGCCCGAGCTGCGGGAGCGGCTCGCCAGGGTGGCGGCCCGCCGCTCCCGGCACGAGCTGTGGCTCTCCGGTGGCGGCCGGTTCGCACAGCGGGTGCTGTGGGCCGGGGTGGACGGGGAGGTGGCGGTCCTGCGGGGCCTGGCGGCGGCGACCGCGGCCGCGGCACGCCGCTCGGGGATCGCGCTGGACGACCACCGCCCGTACCACCCCCACCTGACGATCGCGCGCGGCCGGGACCGGGTCGACCTCGCGCCCTACGCGGCGGCGCTCGCCGACGTGGCCGGCACCCCCTGGACCGTCGGCGAGTTCACCCTGCTGCGCAGCCATCTGCCGGCCGAGGGCATCCCGGGCCAGCGCCCGCGCTACGAACCGCTGGCCAGCTACCCGTTGCGGCCCGCCGCCCCGGGGGCTGCGGCTGGCGCCAGACGGGCGTAGGCCGCGGCGGCGCCCGCCGGGTCCAACCGGCGGACGAGACGCGCCAGATCGACCGGGGCGGCCGCGAGCCGGACCGGCGTGCCGGCGTCGTCGAACTCGGCGACGTGCCAGCTCCTGGGGATGGTCTCCTCGGAGCCCCTGGCCCGCCTGACGTCCCTGAGGCTGAGCCGCTCGGTCGGGATCGGCAGCGCGGCGAACCGGCCGGGGCCCGGGTGCGGCGTCACCGCGGGCGGTCCTCCCCCGATGACGACGTGGGTGCCGAAGTGGTGCGGGTTGTAGTCGGTGGGCTCCAGGAAGCGGGCGGAGACGAAGACGTCCTGGTCCGGGGCGGCCGGCTCCTCGCCCGCCCCGACCGGCTCCGGGCGTCGGACCCGGGTGGCGCGCCAGGCCCAGCCGAGGAGGCCGAGCGTGACCAGTGAGCCGGCCGCGGCCCACCCGATCGTCACCCCGGAGTCCAACGGGGCCGTGGGCCGCAGGTAGCACAGCGGCAGCAGCCACAGGGCCGTGCCGGCGAGCGCGCCAGCGAACGGCAGGGCGGAGGGCAGGACCTCGTCGTCGGGCAGTCGCCGCCAGCGCCGACGCAGCACCAGCTTGGCGGCCGGGTAGCCGGCGGCCAGCGCGAGGACCGCGGAGAGAACGGCCGCGCTACCGGGACCGGGGACGTGCTCACGCCAGGCGTGGTGCTCGCCCACGACCTCCATCACCTGCCCACGCCAGAGGGTCAGTTCGACGGCGTCGCCGGGCCGGAACGCGTGGGCGGCGTCGGCCGAGACCTCGACGCGCTCCATCGGCCGGCCGTCGGCCAGGTACAGCCAACTGCTCTGCCGCGGCCGGTTGGAGGGGGCGGCGTCGGCCTCGGCGATCACGGCGGGCAGGGTGGTCAGGCACGTGTCGCGCTCGCCGGCCGGCGCGTCGGCGGCACACGGGGCGGCCGACCGCCAGGCCGCCTGCTCGGAGCCGAGCCGCGGCGCGAGCAGCGCGGTGCCGACCGCGGCCGCGAGCAGCAGCAAGGTCAGCGCCAGCGGCACCACCCGGGCCGCGCCGCCGGCGGTGCGGTTCGAGATGACCACCAGGTGGTCCGACTCCGGCGCCCCGTACCGGCGGTGCAGCGCGCGCAGCGCCGCCACGTCCGCGTCGAACGCCCCGTCGTCGGGGGCCCCGCCGCGGTAGGGCGCGGGAAGGCGCCACTCGCGCCCGTCCCGCTGCAGCACGCTGACGCGGTAGTACTGTCCGTACTTGTAGGTGTCCGTCACCCGTACCCGCAGGTCGGCGACGTCGGCCCAGGCCACGCTCCGCCGGCGGGCCAGCATTCGGGACCACAGGCCGTGCGCGTCCGCGCGCACCGACCACAGTCTCCCGCCGGCGCTGAAGGTCATGTCCCCCACGTCGTTCATGTGGTGAATCATGGCTTGCCGACACCGCCACACGCACGGCCGCACCGTGGCAGCACTGCGCCCGCCACCCTGCCGGAGTCCGGCAGGGTGACGGGCGAAGGACCCTTGCGGGGAGTGGCTGCCTTATGGGGAGTGAATGGCCGCGCCCGGGCCGAGCGGCAGGTCGAATCCGTAGAAGATGCCGAGCACCGCGAGCCAGGCGATCAGGAACGGCACCACGAACACCGAGAGCCTGGAGAGCAGCGTGCCGAGCTGGGCGCTGGGCTCGTAGCGCCGCAGCAGCGCCAGGGTCAGGAACAGATAGGGGTTCATCGGCGTGATCATCTGGGTCGCCGAGTCGCCGATGCGGAACGCGGCCTGGGTGAACGCCGGTTCCAGGCCGAGCAGCATGAAGGTGGGCACGAACACCGGCGCCATCAGCGACCACAGCGCGGAACCCGAGGTGATGAAGAGGTTGAGCACGCACACCAGCAGCACGAAGAGTGCGATGCCGAGGAAGCCGGTCAGGCCGGCCGACTCCAGCAGCGAGGCGCACTTCACGGCCAACAGGGTGCCGACTCCGGACCAGTTGAAAACGCCGATCACCTGCGAGATCGCGAAGATCAGCACGATGTAGCCCGACATGTTGGTGACCGAGTCGGCCATCAGCCGGGGCACGTCGTCGGCCTTGCTGAGGCTGCGGACGGTGACCCCGTAGACGACGCCGGCCAGCAGGAAGGCGACGAACAGCAGCGGCACGATGCCGCTCAGCAGCGGGGACGGCACCAGCGCGCCGCCCTCGCCGCGCAGCGGGGAGTCGGGCAGCAGCCAGCCGGTGACCACCACGGCGGCGTACCCGAGGAACGACAGGCCGGCGTTGCGCAGCCCGCGCCGCTCCACGGCGGTCACCTCGGCGGTGACGCCGTCCGCGCCGAACTCGCCGCTCGGGTCGAGCTCCGGCTGCGGCAGCCGGGGTTCGAGCACCCGCGCGGTCAGGAAGCCGCCCATCAGCGCGAGCACCAGGCTGGCGGCCGCGGTGAAGAAGTAGTTGACCAGGATGTGGGTGGGGGCCTCGGCGCCGTTCGGCAGCACGGTCACGGCGGTCTGGGTGATGCCGGTGTAGAGCGCGTCGAGCGAGCCGATGATGAAGCCGGCCGCGTAGCCGGCGCAGACGCAGGCGAAGGCGCCGATGAGCCCGGCCACCGGGTTCCGCCCCGCGCTGCGGAAGGCGAGCGCGGCCAGCGGCGGGATCACCAGGATCGCGATGTCGCTCATCACGTGGCCCTGGCAGGCGACGAACGCCATCGCGTACGGCAGCACCCGCGCCGGCGCCCGGGCGATGGTGGCCCGCACCACGGCCTCGAGCAGCCCCGTCTTCTCGGCGACACCCACCGCCATCATCATCAGCAGCACGGTGCCAAGGGAGGGGAACCCGGTGAAGTTGGGGATCAGGTTCTCCAGGAGCCAGCGCAGCCCCTCGCCCGTCAGCAGCCCCTTGACCTGAAGCTCGTCCTCGGTGCCCGGCACGGTGACCCGGGCGTCGAGGGCGGCGAGCACCGTGGAGACCACGGCGAGCACCACGAAGAGGAGCGTGAACAGGTAGAACGGGTGGGGTAGCCGGTTGCCGGCGCGCTCTATGCCGCCGAGCACGCGGTCCAGGAGACCGGGGCCTGAGCCCGGGCCGGTTCCTGGTCCTGGCGAGGCCTGGGCGAGGGTGTCCTGCATCTCGGGGATACCTTTCAGGGGACGATCTTGTTCGACCGGCGCGGCGTCAGCTCACGGTCTCGGGAGCCTTGCGGACGACGCCCTGCTGGACGACGTAGCGGACGTTGTCCGGCGTGGCCAGGACGGCGATGTCGGAGAGCGGGTCGCCGTCGCAGACGACGAGGTCGGCGGCCTTGCCGGCCTCGAGGGTGCCGATCCGCTCGGCGAGGCCGAGCAGTTCGGCGGCGGTGCGGGTGCCGGCGAGGATGGCGTCCATCGGCGTCATGCCGAGCGCCACCAGGTGCATCAGCTCCCTGAGGTTCTGCGCGTGCGGGCAGACACCGGCGTCCGTGCCCATCGCGATCCGCAGCCCGCGCTGGATGGCCCGGGAGATGTTCTCCCGGGTGATCCCGGACCAGCGGATCTTCTTCTCGTAGTGGTAGGGCGCCATCTTCGACTTGTCGATGCCGTCGAAGACGGTGGACAGGGTGGGCACGACGAACACGCCGCGCTCCCCCGCCAGGTCGCAGGCCTCGTCGTCCAGGCCGTAGCCGTGCTCGATGCTGGTGACGCCGCCGCGGATCGCGTTGAGTATGCCGGCGGTGCCCTGGGCGTGCGCGGCCACCGGGCGCCCGCCGTGCCTGGCCACCTCCGAGACCACGGCGCGGATCTCATCCTCGGTCAGGCCCTCGTCGTCCGGCTGGTCGTGCGGGCTGCCCATGCCGCCGGTCGCACACAGCTTGATGACGTCGGCGCCGTCCCGCAGCAGGCGGCGGACCGCGATCCGCACCTGGTCGACGGTGTCGGCGATCTCGCCCATCCCGCCGCTGGTGTCGACGCCCGAGGGGGTGGTGAAGTCGGCGTGGCCACCGGTGTGGCCCATGATCCGGACGGCGGTGTGCAGCCTCGGCCCCTCGATCAGCCCCTCCGCCACGGCGGTGCGGAAGCCGGCCGGCGCGCCGCCGAGGTCGCGGGCCGTGGTGATGCCCGCGTGCAGGGTGCGGCGCATCCGCTCGGCGGTGCGCAGCACGCCCACCGTCGGGTCGGCGGCGAACAGCGAGCCGAGCTCCTTCATCGACCCCACGCCGAAGTGCACGTGGCAGTCGATGAAGCCGGGCAGCACCGTGCGGCCGGCCACGTCGATCACCCGCGCGTCCGGTGCCCGACCGGGGGCGCCGGCGGCCGGGCCGACATAGGCCAGGTCACCGCGCTCGTCTGTCTGGATCTCGCCGTTCACCACGGGCTCGGCGCCCGTTCCGTCGATGATCCGGGCTCCGGTGATCGTCAGCGGTGTGGTCGGCACAGCGGCTCCTCGCGGGTAGGGGTACATCCGGCGGATATCGTCCGTACCCTGGATTTCTCGACGGTAAAATCGCCGGATTCGGATCAGGAGGAGTCGGTGCGCGCAGGATTCGTTACCGCTTCGAGGGCGCAGAAATCGGCCACGGCGGCCGGCCTCGACGAGCTGGATCTGGCCATCGTGCACGCGCTCCAGGTCCAGCCGCGCGCCCCCTGGACACTGATCGGCGAGGTGCTCGAGGTCGATCCGGTCACCGCGGCCCGCCGCTGGGCCAGGCTGCGGGACGCCGGCGCCGCCTGGATCGACGGCTACCTGTCCCCGGCGCACGACACGCTGGCCAGGGCCCAGCTCGAGATCACGGTGGACGGCTCCCGGCTCGCCGACGTGGCGACCACGCTCAGCAACGACCCGGCCGTGCTGAGCCTCAAGCAGACCTCGGGCACCAGGGACCTGCTGGCCATCGTGTGGGCGCGGGACCTGGACTGGCTCGCCGAGTACATCACCGAGCGGGTCTGCCGGGTGCCGGGGGTGCGCACGACCCGGCTGCACGTGATCACGGCGGCGCCGTTCGAGGGCAGCCAGTGGCGGCTGCGGGCGCTCAGCGCGGCCCAGGTCGAGCGGCTGCGCCCGTCCGAGCCGCGCACCAGGCCCGGCGGCTCGGCCGACGAGCCGCTGCGCCCGCTAGAGCGGCGGATCGCCGTGGCGCTCGGCTCGGACGGCCGGATGCCGCTGGCCGAGCTGGCCAAGGTGGTGGGGAGCAGCGTGGCCACCACCCGGCGCGGCCTCGCCCGGCTGCTGCGCGACGGCCTGCTGTCGCTGCGCTGCAACCTGGCCAGGCCGCTCACCGGCTGGCCGGTGTCCGCCGTGTACTTCGCCTCCGTGCCGGCCGAGCACCTGGAGGCCACGGCCGCCGCGCTGCGCACCCTCCCCGAGCTGCGCCTGTGCACCATGACGGCGGGCCCGCACAACCTGATCCTCGACGTGTGGCTCCGGACCCTGCACGACGTGCACGGCCTGGAGGCCCACCTCGCCCGCGAGCTCGGTCATCTGCGGCTGCGGATCACGGACCGCGCCGTCGTGCTTCGCACCTACAAACACGTGGGGCGCGTGCTCGACCGGCGCGGTCACAGCGTGCGGGCGGTGCCCACCGACCTGTGGGACTGACGGTGGCCGGGGAGTCGCCGAAGGGTCAGCAGGCGTCGAACCGCCACTCGCCGTCCTCGCGGGACCAGGGCTGTCCGGTCAGGGCCTCGTCGATGAGGGGCAGGCCCACGCTGTACGTCACGCGAGCGCTGTCGCCGGACAGCTCGTCGACGGTGAACTCCTCGACCGCCAGGCGTCCGTAGTCACCCGCGCCCTGCTCGATGGTGTCGGTGAAGATCTCCGGGGTGATCGCCGCCTGGCAGCGGCTGGACAGCATGTCGTATGCCGCGTCCGCGTCAGGGGCGAAGTAGGCGTCGGTGTACTCCCGAACGGCCTGTTCCAGGGCGGCGGCCTCTTCCGGGTCGGCCGGTGGCCCGGTCGGCTCGTCCTCCCCGGCGGGCTCCTCGGGGGCGGTGGTGCTGGGCTCGGTGGCGGCGTCGTCGCCCTCGCCGTCCGAGCCGCACGCGACGGTGGCGAGAGCTAACAGGGCGGTGGTGACGAGGGCGGCGGCTGTGCCGCGACGGGCGCGGGTTCGTCTCATGAGCCTGATGATGGCGCCTGCGGCGCCCGCGCGTCAGGGGTACGGCACGTTGCCCCCGCCGCCGACCGCGCGGCGGGGGCGTGCCGTGCCCACCGACCCGGGGGACCGGCCGCCGGCTAGCCGGCGGCCTCGGCGGCCGCCGGCGCCACCTCCTGCTCGACCGCGACGCCGGTCGCGGCGGAGGGCGCCCGCACGGTGGCGCGCAGCGCCGCGGCGTACGCCTCGTCCGGGTCGAGCCGGCGCAGCTCCTCGGCGATCAGCTCCGCGGTGGAGCGGACCTTGAGCGCCAGAGTGCGGGTGGGCTGCCCGGGGATGGCGAGGCTGGCCACCGCGCCCTCCGGTCGGTCGATGTGGATCTCGCCGCCCGCCGTCCGCAACCGGACGGCGGTGACCACGGGACCGTCGGTGACCACCTGCTCCACCGGCACTCCGAGCCGGGCCGCGAACCAGCGGGCGAGCAGCTCGGCGCTCGGGTTCTCCGCCTCGCTCTCCACCACGGCCGAGACGACGTCGGCGCGCGCCTGGTCGAGCGCGGCCGCCAGCATGGAGCGCCACGGGGTGAGCCGGGTCCAGGCCAGGTCGGTGTCGCCCGGCGCGTAGGACGCGGCCCGCGCCGCCAGCGCCTTCAGCGGTTCCTCGACGGCGTAGGAGTCGGTGATCCGACGCTGCGCGAGCGCGCCGAGCCGGTCACCGGCCGGGTCGGCCGGCGCCTCCACCGGCCACCACACCACCACCGGCGCGTCCGGCAGCAGCAGCGGCAGCACCACCGAGTCGGCGTGGTCGGCCAACTCGCCGCGCAGCCGCAGCAGCACCGTCTCACCGTTGCCCGAGTCGCCGCCGACCCGCACCTCCGCGTCGAGGCGCGACTCCGTGCGGCGCGCGGCGCCACGGCCAGGGCGGCGGATGATCACCAGGATCCGGCTGGGGTGTTCACGCGCCGCGTCCCGCGCCGCCTTCAGCGAGTCGTGCGCGTTCTCCTCGTCGGTGACGATGACCAGGGTCAGCACCATGCCGACGGCGGGGCTGCCGGCCGCGCGCCTGGCCTCGACGAGCGCCGCGTTGATCCTGCTCGATGTGGTGCCGGTCAGTTCGATGCTCATGGCCGCCGCCAGCTCCTTCCCTCTTGCGCCAGCATCCGGTCCGCCTCGGCCGGCCCCCAGGTGCCGGCCGGGTAGGGCGCCGGCCTGCCGTGCCGCTCCCAGTACTCCTCGATGGGGTCCAGGATCCGCCAGGACTCCTCGACCTCCTGGTGGCGGGGGAAGAGGTTGGCGTCGCCGAGCAGCACGTCGAGCAGTAGCCGCTCGTATGCCTCGGGGCTGGACTCGGTGAAGGACTCGCCGTAGGCGAAGTCCATGGTGACGTCCCTGATCTCCATCTGGGTGCCGGGCACCTTGGAGCCGAACCGCACCGTGACGCCCTCGTCCGGCTGCACCCGGATCACCAGCGCGTTCTGCCCGAGCTCCTGGGTGTCGGTGGTGTCGAACGGCGAGTGCGGGGCGCGCTGGAAGACCACCGCGATCTCCGTCACCCGGCGGCCGAGCCGCTTGCCGGTGCGCAGGTAGAACGGCACCCCCGCCCACCGCCGGTTGTCGATCTCCAGGCGGATCGCGGCGTACGTGTCGGTCTTGGACTGGGGGCTGATGCCCGCCTCCTCCAGGTAACCGAGCACCTTCTCGCCGCCCTGCCAGCCGCCCGTGTACTGGCCGCGCACCGTGTGCCTGGCCAGGTCGGTGGGCAGCTTGACGGCGCGCAGCACCTTCAGCTTCTCCTCGACCAGCGCGTCCGCGTCGAAGCCCGACGGCTCCTCCATGGCGGTGAGCGCCAACAGTTGGAGCAGGTGGTTCTGGATCACGTCCCGCGCGGAGCCGATGCCGTCGTAGTAGCCGGCACGGCCACCGATGCCGATGTCCTCGGCCATGGTGATCTGCACGTGGTCCACGTACGACCGGTTCCAGATCGGCTCGAACATCGTGTTGGCGAACCGCAGCGCCAGGATGTTCTGGACCGTCTCCTTGCCCAGGTAGTGGTCGATCCTGAACACCTCGCGGGGCGCGAACACCTCGTGCACCACCGAGTTGAGCTCCTCGGCGCTTGCCAGGTCGTGCCCGAACGGCTTCTCGATCACCGCCCGCCGCCACGACCCGTGCGGCGCCTCCGACAGACCGTGCCGCTTCAGCTGCCGCACCACCTGGGGGAAGAACTTCGGCGGCACGGAGAGGTAGAACGCGAAGTTCCCGCTGGTGCCGCGCGCCGCGTCCAGCTCCTCCACGGTCTCGCGCAGCCGCTTGAACGCCTCGTCGTCGTCGAACACGCCGGGGACGAACCGCATCCCCTGGCTCAGCTCCTGCCAGACCTCCTCGCGGAAGGGGGTGCGGGCGTGCGCCTTGACGGCGTCGTGCACCTCCTGCGCGAAGTCCTCGTGCTCCCAGTCCCGGCGGGCGAAGCCCACCAGCGAGAACCCCGGCGGCAGCAGACCCCGGTTGGCGAGGTCGTAGACCGCCGGCATCAGCTTCTTGCGCGACAGGTCCCCCGTCACGCCGAAGATCACCAGACCGGAGGGGCCCGCGATGCGCGGCAGCCGCCGGTCGGTCGCCGGGTCGTGCAGCGGGTTCACCCAGCCGTCCCGGCTGTCGTGGTCCGTCATCGCGGTCAGGCCCCCTTGGCGGCCAGCCGCGCGAGGGCAGCCTCGGTGGAGTCGAGCAACTGCTGCCACGCCTGCTCGAACTTGGCCACGCCCTCGTCCTCGAGCAGTCGCACCACCTCGTCGTAGGAGACGCCGAGCTCCTCGACCGCGTCGAGGTCGGCTCGGGCCTGCGCGTAGCCGCCGGTGACCGTGTCGCCGCTGACCACGCCGTGGTCCTCGGTGGCCAACAGGGTCGGCTCAGGCATGGTGTTGACGGTGCCGGGCGCGACCAGCTCGGTGACGTAGAGGGTGTCGGGGTAGGCCGGGTCCTTGACGCCGGTGGACGCCCACAGCGGCCGCTGCGGGTTGGCGCCCTCCCGCGCCAGGGCCTGCCAGCGGTCGGCCGCCACGACCTCCTCGTACGCCTGGTACGCGAGGCGCGCGTTGGCCAGCGCGGCCTTGCCCTTGAGCGCCTTGGCGGCGTCGGTGCCGAGCGCGTCGAGCCGCTTGTCGATCTCGGTGTCCACGCGGGAGACGAAGAACGACGCCACCGAGTGGATGGCCGACAGGTCGAGCCCGTTGGCCCTCGCCCTCTCCAGACCGGCCTGGTAGGCGTCCATCACCTCCCGGTAGCGCTCGAGGGAGAAGATCAGCGTCACGTTCACGCTGATCCCCTGGGCGATCACCTCGGTGATCGCCGGCAGCCCGGCCCGGGTCGCCGGGATCTTGATCAGCGCGTTGGGCCGGTCCACCAGCCAGGCCAGCTGCTTGGCCTCGGCTATCGTCGCGGCCGTGTCGTGCGCGAAGCGGGGGTCGACCTCGATCGACACCCGGCCGTCAGCGCCGCCGCTCGCCTCGTACACCGGGCGCAGCACGTCCGCCGCGTCCCGGACGTCGACGGTGGTGATCATGCGGATGGCCTCGTCGACGGTGACCTTGCGCGCCGCCAGGTCAGCCAACTGGTGCTCGTAGCCGTCGCCGCCTGAGATCGCCTTCTGGAAGATCGCCGGGTTGGTCGTGACCCCGACCACGTGCCGGCCCTCGATCAGCCCAGCCAGATCCCCCGACGCGATCCGCCGCCGGGACAGGTCGTCCAGCCAGATCGCCACCCCCTCATCGGAGAGCCGCTTGAGTGCGTCGGTCTTGGACATCTCGTCTCCTGCTGTCAGTGTTCCGTGCTTATCTCAGTGCGCGCCGGCCCTCGAAGATTCCCGAGTGCCCCGCCCAAGCTTCGGCCCTCCCGCGCGCATCAGTCCAGCGC
>NZ_SMKC01000098.1 GCF_004348315.1 Streptomyces sp. 8K308 | reverse complement strand
ACCCCCATGTGACGGCCCGGCCGCGTCAGGGGCGTTGGGGGAATGACGCCAGGCGGCGCGGCCGGGCCGTCACATGGGGGTCGGGCGGTGGCGTCAGGCCACGGCCTCGGCCCGTGGTGCCGCGGCCCGGCGGGCGGCGTCGCGGCTGATCAGCAGAGCGAGGCCGGCGCCGACCACGCAGACGAGGCCCGCCACCAGGACGGCGGCGTGCAGTCCGCCGAGGGTGGCGTCGGTCACCGAGCTGGTGGACTCCAGGGCGTTGGTGCGGGCGGTCGCCACGGCGGCCAGGGCCGCGGTGCCGATCGCGCCGACGAACTGCGGCATCTGGGCGAGGCCGCCGGCCACGCCCTGCTCCTCGTCGCGGAGGCCCGAGGTCATCGCGTTGATGAAGGCGACCACCGCGAAGACGTGACCGAAGCCCATCGCCCCCGACGTGGCAAGCAGCAGCGGGAGGTTGTCCGAGGCGGGCAGCAGCACCATCGCGCCGGTGCCGACCGCCTGGATCAGCAGGCCGCCGACCAGGGTCCTGGTGCCGCCCCACGAGGAGACGACCCGGGAGACGATCAGCCCGGCGACCAGGGCGGCCAGGCCCTCGGCAAGGAAGCCGAAGCCCGTGGCGAGCGCCGAGTAGCCGAGCACGTCCTGCATGTAGATGCTGAGCAGCACCGTGGTGCCGCCGCACATGCCGAAGGTGATCAGGCCGATCAGCCCGCCCCACTTGATGGAGGGCCGGTTGAGCATCGACAGGGGGACGAGCGGCGCCGGGTGCCGGGCCTCGACCAGGAGGAACGCGGCGATCAGCAGCACCGAGAGGACCAGGGCGGCCATGCTGGGGCCGCTCGACCAGCCGGCGTCGGCGCCGGTGCTGACCCAGTAGACCAGGGCGAAGAGACCGCCGCTGACCAGCACGGCGCCCGGGACGTCGAGCCTGGTGGCGCTGCGCTCCTGGTCGTGCGGGAGCACGAGCAGGCCGCTGATCAGCACGGCGGCCCCGATGATGACCATGATCAGCATGGTCCAGCGCCAGTTGAAGGCGCTGGTGATCACGCCGCCGCCGATGGTGCCCACCACGAAGCCGAGCGAGAGCAGGGCCCCGTTGACCCCCAGCGCCCTGGTGCGCTGGGGTCCCTCGGGGAACGCGGCGGTGAGCAGCGCCAGCGCGGTCGGGCTGATCATGGCGCCGGCGACACCCTGGCCGACCCGCGCGCCCACCAGCACACCGGGGGAGTTGGCGAGGCCGGCCACCAGCGAGAAGGCGACGAGCAGGAGGAGGCCGAGCAGGAACAGGTTGCGCCGTCCCGCGAGGTCCGAGAGCCGGCCGAAGAGCAGCAGCAGGCTGGCCGTCGGCAGCAGGCAGGCGGTCGCCACCCACTGCAGATCGCCCGTGGTTGCGAAGCCGAGGGCGCTGCCGATCTCGGGGAGCGCCACGGCGACGATGGAGAAGTCGAGGCCCACCACGAAGGTGGCGCTGCACAGGGTCACCAGGATCAGCCAACCGCGGGTGGTGAACGGCGCGTCGGCCTCGACCCGTTCGGCGGATGTATCGGTCGTCACGACGATGCCTTTCGGGGATGACGGATGCGGTCCAGCATGCGGGCGCGCGGTCGGCCGACCCAGCCCTCGGCGGAGAGTACGCTCGCCGTGCCTACCACTGGCGGGGTCAGGATGAGCGTTGGACCTCGTGGGCAGAATGGCCCAATGCCGCAACGATCACTGCAACTTGGGGAGTTCCTCCGTTCCCGCCGCGCCCGCCTGAGTCCGGAGGACGCCGGACTGGTGAACTACGGGGGGCGACGCCGGGTTCCCGGGCTGCGCCGGGAGGAGCTGGCCCAGCTTGCGGGAGTCTCCGTCGCGTACTACACGCGTCTGGAGCAGGGGCAGAGCCAGCAGGCGTCGGGGCCCGTGCTCGAGGCGTTGGCGCGCGCTCTCAAGCTGAACGACGCGGAGCGCGCGCACCTGCACAGCCTGGCCAGGTGGGAGCCGCCCTCGCGCCGGCGCGCCCGCCCCGAGCGGTTGCGGCCCGGGGTCCGGCTGGTCATCGAGTCGGTCGGCACCGTTCCCGCGCTGGTCTACGGGCGGCGGACGGACGTGCTGGCGTGGAACCGCATGGGGCACGCGCTGCTCGGCAGCCATCTGGACTTCGGGGCGCCAGACGACCCGGCGAAGCGCCCGAACCTGGCGCGCATGGTCTTCCTCGACCCGCACCTGCGGGAGCTGTACCCCGACTGGAAGGCCAAGGCGCGGGACGCGGTGGCGGACCTCAGGGTGACCGCGAGCCGGTACCAGGACGACCCGCAGCTGACCGAGCTCATCGGTGAGCTGACGATGAAGAGCCCCGAGTTCGCCGCGTTGTGGAACGCCCACCCGGTGCGGACGTGCGCCCACCACCAGCGGACCTACCAGCATCCCCTGGTGGGGCGAATGGTCCTGGGCGACGAGACGATGCGGCTGCCGGACGACGAGGGGCAGCGCTTCGCGGTCTTCACCGCGGAGCCGGGTTCGCCGTCGGAGGCGGCGCTGCGACTGCTCGCCGACCTGGTGGCCGAGGAGAGCCAGCCGCGGAAGGCCGCGGAAGTCCAGCGCTGACCCGTCCGCCCTTTCCACCGGCTCGCCGGCCCCGCCCACGATCGCCGTGACCACACCCCGCCTTATCCAGGTGTTTCTCTGAGCAAATGTTGGTATTGCGTTGACGAAAACCTGGCCGCAGTCGGAACGGCAGGGCTTTCTCCGCCGTTCCGACCGCGGCCGGAGTGCCGCGTGCGTCTCCCGGGCTACTCGAGTCCGCCGTACACCTGCTGGTAGGTCCAGGCCGCGGAGACCATGGTGATGTGGTGGTGCCACCCGCGGAAGGAACGGCCTTCGAAATCCTGGAGCCCGAAGTTCGACTCGAGGAGACGGACTGCCTGCGTGCTGCGGTCGGCGAGGCTCGCCACGTACATGACGTCGTCAAGCCTGGCCTGTGTCATGTTGGTTATCCACAGCTTCTGCGTGCCGGGACTGTGTCGTCGCCGTTCGCGAATGAGTCGAATCACGCGGTTGCCGTAGCTCGCCTTTCCTCGTGGTCCGGCCAGGGGAATCAGCACGGAGGTCGACTGGTGTCCGACCGGGAATTCAAGGGTGCCGAGCAAAGGGGGGAGCCGGCCGGATTCCCGGGCGCCCTCGCCTCCCACGAGCACCTTGCTCCGCTGTGACCTGACGAACTGGTCCTGGACCAGGTCGCGAAAGCTCTCGCTCACCCGCAGCACATAGTTCAGACCGCGGACGTCGAGGGCGTCGACCAGCTCCCGCGCCGCCACCGGGTCCGGCACGTGTGCGACGATCGGCGCCGGCGGCAGCTGCCAGCGGCCGATGCTCTGGTCCACCATCGACAGGATCTCCCGCCACTCGGGGCGGCCCCGGACGCTGTCCGGCAGGTACACCTTGGCGCGCGCGTCCTCGTCGTGCGCCCATTTCCCCTTCAGCAGCAGCCGCCAGTTGACCGGGGCGATGGTGGTCGCGTTGGTCATGAAGAGGCCGAGCCCCAACTGGCAATTGATCATCCGCCCTTCCTTGGGGATGAACTGGCGTACCACTCCGACGGAGTGGCTCCCCCGCTTCGGTATGACGGCGGGACTGACGACCCATGCCTGGTTCTCCATCTGGGACCCGAGAAAGTGCGCCAGTTGGGACCTGATGGGCGTCCAATCCCAGGGACTCTGATTGATGAATTGTTGGAGGGATTGACTAACCGGCAAGGAAAGGATACTCTCCGCCATCTTTCGGACGGACTTCCGGCCGTCCAGAAAGAGTAGCCCCCGTAAGTAGACCTCGGCCCATCTCCGCTGATCCACCCGTGGCATGGACCTGAAGACCCAACGGGCGAAATCCGACAGTGGATCGTTGACGACACCACTTCCCGCGACGGGAAGCATGGAACTGGAAGACATGGTTCCCCCTGGTCTCATGCTCGGTCGTTCTCTCACCCTATCTACTGCCTAGGGCACTTACCAGAGAGCAATAGCTGCTTTGCAGTTGCTTGAGCAAGTCGCTCAGGTCGTGTTGAACCGCTGCCCAAGTCAGGACTTATTCACGTTGGTGTTTTCGCCCGACAAACACGAGGGTTATCCGTGTTCGGGCGAACGGCCGGGAATCGCTGTCGGCCGGGGCGCGATCGACAGCGATCCCCGGGCGCCGGCTCCGCCGCGCCGCGCGCGGCAGGGTCAGCCGGTGCCGCCCACGCGCGCCTCGACCAGGGTCACCGTCTCCTCGACGCCGCCGCGCGCCAGCATCTCCCTGACCCGCGGGCTGGCGCCCGCGATCAGCAGCCGGGCGTGCTTGGGCAGCCGCTGCAGGGCGAACGCGAGGCACCGCACGCCGCCGGCCGCGATCGCGGTCAGCCTCTCGGCCTCCACCGTCAGCTGGTCGATGTCCCGAGCCAGCGCCTGGTCGAGCAGGGAACGCAGCACGGGCACGTCGATGTCCCTGAGCTCACCCGACAGGTGCAGAGAGGCCGAGTCACCGGAAAACCCCAGATACGCTTCGAAGGTCACTGTTCTCCTCAATTCCTGAGTTGGTCGACTATGCGTGGTGAGGGCGAAGTCGGGCCCGCACGGTCACCGGTCCCGCGGTCTTCGGCAGCCGGACCGTCATCGCGCGCGGGTCGAAGTCGGCCCACGGGGCGCCGTCGATCCGCACCTCCTCGAGCGACACCCGACCCGGCGGCAGCGCGTCCGGGGCGACCCGCAGCAGCCCGTCCGGGTAGGCGGCGTCGCCCCGTGGTCTGAACCAGAGGTCGAGCGGCTCCCGGTGGACGAGCAGCCGGGAGTACACCTCGGCCAGGTAGCAGAGTTCGGCCTTGTGGTACATGGCCATGGCGTGGCTTCCCTTGAGCCGCTCGTTGCCCATCAGGTAGGGGATGCCCTGGGCGAGCACCGTGAAGTAGACCGCGCCCTCGTCGTGGTCGAGGAAGAAGGCGTTGTAGAAGGACGCCGCCTCGCGGGCGTGGGTCAGGTATTCCGCCGACCCCTCCCCCGACCGGTTGCCCGCCAGGATCAGATAGGCGAGCACGGCCTGTTCCTGCTGCCACCACGCCTTGCGGTCGTGCCACACGAAGTCGTGGCGCCCGTCGGGCCCCGCGGTGCGCTGCAGCAGGTCGTACCACCCGCCGCGCCGTGGGTCACGGCCGAGGGCCGGCATGGTGCCGGCGATGCGGTCCGCGAGCTTCCGGTATTCCGGCTTGGGCAGCAGCGCGTGCATCCGCGTCAGGTTCCAGGCGATCTTGAGGTTGTGCCCGACCACCGCCCGGTTCCGCTGCCAGCCCCAGTCCAGGTCGGGGGTCCAGTCGGCGTGGAAGCGCTCGAAGACGAAGGGACTGCCGCCCTCGGCGCGGTCGGGCAGGTGGACCGCGATCATGTCGAAGACGTGCTCCAGCATCCGCAGGTACCGCTCCTCCCCGGTGGCCAGGTACAGGTTGAACAGGTACGCGGGGGCGTGGTCGCCGACCGAGTTCCAGTTCTTCCGGGAGCGGTTGTGACCGAGTGCCTGGTCGTGCGGGCTCAGGCTCACCGGGTGGACGTGCGAGTACCAGCCGCCGAGGGCGGGGTCGGCGAAGTGCCGCTCGAACAGCCGCACGGTGCCCTCGAGGTCGCCGCGGATCAGGGGGTCGCCGGTGAGCCGGTAGGTCTGGCTCAGGCCCACCAGCGCGTAGATCTGCTCGTACGCCGGGATCGCCTGGTAGTCGTCGCCGAACTCGGAGCCGAACAGCTTTCGTTCGGTGCCGTCGCGGGTCTCCGTGCCGTGGTACCAGTAGACGAGGTCGTCCTCGGCGAAGCGCAGGTGGTCGTGGAGGTAGCGGGCGCCGCTCTCCGCCACGTCGAGGAAGTCGTCGTGGCCGGTCAGCGTGTAGGCGCTCGCCATCCCGTAGACCATCCGCGAGATGGTGTCCGCCTCCTGGACGCGCTCCCCGTTCTTGTGGCCGGTGGCACCGATCACGGTGCGGTAGTGGGTGAAGTCGACGGGACCGTCGCCGAACTGGGCCCGGCGGTAGAAGGTGGCCAGCTCGCGTAGCTGGGCCGTCCACCAGCCGGAGGTCTCCATCTCGCGCAGCGCCTCGTCGTCGCCGACGAAGACGAGCCGGTCCGCCTGGTGGCGCAGCCCGTCGCCGTCGGGGTAGACGGGTCCGTAGCTGAACACCAGCACGCCGGGGCGGAGCAGTTCCCGGCAGCGCCCGGTCTCATCGCGGTACGGCTGGCCGAGGTTGCGCAGCCACTGCGCCGAGGTCGTCTCGGTGAGCCGGACGGTGACCGTCTGGCCGCCGAAGGTGCGCAGCGTGAAGGTGTCGCCCCTGGCCTGCTGGACGTAGCCGCCCACCAGGTCGGAGAAGGTGAAGTCGAGCTCAGCCGGCACCGCTCACCGCCAGGGTCCCGGGCGTCCCGGCGGCGCCGTCCGGCGGCGGGTCGAGCCGGTCGATGACGGCCCTGGCCAGCAGCTGGCAGTGGTCGACGGTGCGGCCGGTGATCAGGTCCTGGTCGATGACCACGTCCTCGTTGACGTAGCTCGCGCCCATGTTGCGCACGTCGCCGACCAGGTTGTTGTGACAGGCGACCGGGCGGCCGGCGACCAGTTCCGGGGTCGCGGTCACCAGCAGCAGGCCGTGGCAGGAGAACGCCTTGAGGAGCTTGGGCAGCCGGAAGGCGCGGCGCAGCAGCTCGACGGCGGGGGCCGGGCGGTCGACGTCCTCGCTGTAGCGCAGCCGGTCGGCGACCATGCCGGAGGGCACGATCAGCGCCGACAGGCGGTTCAGCGCGTCGTAGTCGAGCGCCTCCAGATCGCCGCGCACCGTCACCTGGGCGCGGTGCTCGTGGCCGGTGAAGGTGAGCGACTCCTGGCCCCAGAGGCGGGTCACGAGCAGGACCTCGGCGCCCTCCTCGGCGAATCGTTTCTGGTAGTAGCTGATCTCTTCCTCGACGAAGTCGCTCTCCATCAGGATCGCGACGGAGCGCCCCGCGAGGCGGGGCGGAGTACTCGCAGGCGGTAGGTCCATGGCACTTCCCGTCAGGCTTGGCATGGTCGGGCGGGTCACGGCGCCGTGCCGGACGCGGCGACGGAGCCCGGCAGCGGCTCCATGGCGCAGGTGCGGATGCGGGCACCGCCCTGCTGGAGCACGGTGGAGAGGAACAGCCGCAGGGTGCGCGGCCGGGGGGCGGAGTCGGTCGCGCCGGCACGCCCCCGGCGGTGCGAGCTCAGGGCGACGTCGGCCCGGCACTCCGCGTGGAGGGGTGAGGTGAGCCGGACCTCCGGCGGTGACACGAGCCGGCAGCGCAGGCTGTGCCGGCGCGTCAGGCCGCGGTACCAGTCGCCGACCTCGCGCGGGCCGCGCAGCACACGTCCCGGCAGGCTCAGCACGAGCCCGCGGCTGGTCAGACAGGACACCACCGCCTCGACGTCGTGCCGGCCGGCGGCGGCCACGACCCGGTCGACGAGCTCGTGGACCGCATCCCGGGTGAGCATCTCGGAGGGGCGGGTGTGGGGGATCATGGAGGTTCCTTCCACGGTCGCCCCGCCCGGGGGAGCGAGCGGGGCGACCGGTCGGTGGGGGCTGATCGTCAGTCGATGACCAGGTCGATCAGGAACGGCCCCCGGTGGGCGATGAGCGCCTCGACCGCGTCGTCCACCTCGGACAGCTTCTCCACCCGCATCGCCGGCACCCCGAGCGAGGCGGCCAGTTCGACGAACCTGATGGTGGGGTGGGAGAGGTCGAACGCCGCCGGGTGGGCGTGGGGCGCGATGCCGAGCTGCCGCCAGTACTGCTCGATGTTGTCGTCGAGCAGCTGGTAGCGGCCGTTGTCGCAGACGACGAACTTCGCGGCGATGTCGTAGCGGGCCGCCGTCCACAGGGCCTGGAACGTGTACATGCTGCCGCCGTCGCCGGTGAAGCCCACCACGGGCAGGTCGGGGCGGGCGAGCTTGACGCCCAGGGCGCCTGGGATGCCGACGCCGAGCGATCCGCCGCGGGTCTGGAAGAACCGTCCCGGGGTGGTCGGTGGGAGGTAGCGGGCGAGCGGCCCGCCGGCGGTCAGGGCCTCGTCGAAGACGGTGAGGCCGGCCGGCGCCCGCTCGGCGAGCCGCTGGGCGAACCGTTCCATCACGGTCCCGGCGGGCGCCTGGGACGCGAAGGAGCGGGTCGGCTCCGCCCCGGCCGGGTGCCTCCCCGCGGCACTGGCCGGGCGCTGCCTGGCCAACTCGTCCGCCATGGCGTCCAGGGTGAGCCGGGGGTCGGCGACCAGGCCGATGTCGACAGGGAAGTTCTTCGCGATCTCGTAGGCGTCGAGATCGACGTGGACCACCCGCGCGCCCTCCTTGAACGGGCTGCGCAACGAGGGGAAGACCTCGGGGAACAGGTAGGTGCCGACCACGAGCACGGAGTCGGCGTCGGCCACGATCCGCGCGCTGTTCTCGCCGAACATGTGGCCGAGCTGCCCGCCGTGCAGCCGGTGGGTGGCGTCCAGGTTGACCTCGGAGTCGTTCACCCCCCACACCGGGGCGTTCAACAGCTCCGCGACCCGCTCGAGTTCGCGCTGGGCGCCGCTGGCGGCGACGCCGTCCCCCATCAGGACCAGTCGCCGCTCGCCGGCGAGCAGTGCCGCGACCGCGCGCCGCACCTCGGCCGGCTCCGGCAGCACGCGCGTGGAGGGGACGCTGGTGGCCACCGCCGGCTCGGGCGTGAGCTGGTCGAGGACGTCGGCGGGCAGCACCACGACCACCGGGCCGCGTGGCGGGGTCATGGCGATCTTGACGGCTCGGCGCAGCACCCGCAGCGTCGAGTGCGGATCGATGACGCGGGTCGCGTACTTCGTCACCGGCTCCGCCATGGCCACCAGGTCGGCCGCCATCTGGCCGTCCATCGCGTCGTAGCGGACGCCGGCCTCGCCGACCAGCACCACGAGGGGCGAGCCGCCGCGCCTGGCCTGGTAGAGCATGCCGATGCCGTTGCCGAGGCCGACCCCGCTGTGCAACTGCACCAGGCCGGGGCGCTGGGTGGCGCGTGCGTAGCCGTCCGCCATGCCGACGGCCACCCCCTCGTGCAGGGTGAGCAGGTAGGAGAGGCCGGTGCGTTCCAGCTCGTCGAGCCAGCCCTGCTCGACCGTCCCCGGATTTCCGAACATGTGGGTGATGCCGTCGGCCGCGAACTGCTCGAAGATGGCCGCCTTGCCTGGTCGCACGTTCATCTGGCCTCCTTCAGAAACCTCGTGGCGTGGACGCGGTCACCAGCCGTGCCTTCGCAGGCCGTTCTCCAGCACCTGGACGAGTAGCTCGGCCGACGGTATGGAGTCCGGCGTCGAACGCGCGGTGATGAAGGGGTGGTCCACGATCGCGGAGACCTCGCGGCCGACGTTGCCGATGAACGCGCCGTCCGGCCCCGTGGCGTCACGCAGGATGTACTCCAGCGGGTACGGCGGCGGCCCCATGTTGAAGTCGACGCCCAGGAACCCGGTGCCGTCCTTGTAGTCGTACTCCTTGGGGTGGCCGGTGACCCGCTTGCCCCACAGGATGGACTTCCTGCTGTCGACGTCCCGGGCGAAGGCCAGCACGGCGACGCCGTAGCACTCGGCGAGGATCGGCTTGTCGGCCGCGACGAAGGCCAGCACCACCTCGTGCAGCCGCTCGTTGTTGGCCAGGTCCACGATCGGGCCACTGCCGCCGACCAGCACCAGCGCGTCGAAGCTGCTCACCAGGTCGTCGGTCGCCGTCGCCAGCCGGCGGTTGTACTCCTCCAGCTCCCGCAGGTGGTTGAGGGAGCTGTAGTAGGGGCGCTCGGGCAACAGGTCGGCCAGGCTCAGCGGGTTGTCGAGCCGGCTCGACGCGTCGATCTCGGCGGCCCGTCGTGCCATGTCCCTGGTGGTCACCGAACGGCCGAGCGGCGGGTCGATGTAGTCCGGGTCCAGGCTGGGCGGAAGGGCATTGGGGCGTTTACCGGTCGGCGTCATATAGGTGAGCCGGTATCCACGCGCCTCGAGCACCTCGACCGGGCCGACCAATTCCTCCCCCCAGTATCCGTACTCGGACAGTACAATGAGAACTCGTCGTGAC
Source organism: Streptomyces sp. 8K308 (assembly GCF_004348315.1). Lineage (GTDB taxonomy): Bacteria > Actinomycetota > Actinomycetes > Streptomycetales > Streptomycetaceae > Streptomyces. Next base: position 10,551 of record NZ_SMKC01000098.1, on the reverse strand, counting down.
ATGTGCGCTCCGTTGTTTGGTGTCTATTGCCGCAGGGGTACTCCGCCATGGTTTTCCCGAAGGGTGACGGGAATGGGTGAGCAGAGTTGCCTCAATGAAAACCGGGCCACTATGGCGTGGCAAGCCCGGCACGAGGGACGCAAGCCACTCCGGGGACTTGACGAAATCTCCGACCGCCTTCCGACTTGAGGTAGTTGACGGACTGGGGCCGGGCTTCTCGCTGTTTTCCCGATCGCGCGTCATTCTGTGGGGGTACCCACTCCCGAAATTTCGAGGATCGAGGATGAGTGGTCGGTTCAATATCGAAGAAGTAACACCCTTAGCCGGGGACGGAACTTATCCGGCGAAGGCGGTACTGGACGAACCTATTCCGATCGGCGCCACCGTTTGGCGCGAGGGCCACGACGCGCTCGGCTGCGCCGTGGTCTGGGCGGGCCCCGACGGCCGCCGGCACCACGTCCCCATGCGGCTGGTCGACCCGGGGCTCGACCGCTGGGAGGCCATCGTGGTGCCCGACCTGACGGGCATGTGGACCTTCCGGATCGAGGCCTGGCACGACGCGTGGGCCACCTGGCTCGCCGCCGTCCGCGCCAAGCTCGCCGACGGGCAGTCGGCGGGGGAACTCGGCAACGACCTGGAGACCGGGGCGCGGCTGCTCGAACGGATGGGCACCGCGGGCCGCGACCGCGCCGCCCGGCATGAGCTGCGCGCCGCCGCCACCGCGCTGCGCGACGCCGAACTGCCGCTCCACGACCGGGTCGGCGCCGCGCTCTCCGCCGAGGTCGGGGCGCTCGCCGCCGAACGGGTGCCGCGCCAGCTCCTCACCAGGGGCCGCACCGGCACCGTGTGGGTGGACCGGCCGCGCGCCCTGTTCGGTGCCTGGTACGAACTCTTCCCCCGCTCCACCGGCGGCCGGGACGCCGACGGCCGGCCCGTGCACGGCACCTTCGCCACCGCCGCGGCCGAGTTGCCCAGGATCGCCGGGATGGGCTTCGACGTCGTCTACCTGCCGCCCATCCACCCCATCGGCGAGATCCACCGCAAGGGCCGCAACAACGCGCTGCGCGCGGAACCCGACGACGTGGGCTCGCCGTGGGCCGTCGGTTCGGCGGACGGCGGACACGACGCGGTACACCCCGCCCTGGGGACCCTCGACGACTTCGACACGTTCGTCGCGGCGGCCGGGCGACTCGGCCTTGAGGTGGCCCTCGACCTGGCGTTGCAGTGCGCCCCTGATCACCCCTGGGTCACCGAGCACCCCGAGTGGTTCACCACCCTCCCCGACGGCACCGTCGCCCACGCCGAGAACCCGCCCAAGCGCTACGAGGACATCTACCCGCTCGACTTCGACAACGACCGGGAGGGCCTCTACGCGGAGATCCTGCGGATCGTGCTGTTCTGGGTGGCGCGCGGGGTGCGGATCTTCCGCGTCGACAACCCGCACACCAAGCCGACCGACTTCTGGCACCGGCTGCTGTGGGAGGTCAGGCGCCACCACCCCGACGTGCTCTTCCTCGCCGAGGCGTTCACCCGCCCGGCCGTCCTGAAGGGCCTGGCCAGGCTCGGCTTCACCCAGTCCTACACCTACTTCACCTGGCGTACCGGAGGACGGGAACTCGCCGAGTATGCCCGGGAACTGGCCGACTCGGCCGACTTCCTGCGCCCCAACCTCTTCGTCAACACCCCCGACATCCTGCCCGCCCACCTCCAGTACGGCGGCCCCGCCGCGTTCGCCATCAGGGCCGCGCTGGCCGCCACGCTCTCCCCGACCTGGGGCGTGTACTCCGGTTTCGAGCTGTACGAACACCGCGCCGTGCGGGCCGGCAGCGAGGAGTACGTCGACTCCGAGAAGTACGAGCTGCGGCCCAGGGACTTCGCCGGCGCCGAGGCCGCCGGCCGGTCCCTCGCCCCCTGGATCACCCGGCTCAACGACATCAGACGGGCCTGGCCCGCGCTCCAGCAGCTGCGCCACATCGCCTTCCACGACGTGGACGACGACCGGGTGCTCGCCTACTCGAAGTGGGCCCCGGGACACCCGGAACGGGTGCTGTGCGTCGTCACCCTCGACCCCCACGACCCCGTCGACGTCGTCGTCCGCCTCACCGAGGCCGACCTCGGTCTGCCGGCCGGCGAACCCGTCACGGCGCACGACGAGATCACCGGCGGGGACCTCGAGTTGGGCGAGGCCGTCCGCCTCAGCATCGACCCGCGCACTGCGGTGGCCCGGGTCCTCACCTGGAAGGCCCGATGAGCGAGACGACCACCGCGGACCAGCGGATACCACAGCCCCGGGCCGCCGACTTCGACCACGCACGACCCGCCCCCGTGGAACCCGAGTGGTACCGGAGCGCCGTCTTCTACGAGCTGCTGGTGCGCGGCTTCTACGACAGCGACGGCGACGGCTCGGGCGACCTGCGGGGCGTCACCGAGAAGCTCGACCACCTCAGCTGGCTCGGCGTCGACTGCATATGGCTGCTGCCGTTCTTCGACTCCCCGCTGCGGGACGGCGGTTACGACGTGAGCGACTACCGCTCGGTGCTGCCCGAGTTCGGCACCATCAACCACTTCGTCGAGCTCCTCGACGCGGCCCACGCCCGCGGGATGAGGGTCGTCACCGACATGGTGATGAACCACACCAGCGACCAGCACGCCTGGTTCCAGGCGTCCCGCCGCGACCCCGACGGGCCCTACGGCGACTTCTACGTCTGGCGGGACGACGACACCGGCTATCCGGACGCCCGCGTCATCTTCGTCGACACGGAGACCTCGAACTGGACCTACGACCCCGTCCGCAAGCAGTACTACTTCCACCGCTTCTTCTCGCACCAGCCCGACCTGAACTACGACAACCCCAAGGTCCAGGACGCCATGCTCGACGTGCTGCGCTTCTGGCTCGACCTGGGCATCGACGGCTTCCGGCTCGACGCCGTGCCCTACCTGTTCGCGCGGGAGGGCACCAACTGCGAGAACCTGCCTCCCACCCACGAGTTCCTGCGCCGCGTCCGGCGCCTGGTGGACACCGAGTACCCGGGCCGGGTGCTGCTCGCCGAGGCCAACCAGTGGCCCCAGGACGCCGTCGCCTACTTCGGCGATCCCCACACCGGGGAGGCCGAGTGCCACATGGCCTTCCACTTCCCCCTCATGCCGCGCCTGTTCATGGCCGTGCGCAGGGAGTCGCGGCTGCCGATCACGGAGATCCTCGCCCGCACGCCGAAGATCCCGCCGGGCGCCCAGTGGGGGATCTTCCTGCGCAACCACGACGAGCTGACCCTGGAGATGGTCACCGACGAGGAGCGCGACTACATGTACGCGGAGTACGCCAAGGACCCGCGCATGCGTGCCAACGTCGGCATCAGGCGGCGGCTCGCCCCGCTGCTCGACAACGACCGCGACCAACTCGAGCTGTTCACGGCGCTGCTGCTCTCCCTGCCCGGCTCGCCCATCCTCTACTACGGCGACGAGATCGGCATGGGCGACAACATCTGGCTCGGCGACCGGGACGCGGTGCGCACCCCCATGCAGTGGACCCCGGACCGCAACGCCGGCTTCTCCGGCGCCGCGCCCGGCAAGCTCTACCTGCCGCCGATCATGGACACCATCTACGGCTACCAGTCCAACAACATCGAGGCCCAACTCGCCGCGCCCTCCTCGCTGCTGCACTGGACCCGGCACATGCTGCACACCCGCCGCCGGCACCCCGCGTTCGGACTCGGCGACTTCCGCGAGATCAGCGTGGACAACCCCAGCGTCCTCGCGTTCGTCAGGCACCACGTGCGGCCCGACGCCACCGAGGACGTGGTGATCTGCGTGAACAACCTCTCCCGGTTCCCCCAGCCGGCGGAACTCGCCCTCCAGGCCTTCCGCGGCGCCACCCCCGTGGAACTCACGGGCGAGGTCCCCTTCCCCACCATCGGCGACGAGCCCTACCGGCTCACCCTGCCGGGCCACGGCTTCTACTGGTTCGCCGTCGCCGCGACCGAGGAGGACGCCCCATGAGCCAGTCCGCCACCGTCCGACCGCTGCCGGCCAGGCTCACCGTCGCGCTGGCGGCCTGGCTCCCCTGGCAACGGTGGTTCACCGCCAAGGAACGGCCCATCGCCGACGTGACCATCGAGCACCACGCCGAACTCCTCGACCAACTCGACCAGGGCGGCCCCCGCGGCGCGGTCCTCACCCTGCGCGTCGACTTCGCCGACGGCGGCGACCCGGCGCACTACCAGGTCCCACTCGGCCAGCGCGACCGGCTGCCCAGAGCGCTCGAACCGTCGGTGATCGCCGGCCTCGACGGCTTCGTCCTCTACGACGGCGTCGCCGACCGCGAGATCACCTCGCTGATCCTGCGCGCCATAGCCGACGGCGCCGACCTCGGCGGGCTGCGGTTCCGGCCGGAGCCGGCCCTCGCCGGCCACCAGGCGCCGCGCGCCCGCCGGCCACTCCCCGCCCGCCCGCTCGGCGTCGAACAGAGCAACAGCTCCGTGGTGCTCGACGAGCGCTACCTGATGAAGTTCTTCCGGCGCCTCGAACCCGGCGTCAACCAGGACCTCGAACTCCCGAGGGCGCTCGGCGAACTCGGCAGTCGCCACGTGCCCATCCTGCTCGGCTCCGCCGAGGGGGACCTGGACGGCTCGCCCGTCACCTACGGCACCGTGCAGACCTACGTGCCCGCCGCCGACGGCTGGTCGATGGCGCTTGCCAGCGTGCGCGACCTGCTCGCCGGACCCGACCGGGCCGACCAGGCCGGCGGCGACTTCTCCGCCGAGGCGTACCGCCTCGGCCGCACCGTCGCCGAGGTCCACGCCGACCTGGCGCGGGCCAGGGGCACCAGGACGCTGCGCGGGGCCGAGGTCCTGGCCGTGGTCGACACCATGCGGGAGCGGCTGCGGGTCGCCAGGATCGACGTCCCGGCGCTCGACCGCCACGCCGGGGCGCTCGACACCCTCTTCTCCGCGCTCGCCGCCGCCGTCGACGAGGTCGTCATCCAACGGGTGCACGGCGACCTCCACCTCGGACAGGTGCTGCGCACCCCGACCTCCTGGCTCCTGGTCGACTTCGAGGGGGAGCCGAGTGCCCCCCACGACGAGCGGATCAGGATGCGCTCCCCCCTGCGGGACGTCGCCGGCATGCTGCGCTCCTTCGACTACGCCGCGCATCACCAGTTCATCGAACCGGGGCACAGTACGCCGCCCGACGACACCGCCCTCGAACGGGTCGCCGAGTGGTCGAGGCGCAACCAGACGGCCTTCTGCGAGGGGTACGCCGAGGCGAGCGGCCAGGACCCACGCCAGCAGCCGCTGCTGCTGCGCGCGCTCCTCGCCGACAAGGCCGTCTACGAGACGGTGTACGAGACCCGCGCCCGGCCTCACTGGGTGGGGCTGCCGCTGCGTGCCGTGCGGCGCTACGCCCGCGAGTTCGCCGCCGGGTCGCCGATGGCGCACGACTTCCTGTGAGCACCGTGAAACGGGGAACGCCGGTGTGAACATGGGGGCAAGTTAGCCCCTCCAAAGAGGGGACTTTGTGTAATCGCCTGAATCCGGCGCGCGGTTGATGTCACGGTGAGCACATGAAGGATCACCGGAAGAACCCACCGCGTCATCTGACCTTCCGCGTCATCCACCGGGACGACCCCGTCTCCGAGGTGACGGAGCAGGACACCATCAGGTCCGCCGAGCGTTACCCCCATGTCGTCATCCGCGGACCGGTGTTCGGCTTCGCCGAGCAGCGGCCGGAGGACGGGGAGGCCTGGCGGTTGCTCAGCGACGTGAGTGACGGTTTTCCGCAGCACGCCAGGGACGGGCTCAACTCGCACCTCTGGTTCACGGCGAAGGACAGCACGAGACCGGGCGACCCGCTGCGGGAGCAGCTGCTGGCCGCCGTCGCCCGGCTGGAGAGTGAGCCCGTCGACGAGCTGTGGGTCGGGGAGACCAGGTACCGGATCGTGCGAGGTGACGAGTTCGCCAGGATCGGCCCCGACGGCCTCGAGGGGCCGAGGCCCACCGACCCGGACGACCTGGGCAGGGACATCGGGGACCGGGGCCGGCGCCGCGAGGCCGGCTCCCGCACCAGGGGGATGCTCGTCGACCACGCCGCGCCCACCGGCATCATGGAGAGCATCCAGCGCATGGAGCTCCGCTCCCTGCACTACAGCGCCGAGCGCATCCCGGCCGGCGTCCGGGCCGACTCGCGACGGGCGCTCGAGACCCACCCCGGCGTGGTGCTGCTCCCGGCCACCTTCACCTTCGCCGAGCGCAAGCGGAAGTCCTGGGAGCCGATGGCGGCCCTCCAGCCCACCCCCCAGGACGCCCGCTCCACCCTGTACAACTACCTCGCCGAGTTCCTGCCCAAGCTGGAGCAAGGGGTCTCCGACGAGGACGCCGCGACCTACGCGCGGGCCGCCGAGGAGTACCGCGCCGCCCCGCCTGGTGACGAACTCACCGTGCTCGGCCGCCGGTTCCGCGTCATCCGGGTCGAGCGGCTCATGCGGATCGGCCCGGACGGCCCGGAACCGCCCCGGCCGAGCGACGAGGACCCGTACGGCCCGATGCAGCTGCACCCGCCGCTCGCCGAGGTCGAGGAGCGCGAGGCGCGGGTGGCGCGCGAGCGGAGCCAGGCGGAGGGCCCGGCGCCCGTCGAGTGATCCGGCGGTTCCAGGCGGAGGCGTCAGGGGCCTATGGGGCGGGGCCAGGCTGGGTTACCGTGCGGCCATGCTGGGGGACCGGATGCGAAGGGGAAGGCCCGACGAGGGCCGGACCGCCGCCGTGCTCGCCGCCGTCCAGGAGATCGACGATGACCTGCGCGACGGGCTGACCGGCCGGGGCGCCGCCTCGGCCGCCCGTCGGCTGCGCCGCCTGCTGCGCGCCGGCACCGTCGTCCTCGCCGACCTCGACGCCAGGCCTGTCGCCGTCGCGGGCCAGGGCCCGGACCCGGCCGAGCTCGCCGCGCTGCTCGCCGGCGTCTACGAGCACGCGGGGCCCGTCCACCGCCCGCCCTGGGCGGCCGTCCCGCTGATCGTCGCCGGCGAACTGTCCGGCGCGCTCGCCGCCCGCGACGCGGCCGAGGCCGAGCTCGCCCCGGCCGCCGCCCTCGTCGCCCGCTCCCTCGACCACGCCGCGCTGCGCCGCGCCCGCGCCCGCATCACCCAGGCCGAGCTGCGCACCCTGCGCGCCCAGATCTCCCCGCACTTCCTGCACAACGCGCTGGCCGTCATCGGCGCCCGCATCCGCACCGACCCCGACCGGGCCCGCACCCTGCTCAACGACTTCGCCGACTACCTGCGCTACAGCTTCTCCACCCAGGGCGACTACGCCACCGTCGCCGACGAGCTCCAGGCCGTCCAGACCTACCTGGAGCTGCAACGCGCCCGCTTCGACGACCGCATGGAGCTCACCGTGCGGATGGCGCCCGAGATCCTGCCCGTCGCCATCCCCTTCCTCGTCATCCAGCCGATCGTGGAGAATGCCGTCCGACACGGCCTTGAACCGAAGCCGGGCCCGGGGTCCATCAGCGTCTCCGGTTTCGGCGAGGGGCCGATGTGCGTCATCGAGGTCGAGGACGACGGGGTCGGCATGGACCCCGAGGTGGCCGGCGCCATCCTCGCCGGCACGGCGGGGGCGGCCGGCGGGCGGGGCGGCGTCGGTCTCGCCAACGTCGACCAGCGGCTGCGGACCGTCTACGGGCCCGAGTTCGGCCTGGTGATCGAGACGGCGCCCGGCGGGGGGACCAAGGTCGTCATCCGGGTGCCACGGTTCATGCGAGGAGTGACGACCCGGTGAGAACGCAGCGAACGCTCCGCGTACTGGTCGTCGAGGACGAGACCTCGACACGGGAGGAGCTGGCGGACATGCTGGCCGCCATGCCCGAGATCGGTGACGTCCGGGAGGCCGACGGCGGCGAGGCCGCCGTCCGACTGCTCGGCACCGACAGCTTCGACGCCGTCTTCCTCGACATCTCCATGCCGGGGCTCACCGGCATGGACGTCGCCCGCGTCCTCGGCATGCTCTCCAACCCGCCCGCCATCGTCTTCGTCACCGCCTCCGAGAGCCACGCCGTCGAGGCCTTCGGCATCGGCGCCGCCGACTACCTCCTCAAGCCGATCAGGGCCGAGCGGCTCGCCGAGGCCGTCGCGCGGGCCGCCGCGCCCCGGCCGGGCAGGGAGCGGCCGGGCGCGGAACCACCGCCCGACGAACTGGCCGTGGTGCAGATCGAGACCGGCCGGCACACCGTCTTCGTGCACCGCGACGACATCCAGTTCGCCGAGGCGCACGGCGACTACGTGCGGCTGCACACCGAGCAGGACGCCCACCTGATCCGGCTCTCGCTCAGCTACCTGGAGGAGGTGTGGTCACCGGCCGGCTTCGTCCGCGCCCACCGCGGCTACCTGGTCGCCGTCCGCTGGGTCCGTGACCTGCGGGTCACCAGCTCCTCGGGGCTCGTCGCGGCCACCCCGGCCGGCGACGTGCCGGTCAGCCGGCGGCACGCCCGCGCCCTCAAGGAGCGGCTGCTGGCCGCCGTCAGGGACGAGGGCCGCTGAGATGACCGGCATCCCGCGCCGGGTGCGGGTCACCAGCCCGCAGACCAGGATCGCGCTCTCCCGCGGCCACCGGCCCGTCAGGCACCTGCTGCCGCTGCCTGGCCCCGGCGCCGAGGACGAACGCGAACTGGCCGCCGCCCGCGAGCTGTTCATCGCCCAACGACGGCACGCCGTCCGCACCCTCGCGCTGCTCGGCGCGCTGCTCTTCGGACTCAGCGGACTCCTCGGCGCGCTGCCCGTGCTCGGCCGGATCACGGTGGCGGGCGTGCCGGCCTCCTGGCTGCTGCTGATGGCCGCCAGCTACCCGATGCTGCTGCTGATCGCCGTCGGGCACGTGCGCGCCGCCGAGCGCGTCGAGCGTGCCTCGGGCAGAGGCCCCGGATGACCGGGCTGCTGGCGATCGGCCTGCTGCTGGCGGCCAGCATGGCCATCGGCATCTACGGGGTGCGCGCGACCCGCTCCACCACCCCGGACTTCCTCGTCGCCTCCCGCCGGGTCGCGCCCGGCTGGAACGCGATGGCCATCGCCGGCGAGTACGTCTCGGCCGCCTCCGTACTCGGCCTCGCCGGGCTGATGCTGAAGAACGGCATCGGCACCCTCTGGTACGCGGTCGGCTTCACCGCCGGCTACGTCGCCGTCGCCGCCCTCGTCGCCGGCCCGATGCGGCGCTCCGGGGCCTACACCGTGCCCGACTTCGCCGACTACCGGCTCGGCTCGCCCGCCATCCGCCGGCTCTGCGCCGTCATCGTGCTGGTGATCATGTGGCTCTACCTGGTGCCGCAGTTCAAGGGCGCGGGCGTGGTGCTGCACCTGGTGAGCGGCACGCCCTACTGGGTGGGGGTGGTGCTGGCCGGCGTGGTGGTGAGCGTGTCGATCGCGACCGGCGGCATGCGCTCCGCGACCTACGTCCAGGGCTTCCACTACCTGGTGAAGCTGCTCTTCATCGCGGTGCCTGCGGTCTTCCTCGTGGTGCACGCGGGCGCCGGGGCCCGCGAGGAGGCGCTGCGGGTCGACGTGGGGGACTGGAGCCGGCCACTGCTCGACCTGGAGGGCTCGGGCCAGCCGCTGCTCGCCACCTGGTCGGTGCTGCTCGCCACGACGCTGGGCGCGGTCGGGCTTCCGCACGTCATCATGCGCTTCCACACCAGCGCCTCGGCCTGGGCCGCGCGGCGGGTGGCGGTCGGCGTGATCGTGCTGCTCGGCCTCTTCTACCTCTTCCCCGCCGTCTACGGGTTGCTCGGCCGGGTCTTCACGCCCGACCTGGTGAACGGCGGCGACACGGACACGGTCACCGTGGTGCTGCCGGGCGAGATCGTGCCGGGCGGCTGGGGCGCGGTGCTGACCGCGATCGTGGCGGCCGGCGCGTTCGCGGCCTTCCTCTCCACGTCCTCCGGGCTGCTGCTCGCCCTGGCGGGCGGCCTCTCGCACGACCTGTCGCGGGCGAGCGTGCCGCGGCTGCGGGCCGCGGTCGCGGTCGGCGCGCTGGTGGCGGTGCTGCTGTCCCTGCCGGCCAGGGCCGTGGACATCAACGTGGCCGTGGGCTGGGCCTTCGCGGTGGCCGCCTCGACGTTCTGCCCGCTGCTCGTGCTCGGCATCTGGTGGCGCGGCCTCACGGCGTCCGGCGCCGCCGCCGGCCTGGCGGCCGGCGTCCTCGCCGCCACGGGCGCGGCGGCGGCGTCCGTCCTCACCGACCCGGGCGCCGGCTGGCTCACGGTCCTGCTCGCCCAGCCGGCGGCGTGGACCGTGCCGTTGGCCTTCGCCGTGATGATCGTCGTCTCCCGTCTCTCGACCCCACCGGAGTGGGCGGAACGAGCCGTCCTGCACCTGCACGCGTAGCCGGCCGCAGGCCGGCGCGAAGCCGCCCTGTCGCCGGCCGAGGTGCCGCGCCCGCCCCCCGCGGTTTCGCGTGCCCGCGAACGGGTTCGGCGCCGCGAACTCGCGCGCAGCGCGAGAAGGGCGGCGCGGCGCAGCCGCCGCGGGCCCCAGGCCCGCCACCTCCCCGCGCACGGCGCGGAGGGGGCGGG
>NZ_SMKC01000097.1 GCF_004348315.1 Streptomyces sp. 8K308 | reverse complement strand
GTCCCCCGCCGCCCCCGCCGGCGCCCGTCTCCCAACCGGAGGCCGCACAGCCCGAGCCGGTGGCCGACGTCCAGGAGCCGGCCCCGGCCGAGGAGTCGGCGGACGAGGTGCCCGCGGCCTCTACCATGCTCATCTCACCCCAGGCCGTGCGGAAGGCCAACGCCGCCTCGGCGCCGGAGCCTGAGCCGGCTCCGCCGGTCGAGCCCGTGGCCGAGGAGCCGCCGGCGCCGCCGGCCGCGCCTCCCGCGCCGCCGGCGCTGCCCGGTGGGTTGCCGCCGCTTCCGCCGGACTTCCAGGCCGACGGCCCGTCCGCGCAGCCGACGCCCTCCGGGGAAGCGGCTTCCGCCACCGACGGCGCCGTCCCCGTGGCCGCCGAGGACACCGCCATCTTCACGCCGCAGCGCGCGGCGCAGCCCGCCGAGCCGCCCGTTGAGGTCGAGTTCGCCAAGCCGGCGACGGAGTCCGCGCTGGAGATCGAGGAGGATCCGGAGTCCGAGCAGGGCCCGGAGCTGCTCGACGAGGTCAGGGGGGACGAGCCGACGCCGCCTCCGGTGGCCAACGCACCGGGCGGCTATGGCTTCCCGCCGCCGGCCGGCGCAGCGCAACCACCGGCGGCCCAGTGGCCGGAGCCGCCCGCGCCGGCGCAGCCGGCGAGCGGACCGCAACCGGCCCCGGCCTCGCAGGCGCAACCGCAACCGCAGGCCCAGCTGCCCGCCAGCGCACCCCGCGGGTACGGCTTCCCGCCGCCGGCCGGCGCAGCGCAACCACCGGCGCCGCAGTGGCCGGAGCCGCCCCAGCCGGCGCCCGCCCCGGCACAGCAGGCGAGCGGACCGCAGCCGACCCCGCGGCAGGCGGCCAACGCCATAGGTGGCTACGGCTTCCCGGGCCCGGCCGGCGGTCCCCAGCCGCCTCAGCCGACCCCGACCGCGGCTCCGCAGCCGCAGCCGCAGCCGCAGCCGCAGCCGCAGGCCGACGCGCCCGGTGGCTACGGGTTCCCGCAGCCGGTGCAGGGGCCGGTGCCGGCCGCCGCGCCCGGGCCGCAGCAGCCCAACGCGCCTGCCGGCTACGGCTTCCCGCCCCCGGCGGGCGGCGGCGCCCAGCCGCCGGCGACTCCCGCCGCCCCGCAGTGGCCGCAGCCGGGTCAGCAGCAGCAACCCCCGACGCCCCAGCCCGGGTTCCCACAGCCCGGCGCGCCGGCACAGCCCCAGCCGCAAGCGCAGCCGCAGGACCCCAGGGCCGGCACGAGTTGGCCCGACCCGCAGCAGTACAACGCCCAGCCGCAGCCCGGCGCACTCGGCTACACGGCCTCGGTCGAGCTGTCGTCCGACCGGCTGCTGCAGGAGAGGCGGCGCAACAAGCCGCGTTCGCAGCCAGTCAGCAAGCCCGCCTCCCGGTTCCGGATCGGTGGCCGGGCCGCGGAGGAGGAGCGGCAGCGCAAGCTCGCCGTCATCCGCACCCCGGTGCTCTCCGGCTACCGGATCGCGGTGATCAGCCTCAAGGGCGGCGTGGGCAAGACGACGACCACCACGGCCCTCGGCGCCACCCTGGCCAGTGAGCGTCAGGACAAGGTGATCGCGATCGACGCCAACCCGGACGCCGGCACCCTCGGCCGCCGGGTGCGCCGCGAGACCGGTGCCACCATCCGTGACCTGGTCGGCGCGATCCCGTACCTGAACAGCTACATGGACATCCGCCGGTTCACCTCGCAGGCGCCCTCGGGTCTCGAGATCCTGGCCAACGACGTGGACCCGGCCGTCTCGACCACGTTCAACGACGAGGACTACCGGCGCGTCATCGACGTGCTGGCCAAGCAGTACCCGATCATCCTCACCGACTCGGGTACCGGCCTGCTCTACAGCGCGATGCGCGGCGTGCTCGACCTCGCGCACCAGTTGATCATCGTCTCGACCCCCTCGGTCGACGGGGCGAGCAGCGCGAGCACCACCATGGACTGGCTGGCCGCGCACGGCTACGGCGAGTTGGTGCAGCGCAGCATCACCGTGATCTCCGGGGTCCGCGAGACGGGGCGGATGGTCAAGGTCGAGGACATCGTGGCCCACTTCCAGACCCGTTGCCGCGGGGTGATCGTGGCGCCGTTCGACGAGCACCTGGCGGCCGGCGCCGAGGTCGAGTTGGACATGATGCGGCCCAAGACCCGGCAGTCCTACTTCGAGTTGGCCGCACTGGTCGCGGAGGACTTCGTGCGGGTGCAGCAGGAGCAGGGCCTCTGGACGCCGGACGGCGGGATGCCGCCGCAGGTCGCGCCGCCGCTGCCGGGGCAGGGCCAGCAGCCGCCGGCCTACGGCTACCCGCAGCCGGGTCAGCCCGGGCAGCCGCAGCCGCAACAGGCACCGCCGGCCCAGCAGCAGCCGCACGCCCCGTACCCGCAGCCACAGCCGGGCCAGGCCGCACCGCAGCCGGGCCAGCCGGGGCACCCCGGGGCCGGGCAACAGCAGCCGCGGCAGCCGGGATTCGGCTACGGCTTCCCGCAGCAGCCGGGGGCCTGGCCGGCCCAGCCGCCCCAGGGCTAGCCCGCGCGACTGACCGACCGGCCCCACCCGGGGCCGGTCGGTCAGTCGCCGGCGGTCAACTCGCGCGTCCTGCGCCGGTCCTCGTCGATCCGCTCCAGCAGCCCGGCCACGGAGTCGAAGACCTCCTGGCCGCGCAGGCGGGTCAGGAAGTCGATGGCCACCGGCTGGCCGTAGAGGTCGAGGTCCGTGCGGTCAAGCGCGTGCGCCTCGACGGTGCGCTCGGTGCCGTCGAACTGCGGGTTGGTGCCGACCGAGATGGCCGCCGGCAGCCGCTCCCCCGCCGCCAGCAGCCAGCCCGCGTAGACGCCGTCGGCCGGCACCGCCGAGTGCGGCACCACGTCCAGGTTGGCGGTGTGCACGCCCAACTCGCGGCCGCGCCCTGCCCCGTGCACCACGGTGCCCTCCACCCGGTGCGGGCGGCCGAGGACCTCGCTGGCGGCGGCCACGTCGCCCTCGGCGATCAGCCGCCTGGCGAGCGAGGACGAGAACGGCTCGTCGCCGGGGCCGCCGCGCTCGAACAGGTCGACCACCAGCACCTCGAAGCCGTAGGTCTCGCCGAGTTCGGCCAACGTCGCCACGGTGCCGGCGGCGCGGTGCCCGAAGCGGAAGTTGGGCCCCTCGACGACGGCGCGCGCGTGGAGCTTCTCCACCAGCACCTTCACCACGAACTCGGCGGGCGAGAGCTTGGAGAACTCCTTGGTGAAGGGCAGCACGAGCACGGCGTCCACACCCAGCTCGGCCAGCAGCTCGGCGCGCCGCGCGTGCGGGGCGAGCAGCGGCGGATGGCTGCCGGGCCTGGTGACCTCCTTGGGGTGCGGGTCGAAGGTGACGACCACCGTCGGCACGCCGAGCTCCCTGGCATGGGCCACCGCCCTGCCGATGATCAGCTGGTGCCCGCGGTGGACACCGTCGTACGAGCCGATGGTGACGACGCTGCGTCCCCAGTCGCCGGGGATGTCCGCCATATCACGCCAGCGCTCCACCGTTTATCGCTCCTCGCGCTATCCCGCTATCCATGTGGGCCTGCCGGTCCACGGTACCGGGCGCCCTCCCGACGGGAGACGCCCGCCTTGCCATGACCGGCGCCCGACCCGTCGCGGTCCTGGTCAGGCGCGACCGGCTCGCCGACCGGCGCCGCCTGGACCAGCAGCGCGCAGGCGCTCGGATGCAGCGCGGCGTCCTCCGGGCGGGCGAGCAGCGTCCTGGCGGCGTAGCGCAGCAGGCCACGGTCCGGGTCGGTGAGGGCACGGGCGGAGCGCCCCGCGGTGCGCAGCCCGTAGTCGACGGCGGCCACCCGGCGTTCCGGCCGCTCGTCCTGCGCCCAGCGCTCCACCGCGCGGCAGAGCGCGGCCGGCTCGTCGTGGACGAGTTCGGCGAGCAGTTCCTCGGCGCGCGGGTGGCCGGCGTCGATCAGGGCCTCGGTGAGCTCGTCGAGGCACGGGCGCCGGTGGGTGTGCAGCAGGGCCTGGGCGGCCGAGGCCACCGTGAGGTCCCCGGGCGGCTCGCCCTGCCCGGCGGCGCGCAGCGGCCGGTCGTCGTCGAACCAGCGGCACAGCCACGCCGGCGCCTGGCCCGGCCGCGCGGCGAGCAGCTCGCTCGCCGCGGTGAGGTAGCGGGGTCCCCGGGTCCCGCGGTCGGCGGGCAGCAGTCGGCGGAGCAGGTCGAGCCGGTCGTCCTCGTCGACGGTCAGCGCGCGCCAGAAGTCGGGTCCGAAGGGCTCGGCCGGGGCGGCGCCCGCGCCGATCAGGTCGGCGAGGGCGCGGAGCTCGGCCAGCAGCGCCCGGGCGTCGGGCAGCTCCGGCAGCACCTGGCGGCTCAGCCGCGCCGCCCACCAGCCCCGGTCGACGGGGTCTCCGGCGGCCGGCAGGGGAAGTCGGCCGCGCAGGGCCGCCGGGCCGCGATGCCGGCCCAGGTGCAGCAGGGCCTGCGTCAGGGCGCCGGCCCGGTGCCTCGGCAGCTCGCCGCGCGCCGCTGCCGCGAGCGCGGCGTCCACCGCCAGGTGGCGGCCGTGCAGCCAGTCGGCGAACTCCTCGTCGGCGAACCGGTACTGGGCGCCGGCCGGCCGCAGCAGCCCCTGGTCGAGCACGGCCCTGGCCCAGCCGCCCGACCAGGGGAAGAGAGCGTCGAAGACCCGCCTCGGCAGGGCGCCGGTGCCGGCGGAGCGCCGGGCGGCCTGGTGGATCCTGGCCGCCGCCCGGGTCGCGGCGTGGCGGTCGGCGGGGCCGCCGGCCAGCGCCTCGGCGAGGCGGAGCGCGACGAGGTCGAGGTGGGCGGCGAAGATCTCGCACCGGTCGGGCGCGCCGCCGGCGCCGATGGGCTGGGCGGCGCGGATCTCCGCCAGCATCCGCAGCGACAACGGGTGCGCCGCCTCGCCCGGGGCGATGCCCGCCGTGACGAGGCCGGCTGCCGCCCTGGCCCGGCTGGCGGGGCCCGGCGCGAGATCACCGATCGGCAGGTGGGCGGGGAGTGCACCGGTCGAGGTGCCGTGCAGGGTGCCGGGCGGGTAGAGCCGCCCGGCGTGCTCCCAGAACTCGGGGCGGCAGGCCAGTACCAGGCGGGCACCGGCGGCGCGCAGCCAGTCGGCGGTGGCCCGCGCCCAGCCCGGCAGCCGCGCCGCCAGCTCGGCCGGCGCCTCCTCCGGTCCGTCGAGCACCACGAGCAGCGGGTGTCCCGCGGCCCGCGCGGTCCTGGCGGCCACGTCCGGGTCCGCGCGGGCCAGGGCGCGGCCCACGGCGTCGCGCAGCCCGGTGTCGTCGGGCCGCAGCGCGGTGCCCGAGAGCCAGACGGTGGGCGGGCGCCGGGCGGCGTGGGCGGCCAGCAGGGTGGAGCGGCCGGTGCCCGGCTGCCCCACCAGGGCGGCGACGCACGCGCTCCCCCGCTCGAAGGCGGCGAGTTCGGCGGCCAGCTCCGGCCGGTCGTGGGCCGTGGCCCGGACACCCGCCGCGGCCAACGACTCGGCGGCTAGGACCCGCACCCCGGCGAGGTTGAGGGCCGCGCCATAGCCGGGTACCCCCGAGCCGTTGCGCCGCAGCAGCTCGGCGAGCGGACCCTGGCCGTCGACGGCGGCCGCCGTGTGCAGGGGGACGGCGAAGCCCGGTGAGCGGCCCGGCGCGTGCAGCGCCGCGGTGCGGACGGCCAGCGCGGCCCCGGTGGCCGGGTCGACGACGGGGCATCCGGTGTGGGCGGCTTCGAGTCGGAGTCCGGAGCCGGCGCCCGGCGGCAGCCTGAGCTCCAGGGCCTCCTCGAGCCGGTAGTAGCGGTCGGTCGCCGTGTACACGGCGGGGCCGCCCGGCGCGTGCAGCGTGGCGTCCGCCCAGCCGTCGCCGAGGAGGAGCCGGACGGGTCCTGTCCGTTCCGCGGCGATGACCAGCGGGGGCAGCTCCGGGGACGGCCGCGGAGTCCGGATCAGGGCCAGATTCCAGTGCGGGAGCGCGGTGACGGCCGAGGCCTCGACGACGCGCCCCTCGCCGCCCGGCCAGCGCAGGACCAGCCTGGCGAGGCCGTCGACGGCCTCGTGGCTGGTGATCAGGGTGCCGTCCAGGTCGGCCGCGAAGCCGACGCCGCGCGGCCGGCCCGCCAGGTCGCCGACGCGCACCAGCGCACCCCCCGACCGGGCCGCGGTCGCCACCGAGTCCACCGTCATCGTCGGACCTCCCCTGCCGCCTGACCTGACGAATCAGGGGGAGGTCCTGCCCAGCGGCGGGGCGAAACCCACCGGATGCCCGCACACACCCCTCGGACGCCGCAGCGCGGGGGCCGCTCTTCACCCGATCCGGTGAGTCAGCCCTGCGGGGCGAAGACGGCGAGACTCCTGGCCCGGTCGCCCTCGGCCTCGACCAGCGCCACCAGGCGGTCGTCGGGGTCGAAGACGGCGACCGGCCCGGCCGGCAGCCGCGGCGTCGCGATTCGGGCACCGTTGCCGAGCAGCCTGGCCTCACGCTCGGTCACGTCCCAGCGCGGGAACGCGGCCGCCGCGGCCTCGGCGAGCGGCAGCACGGTGAGCTCGGCGCGCAGCTCGTCGAGGGTGCGGGCGGCGGCCACCTGGTAGGGGCCGACCCGGGTGCGGCGCAGCGCGGTCAGATGGCCGCCGGTGCCGAGCGAGGCGCCGAGGTCGCGGGCCAGGGCACGGATGTAGGTGCCGGAGGAGCAGACCACCGTGACGTCCAGGTCGGTGACGGTGGGGCCGTCGGCAAGCGGCCGCTCGGTCACCCGGTCCACCGTGAAGGTGGAGACGGTGACCGGGCGCGCCGGGATCTCCACGTCCTCGCCGGCCAGAACCCGGCGGTAGGACCGCTTGCCGTCAATCTTGACGGCGCTGACCCTGGCCGGAACCTGCATGATGTCGCCGGTCAGCCTGGCGACGCCGGCGGCGATGTCGGCCGGGTCGAGGCCGGCCGCGCCGTGCCCGCCGGTGATCTCGCCCTCGGCGTCGTCGGTGACGGTGGTCTGGCCGAGCCGGATGGTGCCCCGGTACTCCTTGTCGGTGAGGGCCAGGTGGCCGAGCAGCCGGGTGGCCCGGCCGAGGCCGAGCAGCAGCACGCCGGTGGCCATGGGGTCGAGGGTGCCGGCGTGCCCGACACGCCGGGTGCGGGCGATGCCGCGCAGCACCGCGACCACGTCGTGGGAGGTGAAGCCGGCGGGCTTGTCCACCACGACAAGCCCGTCGGCCGTGGGTCGGCTCATCTGCTGGTCAGTCCTCGTCCCCGCGCTCGTCGGCGCCCTCGGGGTCCTCCTCGTCCTCCCCGGCGCGCTCCCGATCCTCGCGGGTGTCGCGGTAGGGGTCGGCGCCACCCGCGTACTGGGCGCCGGCCGACGAGCGGCGCAGTTCCTCGTCACGCTCCCGCGCCTTGTCGAAGAGGTGGTCGAGGTTCCGCGCGGTCTCAGGCAGCGCGTCGGGCACGAACTCCAGGCTCGGAGTGTGCTTGACGCCGGCGGCCGCGCCGACCGCCGAGCGCAGCACGCCCCTGGCGCTGCGTAGCCCGGCGGCCACCTCCTGCCGGTCGGCCTCGTCGCCGTACACCGTGTAGAAGACGGTCGCCTCCCGCAGGTCCCCGGTGACCCTGGTGTCGGTGATGGTCACCCGGCTGCCCAGCCTGGGGTCCTTGATGTCCCGCTGCAGCTTCTGGGCGACCACCTCGCGGATGAGGTCCGCCAGCCTCTTCGCCCGTGCCTTGTCGGCCACTGCTCCCTCTCCTCGCACAGTTCTCGAAAATGTCGCGGCGTGTCAGGGGCTGTTCCGCACAGCCTGCGCCGGTGGGGACAGCCTGCTCCGGTAGAGACGGGCCGGCTACTCGTCCTCGCCGCCGTGGATCCGCCGCCGCACGGACAGCAGCTCCACCTCGGGGCGGGCCGCCACCCAGCGCTCGCACTCGTCGAGCACCTCCGTGAGCCGGCCGGCGTCCCCCGAGACCACGGCCAGACCGATCTCGGTCCGCCGGTACAGGTCCTGGCCGCCCACCTCGGCGACGCTCACGACGAACCTGCGCCGCAGCTCCGCCACGATCGGTCGCACCACCGAGCGCTTCTCCTTGAGGGAGCGCACGTCGCCGAGCAGCAGGTCGAAGGAGAGTGTCCCGGTATACATGCGGTGATCGTAACGGCGACGGCCGGGGCCGATCGACGGGGTTTTCCCCACCGACCGACCCCGGCCCGACCGTCAGACGCGCGGCTTCTCGCGCATCTCGTAGGTCGCGATGACGTCGTCCACCTTGATGTCGTTGAAGTTTCCGAGGTTGATACCGCCCTCGAAGCCCTCGCGGATCTCGGTGACATCGTCCTTGAAGCGCCGCAGCCCCTCGATGGTGAGGTTCTCGGCGACGACCTTGCCGTCGCGGACCAGGCGGGCCTTGGTGTTCCGCCGCACCTCGCCGGAGCGGATGAGGACACCCGCGATGTTGCCCAGCTTGGAGGAGCGGAAGACCTCGCGGATCTCCGCCGTGCCCAGCTCGACCTCCTCGAACTCCGGCTTCAGCAGGCCCTTCAGGGCCGCCTCGATCTCCTCGATCGCCTGGTAGATGACCGAGTAGTACCGGACGTCCACGCCCTCGCGCTCGGCGGCCTGCGTGGCACGCCCCTCGGCGCGCACGTTGAAGCCGATGACGATGGCGTCGGAGCCGCTTGCCAGGTCGATGTCGGTCTCGGTGACCGCGCCGACGCCCCGGTGCAGCACCCTCAGGTCGACGCCGTCGCCGACGTCGAGCTGGAGCAGCGAGGACTCCAGGGCCTCGACCGAACCGGACGCGTCGCCCTTGATGATGAGGTTGAGCTGCTGCACCTCGCCCGCCTTGAGCACCGTGTCCAGGGTCTCCAGGGAGACCCGGCGGGTGCGCTTGGCGAACGCCGCGTTCCGCTCGCGGGCGGCCCGCTTCTCGGCGATCTGCCGCGCGGTCCGGTCGTCGGACACCACGAGGAAGTTGTCCCCGGCGCCCGGCACGTTGGTCAGACCCTGCACCAGCACCGGCGTCGAGGGCCCGGCCTCGGCGAGCGTGCGCCCGGAGTCGTCGAGCATGGCCCGCACGCGGCCGTGGGCGTCGCCCACCACCATCGTGTCGCCGACGCGCAGCGTGCCGCGCTGGACCAGCACGGTGGCCACGGCGCCGCGGCCCCGGTCCAGGTGCGCCTCGATGGCGATGCCCTGGGCGTCCTGCCTGGGGTTGGCCCGCAGGTCGAGGGCGGCGTCGGCGGTCAGGACGACCGCCTCGAGCAGCGACTCGATGTTGGTGCCCTGGCGCGCGGAGATGTCGACGAACATCGTGTCGCCGCCGTACTCCTCGGCCACCAGGCCGAACTCGGTCAGCTGGCCGCGGACCTTGGTCGGGTCGGCGCCCTCGACGTCGATCTTGTTGACCGCGACGACGATCGGCACGTCGGCCGCCTTGGCGTGGTTCAACGCCTCGATGGTCTGCGGCATCACACCGTCGTTGGCCGCCACCACGAGGATGGCGATGTCCGTCGACTTGGCACCGCGGGCACGCATGGCGGTGAACGCCTCGTGACCCGGGGTGTCGATGAAGGTGATGCGCCGCTCTTCGTCGTTGACGTCGATCGACACCTGGTAGGCACCGATGTGCTGGGTGATGCCGCCGGCCTCGCCCTCGATGACGTTGGTCTTGCGGATCGCGTCCAGCAGGCGGGTCTTACCGTGGTCGACGTGACCCATGACGGTCACCACCGGCGGCCTGGAGACCAGCTCCTCCTCGCCGCCCTCGTTCTCGCCGAACTCGATGTCGAAGGACTCGAGAAGCTCGCGGTCCTCCTCCTCCGGGCTGACGATCTGGACGGTGTAGTTCATCTCATCGCCGAGCAGCTGCAGCGTCTCGTCGGAGACGGACTGCGTCGCGGTGACCATCTCGCCCAGGTTGAACATCACCTGGACCAGGGACGCCGGGTTGGCGTTGATCTTCTCCGCGAAGTCGGTGAGGGACGCGCCACGGGAGAGGCGGATGACCTCGCCCTTGCCGCGCGGCAGCATCACGCCGCCGATGGACGGGGCCTGCATGGCCTCGTACTCCTGGCGACGCTGCCGCTTCGACTTGCGACCGCGCCGCGCCGGACCGCCGGGACGACCGAAGGCGCCCTGGGTGCCACCGCGACCGCCGGGGCCGCCCGGACGGCCACCGCCGCCGGGACCGCCGCCGAAGCCGCCACCCGGGCGGCCACCGCCGCCACCGAAGCCGCCACCGCCGCCCGGACGGGTGCCGGTGCCGGGACGGCCACCGCCGCCACCGAAGCCGCCACCGCCACCGCCACCGGGACGAGCGCCGCCGCCGCGGCCGCCGAAGCCACCCCCACCGGGACGAGCGCCGCCGCCGCCACCGCCGGGGCGGGCGCCGGGGCCACCGCCGGGCCGGCCGGCGCCGGACGGGCGCTGCGGCATCATGCCCGGGTTGGGCCGGCTACCGCCGGGGCCGGGACGCGGGCCGCCGGGGGCGGCGCCCTGCGGACGCGGCATGTTGCCCGGGGTCGCGCGGCCGCCGCCCGGCGCCTGCGGGCGCGGCGGACGGTCCTGGCCGCCGGGGCGCGGGCCGCCCTGGGCCGGCGCACCAGGCCGGGGCGCCGGACCGGGGCGCGGCGCCGGCTGCGGCCTGGCCATGCCGGTGGAGCCACTGGTCGTGAACGGGTTGTTGCCCGGGCGCGGGCCGGCCGGGCGGCCGCCCGGCTTGGGGGCCGCGGCGCCCGGCTTGGCCGGCGCGGGGCGCGCGCCGGCGCCCGGCCTGGGCGCGGCGGGACCCGGACGGGCGCCCGGGCGCGGGCCCGGACGGTCCTGGCCACCGGGACGCGGCGCCGCCGGACGCTGCTGCTGCGGCTGCTGGGGGGCCTGCTCGCCGCCGCCGGTCGTCGGCTGGGTGAACTCGGGGGCCGCGGGGGCCGGCCTGGCGCCCGGCTTGGGGCCAGGCGTCGGCCGGGGGCCACCGGCGCCGGTGCTCGGCTTGGGCGGCACGGGACCCGGACGCGGCGCGGGGCCGGGGCGCGGTGCCACGGCGCCCGGCTTGGGGGCACCCGGCTTGGGGGCACCCGGCCGCGGGGGCTTGCGGTTGTTGCCGCCGCCGCTGAACGCGTCGGTCAGCTTGCGTACTACTGGCGCCTCGATCGTCGAGGACGCCGAACGGACGAATTCACCAAGTTCTTGGAGCTTGGCCATGACGACCTTGCTCTCGACTCCAAGCTCCTTGGCGAGCTCGTATACCCGGACCTTAGCCACTTCGCTCCTTCTACGGTCCGGGGTCGGTCGTCCGCCGGACCTTCGCTACTTCACGGGCGTACTCATCGCGTACTCATCGAGTGCTCATCGCAATCTCGACCTACTTCCGACTCGCGAGGTACCTGCCGCGCGGACCACCCACGCGGCGCTTCTTACAGTTCCTGCACTTCCGACGATGCCGTCCGGCCGACCCACCGTCGCAGCTGCCCGGTGTCGAGCGGCCCCTGGGTCCGAAAGGCCCTGGGAAACGCGCGACGGCGGACCGCCAGCTCAAGACAGCTCGTCGTGGGATGCACATACGCACCCCGACCGGGCAGCGTACCGCGAAGATCGGGGACACAGCGATCCCCAATCACCACCACACGCAGCAGGCCGTTACGGGCTGAGCGCTGTCGGCATCCGACGCAGGTGCGTTCCGGGCAGGCTTTCGCCCGCGTCCGGCCAGACACAGTAAAGTCTACCTCCCCATGCGCCCGGCCCGGCGGGCGGGCCCGACCGTCAACTGTCCCAACGCCACGGCCGGCCGGCCGCATTCCCGAGGGGGGGCCGGCTTCCGGGAATCCGGCCGCCAGGGCCGCTCAGGGCCGCTCGGCGACCTGTTCGGTGTCGGGTCTGATGTCGATCCGCCAGCCGGTCAGCCTGGCCGCCAGGCGGGCGTTCTGCCCCTCCTTGCCGATGGCCAGCGACAGCTGGTAGTCAGGCACGGTCACGCGCGCCGAGCGGGCCGCCTGGTCCACCACGTCGACCCGGGTGACCCGGGCCGGCGAGAGCGCGTTGGCGACCAGCTCCGCCGGGTCGTCCGACCAGTCCACGATGTCGATCTTCTCGCCGTGCAACTCCGCCATCACGCTCCGCACCCGGCCGCCCATCGGGCCGATGCAGGCGCCCTTGGCGTTGAGCCCGGGGCGCAGCGAGCGGACCGCGATCTTGGTGCGGTGCCCGGCCTCGCGGGCGATCGCCGCGATCTCGACCGTGCCGTCGGCGATCTCCGGGACCTCCAGCTCGAAGAGCTTCTTGACCAGGTTGGGATGGGTGCGGGACAGCGTGACCGAGGGGCCGCGCGCGCCCTTGACCACCCGCACCACGTACGAGCGCAACCGGGCGCCGTGCGGGTACTCCTCGCCAGGCACCTGCTCCTGTGGGGGCAGGATCGCCTCCAGCTTGCCGATGTCCACCAGCACGCTCTTCGGGTCCCTGCCCTGCTGCACCACGCCTGCCACCACGTCGCCCTCACGTCCGGCGTACTCGCCGAAGGTGACGTCCTCCTCGGCGTCCCGCAGCCGCTGCAGGATCACCTGCTTGGCCGTGGTGGCGGCGATCCGGCCGAAACCCTGCGGGGTGTCGTCGAACTCGCGAGGCTCGGCGTCCTCTGCCGCCTCCTCGAGCTCGGCCGGGTCCTCCTTGGCCCAGACCGTCACGTGCCCGGTCTTGCGGTCGAGCACCACCCGGGCCTGCCTGCGGCTGCCCTCGGTGCGGTGGTAGGCGATCAGCAGCGCCGACTCGATGGCCTCCACCAGCAGGTCGAAGGAGATCTCCTTCTCTCGGACGAGCCCCCGCAGGGCGCTCATGTCGATGTCCACGACTGGCCTCCTTCAGCCTTCGGTGCTCTCGTCGCCGGTGGGCCTGCGACTGAACTCGACTTCCACCCGCGCCCGGGCGATGTCCGCGAACTCCACCCGGCGCGCCGTGGCCTTGCGGCCCTTCTCCCCCGGGACCTCGAGATCAAGCCCGGCGTCGTCGACGCACGTGATCCGGGCGACGAGCTCGCCGCCCTCGCGCAGTTGGGCCCTCACGAGCCGGCCGACGGAGCGCCGGTAGTGGCGCGGCTCGGTCAGCGGGCGCTCGGCGCCGGGAGAGGTCACCTCGAGCACGTAGGGGGCGGCGCCCATCACGTCCGACGCGTCGAGCGCGGCCGAGACCTCGCGGCTCAGCTCGGCGCACGCTTCGAGCCCCACGCCGCCGTCTGTGTCGACCGCCACCCGGAGCACCTTTCGCCGGCCGGCCGGGGTGATCCTGACCTCTTCCAGATCAAGACCCCGCTCGGCGGCCAGCGGCTCGAGCAGCTCGCGCAGCCTGTCGATCTGGGTGGTGCTCATCCGGGTGACTCCTCGGCCGCGTGTGCTGTTGTCGGTGGCGCGTCTCGTCCGTGGCGCTCGGACACTCTCGCGCAACAGCCTATCCCCTGCGGCACGCTACGCCGACCGCGTTCGGGGTCGGGGGCTGGCACGCCGGAGGGCGGGGTGGCGCCGGGATCCGCGCCGCGCGCGGGTACGCTCGCCGGGCGGTGATCTTTCTATCGCCTCAGCGTACCCACTCGAGCCCATTCACCCTTTCGACCTCTTTTTTCGACCTCTTTCGACACTCGATCGACGACGGGAAGTTCGGGGAAACATGCCCTCTCGCCTGTCCAGAAGAGCCGTGTTCCTCGGCGGCCTGCTGGCCTGCTCCGCCGGCGCGCTGGCGGGCTGCACGTCCTCGGAGGAGAGCGGATCCGGGGGCGGGGCCGTCTCCGCCACCACGGTCCTCGGGCTGCGCCGCCGGGCCGCCAGGGACGGCAACGACCTGCTGGCGCGCTACGACGCGACCGCGGCCGCCCACCCGGCCCTGGCCGAGACGCTGCGGCCGTTCCGGGACACCGTGGCGGCGCACCTCGCGGCGCTCAACGAGGGGGACGCCTCGCCGCCCGGTCCCTCGGGCGGCCCACCCGAGGTTCCGGCCGACCGGGACGAGGCGCTCACCGCGCTCGCCGACGCGGAGCGCGAGGTCGCGGAGGCCAGGCTGCGCGCCGTGCCCGACGCCTCCCCCGACCTGGCCCGGTTGCTGGCCTCGCTGGCCGCCGCCGGGTCGGCACAGGCGTATCTGATCCATGAGGCCAGGTGAACGAGCCGGCATGAGGCACCCGATGACTGACACTCCGTCCGAACTGGACGCCACCCAGGCCGCGTTGGCGGCCGAGCACGCCGCCGTCTACGGATACGGGGTGGTCGGCGCGCGGATCGCGGAGGACCGCGCCGGCGAGGCCGACGAGGCGCACACGGCGCACCGCGCGCGGCGCGACGCGCTGCACCGGGCGGTGCGCGACCTGGGGGGCGACCCGGTCGCCTCGGCCGCCGCCTACGAGCTGCCCTTCGAGGTGGCCGACGGCGAGGCCGCGGTGCGGCTGGCCGCCGAGCTCGAGTCGCGGCTGGCCGGCGCCTACGCCGAGCTGGTGCGGGCCACCGAGGGCGAGGCCCGCCGCGACGCCGCCGCCGCCCTGAGCGAGGCGGCGGTCCGCGCGGCCCGCTGGCGCGGCGCGGGGACGCCGTTCCCCGGGCTCGCCGAGTACGACATGGAGGGAAGTCGTTGACGATGGAGCTGGCGCCGCCGGCACGACTGGCCTCGGCCGGCCCGCCCGAGGCCGCCGAGTGGCTGGCCGGGCTGCCCGATCTGGTCGCCGGGGTGTTGGACCGCTGGGAGCTGACGCCGGAGCGGGTGGCGGCGCCGGGCGGCCGCACCAGCATGGTGGTGCTCGTCGGGGGTGCCGACGGCGGCCGGGCCGCGTTGAAGATATGCGCGCCCTGGCGGCCTGCGGCGCTCGAGGAGGCGGCGTTGCGCCGCTGGGACGGCCTGGGAGCGGTCCGTGCGCTGCGCTGCGATCCAGCGGCCGGCGCGCTGCTGCTCGAGCGACTGCACGGGGAGACCTCGCTGCGTTCGCTGCCCGAGGCCAAGGCGATGCTGGAGGCCGTCTCGGCGGTGCGTCGGCTGTGGGTGGACCCCGGCGACGGACATCCGTTCCCGACCGTGGCGGAGCACACGGCCGCGCGGGCGGCGGCGCTGCGGGGCGGCGCGCTGGCCGCGGCGGACGCCGGGCCGCTGGTCGACGAGGCGCTGGCGGCCCGGGACGAACTGCTGGCGGCGGAGCCGGAGCGGCTGCTGCTGCACGGGGACTTCCGGCAGGGCGCGGTGCTGGCCTCGGACGCGGAGCGCGCGCCCTGGCTCGCGGTCGGCCCGGAGCCGGTGGTGGGCGAGCGGGCCTACGACCTGGCCCGGCTGGCGCGGGACCGGCTGCACGACCTGGTGGCCTCGCCGGGCGCCGCCTCGATCACCAGGCGCCGTATCGCCAGGCTCGCCGACTCGGTCGAGCTGTCCGCCGAACGGCTGCGCGGCTGGGCGCTGTTCCGCGCGGTGGAGTCGGCCGGCCGGGCGCTGTCGGCGGGGCGGCGTCCGGAGGCGGAGGCCCTGCTTGAGTTCGCGGCCTGGCTGTAGCCGTGCCGCGCTACCAGCGGCGGAGCGGCAGGTGGGCGCCCATCACGGCGTAGGGGCAGGGCGCGGAGGGGAAGAGGACCCGGCGTGCCAGGTCCTGGTAGCCGAGCTTGCGGTACAGGGCGCGGGCCGGGCTCTCGGTGTCCACGGCGGAAAGGATCGAGCGGGGCTCGGCGGCCGCGTCGGTGAGCGTGGTGATCAGCCGGCGACCTATGCCGCGCCGCTGGTAGGCGGGGAGCACGTGCAACTCGGTGATGGTGAACGAGTCGGTGAGCCAGGCGTCGTTGCCGGCGCGGCGCAGGTAGGGCTCGAC
Source organism: Streptomyces sp. 8K308 (assembly GCF_004348315.1). Classification (GTDB taxonomy): domain Bacteria; phylum Actinomycetota; class Actinomycetes; order Streptomycetales; family Streptomycetaceae; genus Streptomyces. Next base: position 5,141 of record NZ_SMKC01000097.1, on the reverse strand, counting down.
GACCGTGGACCACCACTGCGCCCGGTCGTTGGGCATCCCGTAGACGAAGCCGACGAGCCGCCCCTCGGTGGTGGTGGCGCCCAGGGCGCGGGCGCCGGGGCTGGCCAGGTGGCGCTGGACGATGTGGCGGCGCACCGCCACCTCCTCGTCGCTCAGGCCGAACGCCTGCGCCTGCACGGCCAGCGCCTCGTCCACCCGGGCGGCGAGGTCGAGCGGTGCGACGGCGATGTCCCAGGCGTCGGGGGCGGCCTCCCCGGCAGATGGTGTCATGCGGGGAGGCTAACGCGACCCACCGCCGAAGTCGCGCCCGGCACCCGCGAATGGCCGGCGGAACGACCTGGCGCGGCGGCGGGCGGTCAGAACAGGACGCTCATCAGGGCGCCGGCCTCGACGAAGCCGAGCCGACGGTAGACGGCGAGCGCCGGGGCGTTGAAGTCGTTGACATAGAGGCTGACCACCGGCGCGACCTCGTCGAGGGCGTGCCGCAGCACGGTGGCGAGGCCGGCGGTGGCCAGGCCGCGACCGCGCGCCTCAGGGGCCGTCCAGACGCCCTGGAGCTGGCAGGCGTGCGGGGTGACGGCGCCGATCTCGGCCTTGAAGACCACCCGGCCGTCCTCGACGAGGCCGAAGCAGCGCCCGGTGCCGACCGTCTCGGCGACCCGGGACTGGTAGGCGAGGCCGCCGTCCGCCGCGTCCAGCGGGGAGATCCCGACCTCCTCGGTGAACATGGCCACGGCGGCGGGCAGCACGAGGTCCATCTCGTCCTTGCGCATCCGCCGCACCAGCGGGTTGGGGGTGACGTCGGCGGGCACCCGGTCGGTGGTCATCAGGGGCTGCCGGTGGCGCAGCTGCCTGGCGGGCCCCCAGTACGGCTCGAGGTGGGACCACAGGCGGGCGGTCGGGTCGAGCGGGCCGACGATGGACGAGCACCGGCGGCCCTGGCGCAGGGCCCGGTCGGCGAAGGCCCGGACGGCGGCGGGTCCCGCGCAGACCGGCACCAGGTTGGCGCCGGCGTAGCAGAGCGAGACCAACCGGCCGCGGCGGTAGTAGCCCCACATCTCGCCGCCCAGATAGGGCGGTTCGAGGCCGGAGTCGAGCACCCGGGCGGTGACGAAGGCGTTGGCCACCGGGTCCTGGTCGAGCACGGCGAGCGCGCCGCTGAGGTCGGTGGGTTCCAGGACCCGGGTGGTGGACGTGGTCAGCACGGGGGACGGCGCCTTGTGTTCGAGGGACGTGAGCGGTGCTGGCATGCTACCGGCGCACGCTCAGGATGCCCCCCGCCGTGACCGGCCGGTCCTGATCAGCTCACGGAGACCTCGGGCTGCCCCGAGGCGACGCCTTCCTTCTCCATCTGCTCGGCGATCTTCATGGCCTCGTCGATCAGGGTCTCCACGATCCTGGACTCGGGCACGGTCTTGATGACCTCGCCCTTGACGAAGATCTGGCCCTTGCCGTTGCCCGAGGCGACGCCGAGGTCGGCCTCCCTGGCCTCGCCCGGGCCGTTGACCACGCAGCCCATGACGGCCACCCGCAGCGGGACCTCCATGCCGGTGAGCCCGGCGGTGACCTCCTCGGCCAGCTTGTAGACGTCGACCTGGGCGCGACCGCAGGACGGGCAGGAGACGATCTCGAGGCCGCGCTGGCGGAGGTTGAGCGACTCCAGGATCTGGATGCCGACCTTGACCTCCTCCACGGGCGGCGCCGAGAGGGAGACCCGGATGGTGTCGCCGATGCCCTCGCTGAGCAGCGCGCCGAAGGCCACGGCCGACTTGATGGTGCCCTGGAAGGCGGGTCCTGCCTCGGTGACGCCGAGGTGCAGCGGGTAGTCGCACCGGGCGGCGAGCTGCCGGTAGGCGTTGACCATGACGACCGGGTCGTTGTGCTTGACGGAGATCTTGATGTCCCGGAAGCCGTGCTCCTCGAAGAGCGAGCACTCCCACAGCGCGGACTCCACGAGCGCCTCGGGAGTGGCCTTGCCGTACTTGGCGAGCAGCCGCTTGTCGAGCGAGCCGGCGTTGACGCCGATCCGGATCGGGGTGCCGGCGTCGCCCGCGGCCCTGGCGATCTCCTTGACCTGGTCGTCGAACTTCTTGATGTTGCCCGGGTTCACGCGGACGGCGGCGCAGCCGGCGTCGATGGCGGCGAACACGTACTTGGGCTGGAAGTGGATGTCGGCGATGACCGGGATCTGGGACTTGCGGGCGATTACCGGCAGCGCGTCCGCGTCGTCCTGGGTGGGGACGGCGACCCGCACGATCTGGCAGCCGGAGGCGGTCAGCTCCGCGATCTGCTGCAGGGTGGCGCCGATGTCGGAGGTGCGCGTGGTCGTCATCGACTGGACGGAGACCGGCGCGTCACCTCCCACGGCGACGGATCCGACCTGGATCTGACGGCTGGCCCGGCGCTCGGCCAGTCGGGTCGGAACGGACGGAATGCCCAGCGAGATGGCTGTCATGGCTTGGTGAAACCCCACGGTACGGACGGGCGGGCGCGTGGCCCGGGCTCAGGAGTTGAGACTACGGCACCTCACCCCGTCAACCGCACGGGGTTGACGATATCGGCGGCCAGCACCAGCAGGGTGAAGCAGATGAACACCCCGGCCACCACATAGGCCACGGGCATCAGCTGGGCGACGTCGAACGGGCCCGGGTCGGGGCGCCTGGTCACCTTGGCGAAGCCGCGGCGGACCGACTCCCACACGGCGCCCGCCATGTGCCCGCCGTCCAGCGGCAGCAGCGGCAGCATGTTGAACAGGAAGAGCGACAGGTTGAAGCCGGCGATCAGGAAGAGCGCGGTGGCGATCTGCTGGCTGGCCGGGATGTCGAGGGTGAAGATGTCGCCGCCGACGCGGGCCGCGCCGACCACGCCCATCGGGGAGTCCGGCTCGCGCTCGCCGCCGCCGAAGGCCGCGTCCCACAGTCCCGGGATCTTGGACGGTATGTCGATCATGGCCTCGACGCCGGTGGTCATGATGTCGCCCATGCGGTCGATGGCCTGCCCGAAGTCCTGCTGGACGACGCCGCTGGCCGGCGAGAAGCCGAGGAACCCGGCGGTGACGTACTCGCCCTCGACGTAGCCGCCGTTGCCGTCGGTCCTGGCGACCTGGTTCTCGATGAGGTCGGCGTGGAGTTCGAGCGTCTGGCCGTCGCGGTCGACGGTGATGGTGGCGGCGCCCGTGGTGTCGCGGATGCGCTGCTGGAGGGTGCTCCAGTCGTCGATGGGCTCGCCGTCGAAGGCGGTGATCACGTCCCCGGCGCGCAGCCCCGCGGCGGCGGCCGGCGCCGGGGTGTCCCCGGCCTGGCAGTCGCGCGGCTCCTCGCTCTGCGCGATCACGCACTCGGAGACGGTGGCGACGGTGGTGGTCTGGGTGTTGACGCCGAAGCCCATCAGCACGCCGAGGAAGATGCCGACGGCCAGGATCAGGTTCATCCCGGGCCCGGCGAACATCACGAGGAACCGCTTCCAGGGCTTGCGGGTGTACAGCAGGCGCTTCTCGTCGCCGGGCTGCAGCTCCTCGAAGGCGGCCGCCCTGGCGTCCTCGATCATGCCGCGGAACGGGGAGGTGGAGCGCTTGCGCACCTTGCCGTCGTCCCCGGGCGGGAACATACCGATCATGCGGATGTAGCCGCCGAACGGGATGGCCTTGATGCCGAACTCGGTCTCTTTGCCGTGCCGCGACCAGAGGGTCGGGCCGAAGCCGACCATGAACTGCGGCACCCGGACGCCGAACATGCGGGCCATGGAGTAGTGGCCGAGCTCGTGCCAGGCGATGGAGAACAGCAGTCCCACGACGAAGACGAGTATCCCGAGGATGAACATCAGAGTGGTCATGCCGTGGTCGCCTCCGTCGTCGTCCGGCCGGTGGTCCCGGCCAGCTCGCGGGCGCGGGCGCGCGCCCTGGTCTCCGCTTCGAGGACGTCCGGCAGGGTCAGGGAGGTTCCGGAGGGGGCCGTGCGCTCTCCCACGACCTGCTCCTCGATCACCTGAGCAACCGTGTCCACGATCCCGGTGAACGGCAGCCGGCCGGCGAGGAAGGCGTCGACGCACTCCTCGTTGGCCGCGTTGAACACCGCGGGCGCGGTACCGCCGAGGCTACCCACCCGGCAGGCGAGCGGCACAGAGGGGAAGGCATCGGTGTCCAGCGGCAGGAACTCCCAGGTGTGCGCGCGGGTCCAGTCGATGGGCGCGGCCACCCCCGGCACCCGCTCGGGCCAGCCGAGCCCCAGCGCGATGGGCATCCGCATGTCCGGCGGGCTGGCCTGGGCGAGCGTGGAGCCGTCGGTGAACTCCACCATGGAGTGGATGTACGACTGGGGGTGGACGACGACCTCGATACGGTCGAACGGGATCCCGTAGAGCAGGTGCGCCTCGATCACCTCGAGGCCCTTGTTGACGAGGGTGGCCGAGTTGATGGTGATCACCGGGCCCATGGCCCAGGTGGGGTGCGCCAGCGCGTCCGCCGGGGTGACGTGCGTCAGCTCCGCCCGCTTCCGCCCGCGGAAGGGACCGCCGCTCGCCGTCACGACGAGCCGGGCCACCTCGGCGCGGGTACCGCCGAGCAGTGCCTGGAAGAGCGCCGAGTGCTCGGAGTCGACCGGCACGATCTGGCCCGGCTTGGCGAGCCCGGTGACCAGCGGCCCGCCGACGATCAGGGACTCCTTGTTGGCCAGCGCCAGCACGTGCCCGGCCTCGAGCGCCGCCAGGGTAGGGGCGAGGCCGATGGATCCCGTGATGCCGTTGAGCACGGTGTGGCAGGAGCGGGCCGCGAGCTCGGTCGCCGCGTCCGGCCCGGCCAGGATCTCGGGCAGCGCCTCGCCCGCGCCGTACCGCGCGCGCAGCGCCTCCCGCAGCGCGCCCGCGCGCTCCGCGCGCGCGACGCCGACGGCGGTCACCCGCAGCCGGTGCGCCTGCTCGGCCAGCAGCTCGACGTTCCCGCCGCCGGCGGACAGCGCCGTGACCCGGAAGCGCTCCGGGTTCCGCAGCACCACGTCGACGGCCTGGGTGCCGATGGAGCCGGTGGACCCCAGGACCACCACCTCGCGCGGCGCGTCGGGCGGCGACTGTGTCGCGTACCGGAGGTGGGGGTCGGCCAAACAGACGGATGTCTCGGTCATCCCCCCATTGTCCCCACCCCCGTCAAC
>NZ_SMKC01000096.1 GCF_004348315.1 Streptomyces sp. 8K308 | reverse complement strand
AAATCTACACCTATTAAGTCGGCGGCAGCGTCAGATGGGTATAAGAGACAGGGCCTGGTAGGCGGTGGTGAGGTCGGTCCACAGGGTGTTGGTCGACCAGCCGTCGATGGCGAGGTGGTGGAAGACGAGGGAGAGGACGTGGTGGTTCTCGTCGTCGCCGATCCGGAAGAGACAGGCCCGCAGGGGGATGTCCTGCTCGATGTCGAATTCCCGTTGGGCGAACCGCTCCAGCTCTCGGGACAGCTCTGCCTCGGTGGTGGTGGTTGTGGTGAGGGGGTTGGTGATGGCTGTTGGTGGGAGGGTGTGGAGTCGGGGTTGGCCGTCGTGGTCGGGGATGAGGGTGCGGAGGGTGTCGTGGCGGGTGATGAGGTCGTGGAGGCCTTGGTTGAGGGCGGTGGTGTCGAGGGGGCCGGTGATGCGGATGGCGAGGGTGACGTTGTAGGTGGCTCGGTGTTCTTCGAGTTGGTGGAGGAACCAGATTCCCTGCTGGACGGGGGCGAGGACGGGTGGGTGGCCGTCGGCGGCGCCGGGATGTAGCAGTGGCCAGTCGGTGGTGCGGTCAGCGGGTTCCGTGTCAGGGTTGAGGAGGCGGGCGAGTGCGGCGGGGGTGGGGTTGGCGAAGACCTGACGGGCGGCCAGGTCCCGGCCGAACTCCTTACGGACCAGCGCACTCAGTCGGATCAGCAGCAGTGAGGTGCCGCCAGCGGCGAAGAAGTTCTGCTCGGGCGCGACGGTGTCGATCTCCAGAACGCGAGCGAAGAGTTCGCACAGCCGCCGCTCGTCGTCCGAGACGGGTGGGCGCGTGGTCTCCGGGGCGCCGGCGTTCCCCCGGGGCGCCGGGAGCGCCCGGTGGGAGTACTCGAGGTCGCCCTGGAGGGTCCAGCGTGCCCGGTCGCCGGTGCGGTACATCCGTTGACCCGGTGGGGAGAAGGGGCAGGCGACGAAGCGCTCCGCGGTGAGCGCCGGTTGTCCGAGGTAGCCGCGGGCGAGCGCGTCGCCGGCGAGGTAGATCTCCCCGGCGACGCCTGGCGGGCAGGGGCGCAGCCGCTCGTCGAGCACGTAGACGCGGGCGCCTGCGAACACCTCGTCCGTGCCGATACGGTCGACGTCGATCCGGGAGCCGGACAGCAGCGGCACCCACAGGTCGTGGGTGGAGGCGTCGTAGCCGAGCGGCGTGCGCCGGCGCGCGGTCGCACCCGGGGACCGCTCCTTGACGAGGCCGGCGATGGCGCGATGGGTGACCGCCACGCCTCCGGTTCCGCCGGAGGGTCCGGACGGGGAGAGCACGCAGGCCACCTGATCAGGGTGGATGGCGGGCCAGCGGAACGCGGGGGTGAAGGCCAGGGCCTCGGCCGGTGGTTGAGCCGCCACCACAAGCCTGGTCAGGGGCAGCGCCTGGGCGAGACGGTCGGTGGCGGCGTCGCAGAGCAGCAGCCCGGGTTGGCCGACCCTGACCATCTCCAGCTGCCGTTGTGTGGGGTCGGTGGTGCGGAGGGGGAGGTAGGCGGCGCCGGCTTTGAGGGTGCCGAGGAGGGTGGCGACGGTGGCTGGTGCGCGTTCCATGAGGATGGCGACGCGGTCCTCGGCGGTCACGCCGTGGTCGAGGAGGGTGTCGGCGATCTGGTCGCTCCAGGCGTCCAGTTCGGCGTAGGTCCAGCTGTTCCGGCCGTCGGAGAGGGCCGTCGCCCTGGGGGCGCGGGCCACCTGTGCGCGGAAGAGCACCGGGATCGAGGTGTCCGGTGCGGGCGTCTCGGGGCCCTGCCAGGCGGTGAGGACCTGGCGGCGTTCCTCGTCGCCGAGCAGGTCGATGTCGGTGATCGGCCGTCGTGGGTCGGCGACCACCGCAGACAGCAGCCGACGCAGCCGGGCCGCCATCGCCTCGACGGTGCCCGCATCGAACAGGTCAACCTTGTAGGCGAGTTCGACGTCGATCCCGCCGACCTCACCGTCCGGCCCCCGGTGCTCGACGAAGGAGACCATCAGATCGAAGTGAACGGCGCCGGTACTTGTCGGGACCTGTTCGACTGCCAGCCCGGGCAGGCTGCCGACGTTCGCGGTGCCACCCGTGAGGCCGACCGTCACCTGGGCGAGCGGGTGCCGGCCAGGCACCCGCTCGGGGTTGACGGCCTCCACCAACCGTTCGAAGGGGACGTCCTGGTGGGCGTAGGCGCCGAGCGCCGCCTCCCCTACCCGGCCAAGGAGTTCGGCGAAGGACGGCTCCCCCGAGGTGTCGGCCCTCAGCACCAGGGTGTTGACGAAGAAGCCCACCAACTCCTGGAGTTCCGCTTCCGTGCGGCCGGTGGTCGGGAAGGCGAGCACGATGTCGGTGCCCGCGCCGAGTCGGGTCAGCAGCGCCGCGACCGCCGCCTGGAGCGCCATGAAGAGGGTCGCGTCGTGGTCGCGCGCCAACGCGGCCAGCCGCCGATGCGACTCCGCGTCCAGCCGGACGGTGTGCGAGGCCCCTTCGTTGCCGGTGTGCTCCGTGCGTGGCCGGTCGACGGGCAGCGGCAGCTCCTCGGGGACGCCGGCCAGCCGCTGTGTCCAGTACGCGAGCTGCCGGGCCTGAAGGCTGGTCGGGTCGTTCTCGTCGCCGAGCCACTCGCGCTGCCAGAGCGCGTAGTCGGCGTACTGCAGGGGCAACGGGGCCAGGTTCGGGGGCCGCCCGGCGCTTCGGGCGGTGAAGGCCGTCCACAGGTCGTGGTGCAGCGTCCAGCCGGAGTGCCAGTCGGTGGCGATGTGGTGCAGCAACAGGTGGAGGACGTGCTCTCTGGGGCCGAGGACGATCAGGGTGGCGCGCAGTGGTGGCTCGACGGTCAGGTCGAAGGGCCGCTTTGCCGCCGCGAGTTCGCGCGACAGCCTCTCGTCGCCGGGGGCCGGGGAACGGCGGATCGTGAGCCGGGGGCGGCCCTCGTCCGGGGTGAGGATCCGCTGCCGAGGAACGCCGTCGCGATCGGGATAGACGGTGCGCAGCACCTCGTGTCGTTCCACCAGGTCGCCCAGGGCCGCCTCAAGCGCGGCGCGATCGAGCCGACCGGTCAACCGAACGGCGAAGACCTGGTGGTAGCTGAGGTCGTTCTCGAAGCGGTGGAGGAACCACAGCCGTTGCTGGGCATAGGAGAGCGGCAGCTCACGCGGGCGCCGCCGGGGTCCGAGCTCGGGTCCCGTGGCGCCGCCTGGCCGCGTCGGCCGGCCGCCGAGGCGGTGCCGCAGTAGCCGCTGTTGTGCGGGCGACAGGCTGGTCAGGCTGCTGAACAGATCAGCGCTCACGGTCGTGCTCCTCCCGTCTTCAGCTCGGTGTCCGTGGCGGCCGGGCCGAGCAGGAGGGCGGCGACCTCGTCACCGTGTGCCGTGCGGAGCTCCGTACCCAACTCGACGGCCATCCGACGGAGTGAGGCCGCGCGGAGCAGCGTGTCGAGCGACACCTGAACGCCCAGCTCCCGCCGCAGCCGGAACACCAGCCTCGTGGCGAGCAGTGAGTTTCCGCCGAGGCCGAAGAAGGTGTCGGAGCGACCGACATCGGTCACGCCCAGCACCTCCTTCCAGAGCGCGGCCAGCAGTTCCTCGAGCGGGGTGCCGGGCGGCTGGTGGCTCTCCAGGGCCAGGGCGCCGGTGCGCTGCGGGTGCGGCAGTGTCTTGCGGTCGACCTTGCCGTTCGCGTTGAGCGGCAGCCGGTCGATCGGCACCAGCACGCTGGGCACCAGGTAGGAGGGAAGCCGCTCGGCGAGCCAGCGCCGCAGCTCGTGTCCGGTCTCCTGGCGCCCGCCGCCGTCCGCCTCCGCGGTGACGTAGTAGCCGACGAGCCGGCGGGACTGCTCGCCGTCCACCACCGAGGCCACCGCCTGCCGAACCGCCGGATGCGCCGCCATCGCGGCCTCCACCTCGCCGAGTTCGATGCGGTAGCCGTCCACCTTGACCTGGTCGTCGTCCCGGCCCAGGAACTCCAGCTGGCCGTCCGGCAGCCAGCGACCGAGGTCGCCGGTGCGGTACATCCGCGCCCCCGGAGTGCCGCGGAACGGGTCGGGAACGAACCGAGCGGCGGTGGTGCCGGGCATCCGCGCGTAACCGCGGACCACGCAGTCGCCGCCGATGTACAGGTCTCCGGTGACGCCCACGGGCACCGGGACCAGTGACTGGTCGAGCACGTACATCGTGGTGTTGGGAATGGCACGACCGATGGGCACCAGACCGCCGGATGCCGCCGACGGGCTCAGGGGGTCGGGGTGGTAGGTGGTGTTGCCGACGGACGCCTCGGTCGGGCCGTACTCGTTGAGGAGCGCCGAAGTCCTGTCGACCTCAGACCAGTTGGCCAGGACGTGGGAGGGGAAGGCGTCGGCGCCGACCACCAGGGTCGCGGCCAGGCCGCTGAGCCGCTCGGGCGGCAACACCTCGCGCAGGAGCTCCAGATGGCCGGGCGTCATCTTGATGAAGCTGAACGGCGCCCACTCGGCCAGCCGTTCGGCCAGATCCACCGGATCCAGGTCGTCGTGCAGCACACACAGCCGCTCGCCCCGGATCAGCGGCGTGTAGATGTTGGGCACCACCATGTCGAAGGCGATCGAGGAGAACAACGGCGCGCCGCCCGTCCCCCTGGAGGCGTACTCCTCCTCACACCACCCCAGGTAGTTGGCGACGCCCGAGTGCTGCACCAGCACGCCCTTGGGCCGGCCGGTGGAGCCGGAGGTGTAGATGACGTACATCAGGTTGCCCGGGGTGCTCGTGCTCGCCGGGTCACGGGTCGGCAGCCCGGCCAACTCCGCCGTCAGCGCGTCGGTGTTCACCGTCTCCCACGGGCCGTCAGGGACCCCGTCGCGGGTGGCGTTCCGGGTCAGTACCAGGGACACCTCGGCGTCCTGGAGCACGTAGGCCAGCCGGTCCGACGGGTGGGCCGGGTCCAGCGGCAGGTAGGCCGCGCCGGACTTGAGCACGCCGAGCAGCAGCACCATCAGCCGGGCATCGCGGTGACTGCGCACGGCCACCACGGTCTCCGGGCCCGCGCCGCGCTCGCGCAGCCAGTGCGCCAGCTGGTTGGCCTGGTGGTTGAGCTCGGCGTAGCTGAGCTCGGTGGTGCCGTCCGTGACGGCCGTCGCGGCTGGGGTGCGCCGCACCTGCTCCTCGAAGAGCTCGTGCACGCAGCGATCGGTGCGGTACTCCCGGTCCGGGCCGTTCCACTCGGTGAGTACGCGCTCCGACTCGGCGCCACGGAGTGGCGAGAACGCCTCATGGCGTGCCTCGGCGTCGGTCATCGCGTCCAGTACGGCCACGTAGAGCCCCTGGATGTTCCTGGCCTGGGCGTCGGAGACCTTGGCGGTGTAGTAGTCCATCCGCAGCAGCGTCCGCGCCGAGACCGGGTCGCGGAGCAGTCCCGTGGAGAGCGCGTAGTTGGTGGGCTCGGCCCGGTAGTCGGCGCGTGATGCCACCCCGCCGCTGAGGAAGGAGACCCCGTTGCTCAGTGCGTGACTGAGGACGTGGAAGTGCAAGTAGACGAAGGTGCTGTCGAAGAGTTCCTGGCCACCCGCGTCCCACTGGATGTTGGCGAGCGGGTAGCGGCGGTACGGAAGGATCTCCTGCTCCGCCGCGTAAACCCGTCGAACGAGATCGGCCCAGCTGCCGCCGGCCAGATCGACGCGGAGTGGCGGCATGTTGAGATACATGCCGAGCACCTGAGTGCTGTCGACGTCCTCCGGGCGGCCGTTGGAGGTCAGCCCGCTGATGACGTCGCTCTGCCCGGTGGCCAAGCCGATGACCTTGAGATGTGCGGCCAGCAGCACCGACTTGACGGGCACACCGAGCTGTGCGGCGAGCCGGTGTACCCCGCTGATGATGCGGTCGGGGAGGAGCAGTTCCAGGGCTCGGTGGGTGGCCTGCGTGGTGGAGGTGAACCGCCAGTTCCGCATGTCGTCGGTGAACTCGCCGTCCTTGGCGGTGTCATGACGCTCGGCGGGGGCGGGCTCGGTGACCGGCCAGCGGGGCAGAAGGACCGGGCGGGCGCCTACCAGATACCTGGTCCAGAACTTCTGGGCCTCGGGCGAGGCGGTGTCCGCACGCTCGGCCGCGACGAACGCACTGTAGGCGGAGCGCGGTGGTGCGGTGTGGGGGGCATCCGGATCGTGGAGCAGTTGCAGGTAGCGCTCGAACAACTCGGCGTGGAAGCTCATCATGCTCCACCCGTCGAAGATCGCGTGGTGTTCGGTGAGCGTCCACTGGAAGGTGTCGTCGCCGCGGCGCTGGAGGACGCCGCGCAGCAGCGGGCCCCTGGACAGGTCGAGCGGAGTGTGCCGCTCCCGGTGGAACATCTCCTGGATGGCGGATTCCCGCTCGTCATCCGACAGCCCCGACAGGTCCTCGACCACCAGCGGCATCGAGGCGCTCTCGTGGACCAGTTGTAGGGGTTCGGAGTAGTTGGCGAAGTCGAAGGACGTGCGCAGCATCGGGTGCCGGTCGATAACGTCCTGGACGGCCCGGGCGAACCGTTCGGCGTCGTAGGGCGCCTTCAGGTGCCAGCTGTTGACGTTGTGGAACGGCAGGTTCTCGGGGTCCCGCTCCATGTGGTAGACCATTCCTGCCTGGAGCGTGGAGACCGGGTAGGCGTCGATCACGTCGTCCGGCAGCGACTGCCGGTCCGCCGCACCGATCAGGGCGAACGGCTCCCGCGCCGGGGAGGTGGACGCGGGGTCTACCCGCTGTGCGCGGGCGGCGATCTCGCCGGCCACCGGGGTGCGGAAGAGATCCTGCAGGGTGATCCGCCAGCCACGTTCCTTCGCCAGGCCGATGACCTGGAGGCTGCGGATGGAGTCGCCCCCGAGGTCGAAGAAGTTGTCGAGCACGCCGACCCGGTCCAGGCCGAGCACCTCCGCCAGGACCTCGCAGATCGCCGTCTCGGCCGGACCGTTGGGGGCGACGTACCCCTGTGACAGTTCGGGTCGGGTGCCGTCGGGTGCGGGCAGGGCGGCACGGTCGATCTTGCCGTTGGCGGTGATCGGGAAGGCGTCAAGCACCAGGAAGGTCCGCGGAACCATGTACTCGGGCAACCGGCCCGCGAGATAGGCGCGGAGTTCGTCGCTGGTCACGCGTTGGCCGGCCGTCACATAGCCGATCAGCCGCCCGCTGGGCGCGCCGTCGTCCCACCTGGCCAGGACCGCGGCATTGCGGACGGCCGGGTGCTCGGTCAGCACCGCCTCGATCTCGCCGGTCTCGATGCGGAAGCCGCGGACCTTGACCTGGTCGTCGGCGCGCCCCAGGTACTCGATGGAGCCGTCCTGGCGGTAGCGGGCCAGGTCGCCGCTGCGGTACATCCGTTCGCCCGGCTCGCCGAAGGGGCAGGCCACGAAGCGGGTGGCCGTCAGTCCTGGCCGGCGCAGGTAGCCCGTCGCCACGCCGCCGCCCGCGACGTGTATCTCGCCCACCACGCCCCGTGGGGCGATGTTGCCCCAGCGGTCGAGCACATAGAGGGCCAGGTCGGGGAGCGGCACCCCGATCGGGCTGGCACCGCCGGCGGTGTCGGCCTCGGTGAGCGGGTGGTATGTGGAGTGCACGGTGGTCTCGGTGATGCCGTACATGTTGACCAGCCGCGGTGTGGCGTCGCCGTGCCGGGCGAACCAGCGGCCCACGCTGGCCAGGTCGAGCGCCTCGCCGGCGAAGATCACCAGCCGCAGGCCGAGTTCGACGGAGGACTCGGCCTCGGCGGCCTCCAGGGCGCGGAAGGCCGAAGGCGTCTGGTTGAGCACCGTGACCCGCTCGCGGGCCAGGAGCTCCAGTAGGTCGTGCGGCGAACGACTCACGAGGTGGTCGACGATGACCAGCCGGCCGCCGTGCAGCAGCGCGCCCCACATCTCCCAGACCGAGACGTCGAAGGCGTAGGAGTGGAACAGCGGCCAGACGTCGGATGAGCCGAAGGAGTACCACTCCTCGACGGCCGAGAACAGCCGGCTGACGTTGCGGTGGGTGACCGCGACGCCCTTGGGCCTGCCGGTGGAGCCCGAGGTGTAGATGACGTAGGCGAGGCCGTCCGGTGAGCCGGCGGCGTCCGGCGCCGCGGCCGCGCCCGGCCCGCCCCCGGCGGGTTGGTCGGGGGCGTCGAGGTCGATGACGAGCCAGTCCTCGCCGGGCAGCCGGTCGAGCACGGCGCTTCGGGAGATCACCACGGAGAGCTCGGCGTCGGCGCGGAGGAAGTCCAGCCGTTCTGCCGGGTACTCCGGGTCGAGCGGCACGTAGGCCGCCCCGGCCTTGAGCACTCCCAGGACGCTGACCACAAGGTCGGCGCATCGGGGGAGCGCCAGGCCCACCAGCTCGCCCGGTCGCACCCCGGCGTTCCGCAGCCGTCCGGCCAGGTCCGTGGCGCGCGCGTCGAGATCGGCATAGGTCAGCTGCCGTTCGCCGTCGGACACCGCGATGGCGTCGGGCGTCCGTTCGGCCCACCGGGCCACGCGCTGGTGCAGACAAGAGTCGTCGTCCCGACCGGGCCGGCGGCGGAGGACGGGCGCGCGGGTGGCGGGGTCGACCAGGGCCACCCGCCCGATCCGGGTGTCCGGGGCGTCGAGGAAGGCGTCGAGCAACACCAGGTAGGAGGCCGCCATCGACTCGACCTCGGCGCGGGTGTAGAGGTCGGTGTTGTACTCGAGTTCGATCCTGGTGGTGGCGCCGATAATGACGTTCCAGGTCATGTCGAACTTCGCGGTGGCCCGATCGACGGGTTCGGGGGTGAGTACGGCCTCACCCAACCGGTGGCCCGCGGCAGGTTCCTCCTGGACGCCGAACACCACCTGGAACACGGGATGGTGGCTGAGCACCCGCTGCCCACGCCGCACCGCGTCGGAGATCCGCTCGAACGGCACTTCGGCGTGCTCCTGGGCGTCGGCCACGGTGTCCCTGACCCGATCGAGGAGCTCTCGGAACCGGGGGTCACCGGTCAGATCGGTGCGCAGCGGCAGGGTGTTGATCAACGGGCCGACCGTCTCGTCGAGGTTCAGCCCCGAGTCCGCGCCGTGCCGAATCGCCATGGGGGTGCCGAGGACGATGTCCTCCTGCGAGGTGTACCGGGCGACGAAGGCGGCGAAGGCGGCGTACAGCAGGATGAAAGGGGTGACCCGCAGCGCGGCTGACCGCTCGCCCAGCAGGGCGCTCAACCGTTCCGGCATCTCGAGCAGCGACGTCTCGCCGGCGAAGGTCTGTTCCGTGGGGCGTGGGCCGGTGTGGGGCAACTGGGTGACCTCGGGGGCGCCGTCGAGTCGGCGCAGCCAGTGGTCGAGTCCGTCCACCCCGGTACCCGACTCCCATCGTTCCCGCTCCCAGGCGGCGAACTCGGGGTAGCCGGGGGCGGTGGGCAGCGCGCCGTCCCGCCCGCTGATCAGTGCCTCGTAGGAGCGCGCGAGGTCGCGCAGGATGACCCCCGTCGACAGCCCGTCGCAGACGATGTGGTGCACGGTCAGCACCAGCAGATGGCTGTCCTCGGCCAGTCGTAGGAGCAGCGCACGCAGCGGCCGGCCCTGGTCCAGTTCGAACGGCCGCCGCACTTCCTCCTCGGCAAGGGCCCGGGCCTCGGCCGCTCTGTCCTCGTGGGCCGCCCCGGACAGGTCACGATGCCGGAACGGCACCACGGAGTCGGGGTGCACGACCTGAACGGTGTGGCCGTTGCGGGAGGCGAACCCGGTACGCAGGGCCGGGTGCCGGCGCACCACCTGTTCCATCGCCCGCTCCAGGAGCCGGGCGTCCAGCGAGCCGGTGACGGCGAAGGCACTGCCGACGTTATAGGTGGGCGTACCGGGTTTCCACTGCTCGAAGAACCATATGCTTCGCTGTGCGAAGGAGAGCGGCGTCGCGCCGTTCACGGGGCCGCCCGGCGCCACGGGCTGCGACGCGGCCTCCTCCAACAGGAACGCGCGGAGTTCCTCGTCGTGAAATGTGCCTTCGTTTTCCTGGCGTTCAGACATGGTCCCGCCTTTCGATCAGCGCTTGACGCTCATTCGCCGACAAATCCCAGGCACTGAGCGCGAGGGATGCGCGACGGTACAGCGCGTCCAGGTCGGTGGCGTGGTGGCGAATGACATCGATCAGGGAGTCGAACCCGGCGGCGCGGAAGAGCTGCGCGGCTGGCAACGCGACCCGCAGCGTCTTCCGCAGACGTGAGCTGAGCCGTACCGCGTCCAGAGAACGCCCACCCAGCCCGAAGAAGTCGCTGGAGGGGTGGATCTGTTCGGCGGGGACGGAGAGTACCTCCACCCAGAGCCGACGCAGCAGGTCGCGCAACGGGTCAGGACAGGCGGCGGCCAGCACCTCCCGATAGCCGCTCACCACCCGCTCCGCGGTGGCCCGGTCGTAGCGGTCGGTGGCATATGTGGCCTGGACTTCGAGGGCGGATCCGTGGTCCGTGACGCTGAAGATGAGGTCAAGCTTGGCCGCGGGCGGGCTGAGCAGGCGGTAGTTCCACTCCAGACCTGCCGGCGGCGGCACCCGCGGGGGCTGACTGAGCTCGAAGAGCATGCGGTACACCGGTTCCCGGTCGAGGCCACGTCCCGCCCACAGGGTGTGGAAAGGGATGTCCTTCCAGGCCAAGGCCGCTGAAATCCGTTCTTGGCTCTGCCGCGCCTGCTCCGCGAAAGGGGTGCCTTCCGAGGCGTGGGTCCGCACCGGCAACGTATTGAAGAACGGCCCGATCAGCCCTTCGCACTCCGCGTCGTCCCGGGTGGTTACCGCGGTGCCGAGCACCAGGTCGTGCTGGCCGGTCAGCCGCCGCAGCAGCACCTGAAAGGCGGTGAAGAGGACCGCGAAGGGAGTGACACCGAGGCGCTGGGCCAGTGCACGGACCGCCCCGGTCTGCGCTTCGTCGAGAATGGCCCTGACGCTGTCCCCAACGTGGTCGGGTAGCGAGGTGCGTTCCCTGGCCCCGGGGAGTGCGGCGGGGCCGGGCGCCTCCTCAAGCTCCTGGCGCCAGTATGCCCGCGCCGCGGCGGTGCGCTCAGTGCCAGCCGCGCGGCGCTGCCAGGCGGCCACGTCTCGGAACTGCAGTGGCAGCGGCGTGAGTTCGCACCCCTCGTAGGCCATGGCCAGTTCCCGGAGCAGATACTCAAGCGAACTGCCGTCCACGGTGAGGTGGTGAAAGGTCAGCAACAGAATGTGATGGTCGGGGGCGAGGCACAGCAGATCGGCACGGAGCAGCGGCGGCTGCGAGAGGTCGAAGGTCTCTGTGATCAGGCGGGCCATCAGCGCCTCGGCGGCCAAGCCGATCTCGGGCCCCGCCGCTCCCCCACGGCCGAGCTCGTGGACGGCCCAGGGCGGTGCCGCATGAGGGACGACAACCGCCTCGGGAGAGCCGTCGTCTCCGGCGACGAAACCGGTGCGGAGCACCGCGTGCCGCTCGACCACGGCCTCCAGGGCGTGGCGGAGCCGGTCCGGCTCCAGAGCGCCGGTGAGCTCGATGGCCCATGGCACGTGGTATGCCGCCGTATCCGGCTGCCACTGCTCGAAGAGCCATATCGCCTCCTGGGACGGGGCGACAGGCGGCGGGGTTTCTTCTGAGTGGGGCATCGGGGCATCAGCGACCACCGGGGCGAAGCCCTGGCCCAGCCGATGTGCCTCGATGGCCGCACCGATCGCTTGGGCCGCCTCCCGTGGGGTGGGCGCGAAGCTGATCAGCCCCTTGGGCAAGTCCACCCCGTACCGTTCGCTCAGTTGGTTGGCGGCACGGATCGCCGCGAGGGAGTGACCTCCAAGGGCGAAGAAGTTGTCGTCTCGGCCGATCTCCTCCGGGGCGATCAGCTCGATGACCTGGCACCACACCTCGGCGATGGCCTGTTCCAGGGCCCCTTCCGGCGGAACCTTGGCCGCCGGGGCGGCCTGCGCGGCGGCCGGCGCGTGGGCCAGGGCCAGCGGGCGGATGCCGAGCTCGGCCACGGTGGTGGGTCCTGATGTGCCCAGCACCCGGCGCACGTCGGTCAACAGACCTTCGATGAGCGCGGGTGAGTAGCGGTCAGTCTCGTATTCAGCGGTGAGTGAGTCAACGCCGGACCGTAAGGTGAGCCAGGGGCCCAGGGTGATCTCGCGGTCGGCGCGGCGCCCGGCCTGCTGGGCGAGTTCGCCGACCGTGGTATCAGGAGTGACTCGGAAGTGGCGGTCGCCGACAACGAATGTCGCGTGGCCGGTGTAGCCGGCAAGCACCGCCACGAGTCCAGCCGTCAGCGGCAGCGCCGACGCCTCGGGACAGGGTATTTCGCGGATGGCTCGGAAGAACTGCGGCACCACCGGTTCCGGGAGGTCTCCAGGCAGGCTGAGGGTCGAGAAGGAGAAATCAGTGGGCATCGCGCGCCACCAGATAGTCTCCCATGACCAAGTAGTCAAGCTCGGAACGCAGGAAGGTCCTCAGCGCGGTGTCGGGGTCTCTTATCACGGGCTGGCCACGGAGGTTGAAGGAAGTGTTGAGCAACACCGGAACGCCACTGAGCTCACCGAAGACGCGAATAAGCTCCCACAGACGCTCGTTGTCCTCTCGGCGTACCACCTGGACCCGGGCAGTTCCGTCCACATGTGTCACGGCCGGGAGTTTCTCGCGGAATTCATCCTTTACCTGGGCAACAAACAGCATGTGGGCGTACTGCTCTTCGGTGCCCGCCACCACGTCGAACAGACGGTGAACATCTTCGTGTCGCACCACAGGGGCGAAGGGCCGGAAATCCTCGCGCTGCTTCACCACCGCGTTGAGATGATCCCGCATTCCAGGGTCACGTGGGTCGGCCAGAATGCTTCGATTGCCCAGTGCACGTGGCCCGAACTCCATTGCCCCCTGGAACCAGGCCACCACACGCCCCTCTGATATGTGGCGTGCGGTCTCGTTGACGACCTCGACTGGGGAGGCTCCGCGCGCCGTGCAACCGGGCGTGCTCTCCACGGCCTTGAAAATCTGTTCGTTGCTGAACGCCGGCCCCCAGTACGGCATGCCCATACGGCTCCGGTGCGCGAGACCGTTCTGCGCACGCGCGTAGAGCGCCGCGCCCAGCGCGGTCCCGTCGTCCCCGGAGGCGGGCTGGACGAACATCCGCTCGACCAGCCCACTGCGGGCGAGCAGACCATTGGCGGCGCAGTTCAACGCCACCCCACCGGCCAGGCAGAGCTTCCGCAGCCCCGTCTCCTCTGTAAAGTGCCGCACCACGTGAAGCAGGGTTCGTTCCAACACGGCCTGCGCCGCGGCCGCGACATCCATGTGCCGCTGCTCCACCGGCGCGCCGGGCGACCGGGGAGCGCCGAAGAGCTCGGTCAGCACCCGTAGCGCCCCGGCCTGGGTCTCGTTCTCCAGCCAGCCGCGGTTCTCGCCCAGCAGGGGAACGGTGTAGCGCCCCCGCTCCCCCAGCCGAACCAGCCGTTCCAGCTCTCGCGCGTAGCGGGTCCGGTCACCGTACGGCGCGAGCCCCATGACCTTGTACTCGTCCATCGCGAAGTCGAAGCCGAGGTACAGCGTGACGACGCCGTACAGCGTCCCCAGCGAGTGCAGCGCCGGCACCTGCCGCAGCACCGACAGGTCGTCGCCTGCGGCTCGGAATACGGTCATGCTCTCCGTTTCGCCCATGCCGTCGGCGACCAGTACGAGCGCCTCCTCGAAGCCACTGAGGTAGTAGGAACTCGCCGCGTGGGCATGGTGGTGCGGAACCGGCACAAAAATCTCGCCCCAGTCCAGGCCGGGCCAATGGGCGTCCAGAAGCGCTATTCTGACGTCCGCCGAATACACTTCACGGAATCGCCGCCTGGTATGGTCACTGACCTCATGAACTTCCGTCGGCCGATAGTCGAAGCCGAAGGCGACCCGATCCACCTCAGACATCGTGATGCCGCCGCGTTCCAGACAGAAGGAGATGGCCTCCAGGGGAAACGCCCCGGTTGCCTTCTCGCCGGTGAAACGTTCTTCCGCCGCAGCGGCCACCACGCCCCGGTCGTCGACCAGTGCCGCCGCCGCGTCCAGTCCCTGCACTATCCGATAGTGCCGGGAGTCGAGATCGGGCATCTCACGTCGCTTGAACGCGACACTGTCATGCATTCCACTGAACCCGAGCACCCGCACGATGGAACCTCCAAGACGAGACGCCTTGCGAACGACCCTATGCGGGAAAAGGCCTGACAGCGGCAGTGCCACCGGCAGAAGAGGCGGCAGACTTCACCGCGGCTTCCTCACGAATTCTGCCGGCACGGTGCGCGCGAACCGTCTCCAAGACGCGGAATCGAGTGCCGAGAACACCGGTGCTGGACGTCACCAGGCCGAGCGCCAGCAGACTGTGTGCCGCCCGAGCGCCGGCACTCAACGGTATGCCCACCGCCTCGGCCACCTCGCTCACCGACCACCACCTGTTGTCCGGTGACATGTGGTCAAGCAGTGCGGCCTCGTCATGCCCCAGCCGCAGCAGTGCGCCCTCCAGATCTATGCCGCCCTCGGCCAGCACGTCGCCGACCAGGGAGGGCAGCCGCCGCAGCATGACCTCCGGTTCGTGCACAAGGAAATAGGGCGCCGCGACCTGGATGGCCCGAGGAATACCATCCAGCCCTCGGCAGACTGCCGCGAGAGCCGCACTGCTGGTCCGGTCCGGCCTGAAGTCCGGCCGATACCTTCGGATGTGCCGCAACAACAGCCGCACCGAGGAGATTTCGGTCCAGCCGCCACTCCCACTCGACCTCCCGGAGCTGCCAGATGTGCCCGGCCCCGGAGGAGCGCCGTCCTCGGGAACATCCAGCGGGCGTATCGCCACGACCAGCTCGCCCGGAACCTCGGCCGGCCGCCGGGCGGTGTACAGGACACGCAGCCTGGGGCAGCTGCCGACCAGTTCGACAAGTCGCCCGACCGCTGGCCACACCAGGTCGTGTCCATCGAGCACGATCAAGGTAGGCCAACGGCCTATCAGCCGCCTCAGTTCCTCCATGTCCGGCTCACCGATCCCGCACAGGGCGTCAAGCCCGCGGCGGACGCGGTCCTGAACCGTCCCGGCTGAGTCTCTCGGCACAAGACCGGGTGGCTGGGTCTCCGCCGTGCCCCGCCACAGCACCACCGTGCCGCGGCCCGCTTTCGACTCCCGGGCAGCGTCATTGGCCACCTCCTGGGCCAGTCGGGTCTTGCCCACCCCGGCCAGACCGGTGAGGCCGATCAACCGTTCCTCGCGGCTTGAGAGCAGCTCCCGCAGCAACGTGGTCTCCCGACTCCTGCCGATGAGCCCGTCGAGCGGGCTGGGCGGCGGGGAGAGTCCCGGTGCCACCTCGGGCTCCTGCTCCGTCCAGGGCCCCGCGTGGCCCATCAAGCTGTCGAAGCGGACGCGTTCTGCCGCAGGCAGCCGCAGTCCCTCAGCGAGCAGCCGCACCGTGTGCCGCTGCGGCTTGCTTACCCGCCCGGACTCCAGATCCCGGATCGCCCGGATACTCACCATGGACAGTTCAGCCAACTGACGCTGAGTCATACCTCGCGTTTCGCGTAGTGCCCTGAGTCTTCTGCCGAAGTTGTTCATGACGAGCTCCGCATGCACTCTCCTGGGAATGGCGCCCCTGGGGACCGGTGACAGGGCAAAACCAGGGCGAGCCGAAGCGGCAGCTATGAACAATTCGGATCCGCGGCACCTCGCACTTCCGCCACCCACACCCGCCCGTTCATCGCTTCAGTCTCCCGAGGCACGGCATCCGGGCCGCACGGATCCGGCCTCGGCGACTACCTGCGCCCCAGCGTCCCTGGGAGTCGGTGTGATGCACGGCGGATGCAGAACGGATGCAGGTCGGCTGGAGAGTGATGCTCACGAACGAGCCGTACACAAGGTCCCGTTTCGAACGAAGGACCCGTGACCCAGGAGGGAAACCCATCATGCGACTGAGGAGAATTGCCACACTCTGCGCCGGCTTGGCGCTGACGGCGGCGGCTCTGGTCACCGTCACCGCGCCGGCCGTGGCGTCCAACGGCTCGGCGACGGAGGTGATCGCCGGCTGTGGGCCGCTCATGCTCTGCCCAGACTGACGTGGAGCTCAACCGGGTCCGCAGGGGCGGCAGACGGTAGGAACGTGTCCTGCGCCGACATATGTCCCTGAGTGGTGGACACTGCTGGGATGCGAGGTAGCAGCCACATCGCGCACGTCGCGGCGGTCCGGTTGGAGTTCAAGCTTCTCGGCCCAATGGAACTGTGGGCTGACGGCCGTCGACACGCTGTGCCCGGGCCCAGGCAGCAGCGGCTCCTCGCCGTGCTGCTGCTGAGCCCCGGTCGTGTCCTGACGCCGGACGCGTTGGTCGACGCCCTGTGGGACGGCGGTCCGCCGCCCACGGGGCGTCGCCAGGTGCACAACGCCGTTGCTGCGCTGCGGCGTTCCGTCGCTCCTCTCCGCGACCTGGTTGTCCGCAGGGGAACCGGCTACCTGGCCATGGTCGCCGAGGAGCAGATCGATTGTCATCGCTTCACCCATGCCGTCGAGTCAGCGAGGCGGCAGCGCGAACGAGGGCTCCGCCGGGACGCCATCCGGACGCTGACGTCGGCCCTCGGTCTCTGGCGCGGTCCCGCGTTCGCCGGCCTGTCTGGCCAAGTGTTCGACGCGGCGGCCGCCCGGCTCCATGAAGAGCGTTTGGCGGCCGTCGAAGGACTGGCGGATCTGCGGTTGGCGGAGGGCGAAGGGGCGGGTCTGGTCGCCGAACTGAAGGGACTGTGCGCCGAGCATCCGCTGCACGAGGGCTTCGCGCGACAGCTGATGATCGCCTTGTGCCGGGCCGAGCGGCAACAGGAGGCACTGGCGGCGTACGACCGCATCCGGCGGGCACTCGCCGACGAGCTGGGGCTCGATCCTGGGCCCGCGCTGCGCACGGCGCATCAGCAGGTACTGAGGGGCGCCCCGGAGACGGTGTTGACGGTGCCACTCGCCAACCGCCCCGAGCCCCCGCAGCCGACTGCGGACGGTTGGCCAGCACCGGCCGAGGCGGCGCCGACCCCCCAGCCGCACGCCGCACCGTACCTCCTGCCACACGACCTCGCCGACTTCACCGGACGCCTCGATGAGATCAGCCAGGTGGTCGCCATGGTTGACGGCGCCCCTGCCACCGCGGTCTCCGTGGTCACCCTGGACGGCATGGCCGGCGTCGGGAAGACCACCCTGGCCGTGCGGGTCGCCCACCTGATAGGCGACCGCTACCCGGACGGAAGGTTCTTCGTCGACCTGCGCGGGCATACCCCCGGTCAGCGAGCACTGACCCCGGCGGCCACCCTCGAGCTGTTCCTGCTCCACCTCGGCACCCCCCCGGAGCTCATCCCCCAGGACTACGAGGCGCGGGTCGGCGCCTGGCGCTCCGCGCTGGCCGGCCGGCGGGTGTTGCTGGTCCTTGACAACGCCGCGAGCGAGGCTCAAATCCGCCCGCTCCTTCCTGGAGCCCCCGGCTCGGTGGTCCTGATCACCAGCCGGCGACGACTCGCCGCGCTGGAGGGAGC
Source organism: Streptomyces sp. 8K308 (assembly GCF_004348315.1). Taxonomy (GTDB): domain Bacteria; phylum Actinomycetota; class Actinomycetes; order Streptomycetales; family Streptomycetaceae; genus Streptomyces. Next base: position 3,623 of record NZ_SMKC01000096.1, on the reverse strand, counting down.
GCAGTCCCTCTCGCTGGATCCACTGCCCCACAACGACGCGGTCGACCTCTTCACCAGGGTGGTCGGCCCCGGCCGCGCCGCGCGCGAACCGGCGTTGGTCGGTGAGGTTGTCAGGTTGTGCGGCCTGTTGCCGTTGACCATCCGCATCGCCGCCTCCCGGTTGCGACACCGGCCCGCCTGGCGCGTGGCCGACCTGGCGTACCGACTGCGCGACGAACGACGGCGCATACACGAGCTGTCGCTGGGCGACCGCAGCGCACTGGCAGCATTCCACGTCTCCTACCAGCAGCTGCCCGACGACCAGCGGGGACTCTTCCGGCTGCTGAGCCTCATCCCGGGACCGGACTTCGGCCACCACGATGCGGCGGCGCTGCTCGACCTACCCCTGGCGCGCAGCGAGGACCTGCTGGAAGCGCTCCTCGACGCCCATCTGCTGACGCAACGTTCGGCAGGTCGCTACCACCTGCACGATCTGGTGCTGCACTACGCCAGGTCGCTCTTGGAGCGGCACGAGTCAGCCAGCGACCAACGGAGGGCCTTTCAACGGCTCACCGAACACTACCTGCGATTGGGGCATGCCATCGAGCATCTGGTGGACCCCGGCAGGCATCTGGTCGCACTCGACTCCGCAGCTCCGAGCACCCTACCCACGCTGCGCACCGTGGCCGACGCAAGGTCCACCGTGGCCATCGGGCATCGCACCTTCCTCCCCGTCATCGGCCAAGCCCGGGAGCGAGGACTGTTACGCGAAGCCTGGCAGCTGTCTCTCGTCCTCAGCTCCTGCCTGCTGAGGCAGGGCTACGTGGACGAGGCACTCACGGGCTACGAGTTGGGGCTGGAAGCGGCCCGGAGCGCGGACGACGCGGAGGCGCAGGCCGTGGTGCTGCGAAGCCTGGGCTTCGCCCACATCTCCATCGGCCGCCTCGCCGATGCTCTGACAACGTTGCGAGACGGACTGGCGATCGAACGGCGTCGTGGCAATGCGCCCGGCGTCGGCCGCTTTCTGAACAACATCGGCGTCGCACACATTCGGATGGGACAGTACGCCGACGCGATCGCCGCGCTGAGCGAGGTCACCGACCTGCTAGGCGACGACAGATCGGAGCGGGACCGGGCGATCACCCTGGGAAACCTCGGCGTGGCACACACCCAGCTGGGCCGGTACGAGGAGGCCCACGAGCATTTCAACCAGATGCTGGGCCTCAGTGAGCGCTCCGACAACCGCAGCACTGCGGCGCTGGCGCTGATCAACCTTGGCTGGGTACACACCAAGATCGGTGAACTGGACACGGCCATGGACTACCTCAACCGCGGGCTCACCCTGAACAGAGAGATCGGCAGCATGGAGGGGGAGGGTCGTGGACGTTACATGCTCGCGGACTGCCTGCTCGCACGAGGGAATCCGGCGGAGGCAATGCGCCACTCCCGTGACGCCCTGTCGCTGGCGCGGAAGATCAACAATCAGGACATCGAGAGCCATGCCCAGAATGTGCTCGGCCGGGCCCATCTCGCCCTGGGCGAGCTGGAGGAGGCGGCTCGGTGCTTCGAGTCAGTCCTCCACATCAGCGAGCGCAGTGGGCAGACCTTCAAGGCGGCGACCGCACACAGCGGACTGGCCAGGATCGCAACCCTCCGAGGCGCCCAGGAGGAAGCAATCAACCACTGGGAGCGCGGGCTAGCCGCAGCATTGGCCAGCAAGTTGCCGGAGGCCGACGATATCCGCCTCCAGTTGAGCAGGGCGCGAAATGACTAACGCAGAGCCAGCCCAGCGCGAGCCTCGCCTACGCGTGTCAGCGAGGTGAGTCGGTTGGATGGTGATGGCTTCTTCGGGGCGCAGGCGGTCGGCGAGGGGCCGGGCAGGCTCCTCGCCGAAGAGGCAGGGGCGGTTCGGTCGGTTCCCATCGGTCTCTCGGGTCGGGGCGGACGTGTCCGTGCGGGGCGAGCCTTGCACGGAGCACTGACAATCGGGCTCGTCGCTCGCGGGGAAGCTCGCTGCGCTCAGCGAGCGCCGGGGTGGTCGCGGCGCGGCAGCCCCTCGATGACCAGGTCGTAGGAGTGCTCGACGGCGTCCGTGATCAGCCGCTTGGTGATGCCGGGGCCCGGCCCGAGTGAGATCCAGTGCCGTTTGTCGAGGTAGCGGCCCGGCGTGATGGTGCGGTAGCCGCGTTCTTGCGCGCGGGCGTGTTCGGGTTCGCACTTGACCGTGATGACCTGTTCGTCCGGGTCGTCGGTGACGATCAGGAACACCTTGCCCACGACCTTGTACACGTCGAGTCCGGGGGTGAAGGGGCGGCCGTGGCTGACGCCGGGGAGGGCGAGGGCCGCATGGCGGGCGGTGGCCTGGAGCCGGTCGCCGGCCGCGCTCACCGGGCCGCCCCCGTGCTGAGGCCAAAGGTGTGCGGGTCGACGGGTTGCTCGGCCTTGGGCAGGCCGGCGACGACGAGCAGGTAGGAGTCGGTGACGAGCTCCCTCACGAGCCTGGAGTCGACGCCTTCCCCGCGCCCCAGCGTGATCCAGTGCTTCTTGTTCATGTGGTAGCCGGGGGTGATGTGGATGTTCTGCTGCCGCAGGGCGTGCGCCTCGCTGGGGTCCGCCTTGAGGATCACGACGGGCCGCCCCGGCACCTCGGTCATCAGCATGAACACCTTGCCACGCACCTTGAGGACCTCCCAGCCGGGGCCGAAGGGATGCTCCAGCTGGGCCCCGGGAAGTTCCTCCCCGCAGGCGGTCGCGGTCTTGTGCAGGGTCGATCCGTTCATGGGGGCTGCCTTCCTCGGTGGGCGACGGTCCGCGGCATCGAAGACTGTGACATCGACGAACGTGCCGCGCGGCCGTGCTGGCACGTCCCATCCTGTCCCGGAAGCCGACAAAACGGGCGGTAGGCTGCGGACACGTGATAGTCGACAAGCGACACTCCGAGCAGGGCGGGCAGTCCGGACCGGCAGGACCGGCCGCCGCTGCGGTTCCGCTGTACGCTTCCAGCCCCCGGTCGGTACTCCGTTCGGGCTTGAGGTGAGCATCGTCGAGGGCTTCTTCGCCCAGCACGACGACTGGCCGTGGAACCCGCCCCGGCCGGGCCGTGCCACCTTCCACTACCTCATCGCGGTCACCGAGGGTGAGCTGCTCCACGACGTCGACCACGTCACACGGACCGTCTCCCCCGGACAGTGGCTGTGGGTACGTCCCGGGCACGCGCAGTGCTGGCATCCGCCGGGCGCAGCCCGCGGCCCGTTCATCCTGTTCGGCCGGACGTGCTGACCCCTGACATCGCCCGCCTGTTGGCCCCGCTCACCGCGCACGAAGCCCCCGCCGTACTGAGCCCGCATCCTGACGACGCGGGCTGGCTGCGGCAGACGGCGCTCCAACTCCTGGACGAGCACCGCGCGTTGGGGCGCCGTCGGCTCGAGGTCCACACTCCTCGCCGGCGTCAGGGACCAGGGCCGCCGCGGCGAGCATCTGGAGGCGTTCTTCGGCTGCTTGTACTACGCGGCCACGCTATCCGTCGGACATGACGGACGCGGAGTGGGCGACCATCCGACCGTTGCTGCCGGTGCCGGCCTGGCTCCAGGGGCGGGGCGGGCAGCCGGAAAGCTATTGTCACCGTCAGATGCTGGACGCGATCC
>NZ_SMKC01000095.1 GCF_004348315.1 Streptomyces sp. 8K308 | reverse complement strand
GACTCGGGGCGGGCCCGGCGTCGGCGGCCACCACGGCCACCGTCTTCGGAGTGGGGAACTCGGCCCACTTCACGGCGGGCGACGGTCAGGCCAACGACCTGGTCGTCACGGAGGTCGTCACCGGCAACGGCTACGAGAAGCTCTACGTCTTCAACGACGTGGTGCCGATCACGGCGGGACAGAACTGCCACCGGCCGGACGAGACCGACCCCACCGTGGTCGCCTGCCACATCGACGACGTGGGCGACATCCCGCACGTGACCCTCGGGCTCGGCGACGGGGACGACGACGCCGTGGTCCGCACCACCGACATCGCCGTGGTGTACGGCGGCGAAGGGGACGACACCGTGCACGGCAACACCACGGGCCACGCGGTCTACGGCGAGGGCGGGGACGACTCGCTCAGCGGTGCCTACGACCAGCAGGGCGGCCCGGGGAACGACACGATCCTCGCGAGCCCGGGCGGCTGGGTCTTCGGCGGCGAGGGGCACGACACGCTCATCGGGCACGGCGGGGACGAGAAGCTGTACGCCGGCGCCGGGAACGACGTGATGTACGGGCAGGACGGCGACGACCTGGCCTCCGGGGAGGACGGCGAGGACGAGATCCACGGCGGCACCGGGAACGACGAGATCCTCGGGGGCGACGGCGACGACCTCATCTTCGGCAACAGCGGCGACGACCGGCTCTACGGCAACGCGGGCGTGGACGAGATCTCCGGCGGTGCCGGGACCAACCTGATCCGCCAGGACTGACCCGGGCGCGCCGCACGGGCCGGTCGGGGGGCCGGCCCGCGCGGCGCGGTGGTGGTGGCCGCGTCAGTCGCGGGCCAGGAGCTCCAGCGTGTCGACCACCCGGTTGGAGAAGCCCCACTCGTTGTCGTACCAGGCCACCACCTTGACGTGGCGTCCTTCGACGCGGGTGAGGGCGGAGTCGAAGATCGAGGACGCCGGGTTCCCGGTGATGTCGCTGGAGACCAGCGGCGCCTCCGAGTACTCGAGGACGCCCCTGAGCCGGCCCTCGGCGGCGGCATGGTAGGCCGCGAGCACCTCGTCCCTGGTGACCTCGCGGGCGACCGTGGTGTTCAGCTCCACGATCGAGCCCACCGGCACCGGCACGCGGATCGAGTCGCCGGACAGCTTGCCGTCGAGGTTGGGCAGCACCAGGCCGATGGCCTTGGCCGCGCCGGTGGTGGTGGGCACGATGTTCACGCCGGCGGCGCGGGCCCGGCGCAGGTCCCGGTGCGGGCCGTCCTGGAGGTTCTGCTCCTGGGTGTAGGCGTGCACCGTGGTCATGAAGCCGTGCTCGATGCCGGCCAGGTCGTCCAGCACGGAGGCCAGCGGGGCGAGCGCGTTCGTGGTGCAGGAGGCGTTCGAGACGACCACGTGCCGGGCCGGGTCGTACGCGTCGGTGTTCACGCCGTACGCGAGGGTGACGTCGGCGCCTGAGGAGGGCGCGCTGACCAGCACCCGCCTGGCGCCGGCGTCGACGTGGGCCCGGGCGGCGTCCGCCGCGGTGAAGCGGCCGGTGGACTCCAGCGCGATGTCGACGCCGAGCTCCGCCCACGGCAGCTTCGCGGGCTCGCGCTCGGCGAGCACCCGGACGCGGCGGCCGTCGACCACCAGGTCGGTGCCGTCGACCGTGACGGAGCGGTCGAGCTGGCCGAGCGAGCTGTCGTAGGCGAGCAGGTGCGCCAGGGTCTCCGGGGCGGTGAGGTCGTTGACGGCGACCACCTCGAGCTCGCTGTCCCGGGCGAGCAGGGCGCGGAAGGTGCTGCGGCCGATGCGGCCGAAGCCGTTGACGGCGATGCGGGTCATCACGGTTCCTTTCGTCTCACCGTCCATGCTCGGCACCGGGACGCCACGCCGACAGTGGCTCGAACGACGGCGTGCACAAGTATCTCGCCACCCGACGTCGCGCCGACGGCCTTCGATGGGTGAGACTGAGGCGCGAGGAGCGAGCGACCAGGCGGTGACGGGGTGGACTTTCGGACGACCGGCGGGCGGGTGCGGGGCCGCCGCGCCGTCGACGGCGTCACCGCCGTGCTCGGTGTCCCGTACGCGGCCCCGCCGTTCGGCGCCCGCCGGTTCCGGGAGCCTCGGCCGGCCCCGGCCTGGGGCGGGGTGCGGGACTGCACGGCCTTCGGGCCCGTCGCCCCGCAGTCGGCCCAGCTGCCGGGAGCGCCGGTGTGGCGGCCCGGCGACGAGGACGTCCTCACCGTCAACGTGTGGGTGCCCGAGCGAGCTGACGGCGGCGCGCTGCCGGTGTTCTTCTGGATCCACGGTGGCGCCTACACCTTCGGCTCCTCGGCCCAGCCCGACTTCGACGGGGCGGCCCTGGCCCGTGCCGGGCTGGTCGTGGTCAGCTGCAACTACCGGGTGGGCTTCGAGGGATTCGGCCACGTGCCCGGGTACCCCGACAACCGCGGGCTGCTCGACCAGGCCGCCGCGCTGCGCTGGGTCCGGGAGAACATCGCGGCCTTCGGCGGCGACCCGGGGAACGTCGCGGTCGCCGGGCACTCCGCCGGAGGGGGCTCGGTGGCCTGTCTGATGGCGGGGGAGCGGGCCCGGGGGCTCTTTCGGCGGGCCGTCGCCCACAGCGTGCCGAGCGGCTTCTTCACCGTCGGGCTCGCCGGGGCGGTCACCGAGCGGATCGCGGCGGAGGCGGGGGTCCTCCCGACGGCGGAGGGGCTGCGGTCCCTGCCGCCCGAGGCGCTGGTGGCGGCCGCCGACAAGGCCGCCGCGAACTGCGGGGCCGACGCCGTGACGGCGATCCACGCCTTCGACCCGGTGATCTTTCAACCCGTCGTCGACGGCGAGGTGCTGCCCGCCGACCCGCTCGACGCGCTCGCCTCCGGCGCGGCGCGTGAGGTGGACCTGTTGGTGTGCCACGCCCTGGAGGAATACCGGTTCCTCCACACGGTGGGGGCCGTACGGGAGGTCACCACCGAGGTGGAGTTCGCGGAGTTCGTCGCGGCCCTGCGGCTCCCGGTCCACCTGGTCGAGGGCTACCGCGCCCTGCTGCCGGACGCCCCGGTACTCGACCGCTACCTCGCGGTCCTGGGGGACGCGGTCTTCGGCGAGTACACCACCCGCCTCGCCGAGCAGCACGCGAGGGCCGGCGGCCGGGCGTACCTGGCCCGCTTCGCCCGCGGTCGCGGCGAGGCCAGACCCTGGCACACCGCGGACGTCCCCTTCGCCTTCGGCAACCTGGACGCCGTCGGCGCCGACTTCCTCATCGGCGGTGCCCCCGACGAGGACGACCGCGCCCTGTCCCGCCGCATGCTCCGCTCCTGGGCCGACTTCGCGGCCACCGGCGACCCCGGCTGGCCGGCGGTCACCGCCGGCACCACGCCGGTCAGGTACTGGGCCACCCCCGGCGACCACCTGGCCGCCGACGACACCTCCGCGCTCCGCGCCCTGTGGCGCGACGTCACCTTCGGCCTCCTGCGCGCCGCGTGAGGGCCAGGTGAGTGGGGGTCAGGCCGAGAAGGTGTTGCGGTACTCGGTGGGTGAGGTGCCGAGGATGCGCTGGAAGTGCAGCCGCAGGTTGGCGCCGGTGCCGAGGCCGACCCGGGTGGCGATCTGCTCGACGCCCAGGTCGGTGCGCTCCAGCAGCTCGCGCGCCAGGTCCACCCGGGCCCGCAGCACCCACTGCATCGGCGTGTAGCCGGTGTCCTGGACGAACCGCCGCGAGAAGGTGCGCGCCGACACGCGCGCGTGGCGGGCCAGCGTCTCCAGGCTCAGCGGCTCGGCCAGGTGCGCCAGGGCCCACTCGCGGGTGCCGGCGAACAGGTCGCCAAGCGGCTCTGGCACGCTCCTCGGCACGTACTGGGCCTGGCCACCGCTGCGGTAGGGCGCCGCCACGAGACGCCGTGCCACGTGGTTGGAGAGCCCGACGCCGTGGTCGCGCCGCACCAGGTGCAGGCACAGGTCGATGCCGGAGGCGGCGCCCGCGGACGTGAGCACCTCGCCCTCGTCGACGAACAGCACGTTCTCGTCCACCCGTACCCGCGGATGCCGCTCGGCGAGTGCCCTCGTGTAGTGCCAGTGGGTCGTCGCCCGCCGACCGTCGAGCAGGCCGGTCGCCGCCAGCGCGAACGCACCCGTCGAGATGGCCGCGAGCCGGGTGCCGCGCTCGTGGGCGGCGCGCAGCGCGTCGACGACCGCCGCCGGCGGCTCGGTGGTCGCCGGCTCCCGGTAGCCGGGGACGAAGACGGTGTCGGCCCGCTCGAGGGCCCCGAGCCCCTCGGCCACGTGGTACGAGAGGCCGTCGCCGCCGGTCACCGGGCCCGGCGCGGCGCCGCAGACCCGCACCTCGTAGGGCATGCTCGGCCGGTTGGAGAACACCTGCGCGGGGATGCCGACGTCCAGCGGTTTCGCGCCGTCGAGCACCAGCACGGCCACCCGGTGGTTGATCCGACTCACCTGACCTTCCTACCGCACCTCGGTGATGGTGCGGCGGTAGGTGGAGCGGCGGTCGACGATGTCGGCGGCGCGGTCGCCGTAGACGTTGCGGACGATGCCCGGCTCCCGCAGGAAGTCGTGCGGGAAGCCGAGCGGCACCGCGCTCACCCGGTCGAGACGCTCCAGCGCGTCCGTGTCGAGCTCGACGTCCAGGCAGGCGAGGTTGTCCGCGAGCTGGCTCTCCCGGGTGGCAGAGACGAGCGGGATCACGTTGCCCGGTTGGGCGCGCAGCCAGGCGAGCGCCACCTGGGCGGGGCTCCAGCCGCCCTGCTCGGCGATCTCCAGCACGGCCGTGATGATCGCGGCCTCGCGCTCGTTCTCGGCGCTGTCCCAACCCTCACCTGACAGCCGCCCGGTGCCGCCGGCCCGGTACTTGCCGGTGAGCTTGCCGCCCTCCAGCGGGCTCCAGGCCAGCACCGCCAGGTCGAAGGCCCGGGCCTGCGGCAGCAGTTCGCGCTCCGGGGTGCGCTCAAGCAGGTTGTAGCGCAGCTGTGAACCGGCGAAGGCCGTCCAACCGCGCAGCTCCGCCAGGGTGTTGGCCTGGGCGATCTCCCAGGCCGGCCAGTCGGACACGCCGACGTAGAGCGCCTTGCCGGCGCGCACCACGTCGTCCAGGGACCGCATCACCTCGTCGACCGGGGTGAAGTTGTCCCGCGCGTGCACCCACAGGATGTCCACGTGGTCCGTGCCCAGCCGCCGCAGGCTGTCCTCCAGGGAGCGGACCAGGCTCTTGCGGTGGTTGCCGCCCGAGTTGGGGTCGCCGTCCACGGTCGGGCAGGTGTACTTGCTGGCCAGCACGAACCGCTCGCGGCGGCCCGCGAGCAGCTCACCCAGGATCCGCTCCGAGCTGCCGGCCGTGTAGATGTTGGCGGTGTCGACGAAGTTGCCGCCGGCGTCCGCGTAGGCGTCGAGCATCCGCCGACTGGTCTCCAGGTCGGCGCCCCAGCCCAGGTCCTCGCCGAACGTCATGGCGCCGAGGCTCAGTTCGCTGACCCGCAGCCCGGTCCTGCCGAAGAGTGTGTATCGCACGGTGCTCCCATCAGTGTGACGTGCGGCTCCGACGCTACGAGCTGGAGCGGACTCCAGGGCAAGCGCGGCACGCCCGGTTGGTGGAGCAAACGCATGTTGTTCGAACGCTTGACCGTGCGGGCTTGCTGTGGCTTGATCACCCGAACGCGCTGTGGCGATCGACCCTCAGTGGACTGACCATCCGGGAAAAAGGGGCAGATGTGAGAATAGCGTTGGTGAATCCGCAAACCGAGAACGACGACATGCGGGAGATCTACGGGTACCACGAGAACCTCGCGCTCGCTCTGATCGCCGCCACCCTGAGGAAGCACGGGCACCACGTCGTCCTGGTCGATCAGCGGGTTCGCCGGTTGACCGACCGTGAGGTGGCGCGCCACATCGCTCGCGAGGGCGCGGAGCTCGTGGGGTTCAGCGTGAACTACGCGACGTTGAAGCCGGCCCTGAAGGTTGCGCAGCTGCTCAAGATGACGGGGGCGCCGACCGTGGTGTTCGGCGGCGAGCACGTCACCTACCTGGACGACGGCGTGCTGGGGGCCTACGCCTGTGTCGACCTCGTGGTGCGTGGCGAGGGCGAGGAGGGATTCCTCGCGGTGGCCGACGCCCTTCGGGCGGGCGACGACGTCCGGGGTGTGCGGGGCATCTCGTACTGGGACCGGGAGGCGGACACCTGCGTGCGCACCCCCACCCGGTCGCCGGCGGCGAACCTGGACGACCAGCCGTTCGCCAGCCGGGACGTCGCGGACCAGGCCCTGGCGCACGGCATCCCGATCGAGATCGGGATCCTGGGGCAGCGCGGCTGTCCCTTCCCCTGCTCCTTCTGCAACGCCAACCGGTTCCTCGGCAACGAGACCCGGGGCATGCGCTACCGCAGCGCGGCGAACATCGCCGACGAGATCGAGGAGTTGGGGCCTCGCCTCGCCGAACACGACCTGCTGCTGCGGTTCTACGACGCCACCTGGATCACTCGCTCGCAGGCCAGCCGCGCCTGGGCCGTCGGTCTCTGCGACGAGCTCGAACGGCGTGGGTTACGAGTGCCGTTCGACGTCTTCGTCCGATCCGACAGCTTCGACTTCACCAACCAGGACGACCTGCGGCTGATTCGGCGACTGCGCAGGGCCGGCATGGTCAGCACCTACCTCGGTCTCGAGGCCGGCGACGACGAGGTGCTCGACGTCTACAACAAGAAGGTGCACGCCAACGCCTCCATCCGGGCGTTCGAGGAGTTCCGGCGGGCCGGCGTCTCGGGCTCGACCAACGGCGTGATCACCTTCCACCAGTCGGTCGCGCTGCCGCAGATCGCCAACACCGTGACCTTCCTCGAGCGCCTTGGCCTGTGCACGCTGTGGAACCTGTGCTCCCGCGTCGAGACCCTGCCCGGGATCCGCCTGGGTGACGAGATGATCACGCGGCCCCGGCGCGCCGTCTGGGACGTGCTCAACTACGCCATCCTCGACCGAGGCGCCAGGAGCCTGTACGAGTTGCTGACCGCGACCTCCGAGACCTCGTACGTGGGGCGCCTCGAGGACTTCCTGTCCCGCCGGCTGCGCGACGTGGCCCGGGTGCGGGACTTCCGTGCCGGCGAGCCGGTCGCCTCCGAGATCACCCGTCGGCTCGACCGGGACATTCGGGACATCCAGCGGCTGACCAGCGCCTTCGCCGCCGAGGCGATCGACGGACTGATCGCCTCCGACGGCAGACGATGTCCCGACCGGAGCCGGATCGTCAGGTACACCGACGACATGCTGTTCCGGCTCCGTCAACTCGCCACGGACTACCGACCGTTGCTGGGGGCGGGGCCCACCGACTGGTACGCGGCCGCGGCCTGAGGGCGAGACCACGCGATGCGACTCACCTATCTCAAGCTCGGCGCGTCCGCCTTCTTCTGGGGGGGCTCCGCGATCGCCGGGAAACTCGTCATGGACGAGCTCGGCCCCGCGTCGACGACCTTCCTGCGGTTCGGCGGCGCGGCCGTGCTGCTGCTCGCGATCGTCCCGCTGGCGCGGCTCTCGCTCCGGGTCGGCTTACGCGAGCACCTCCAGTACGCCACCCTCGGCCTGATCGGCGTCACCCTCTGCTACTACTTCTACTTCCGTGGCCTCCAGGCCAGTTCGGCGTTCAACGCGGCGCTGCTCGAGGCCACCATCCCGCTGGTGACGCTCGCGCTCGGGGTGGCCGCCGGCCGGGAGCGGGCCAGCCGCCTGGAGACCGTCGGCTTCTTCGTCTCCTACCTCGGGGTGGTCGTCATCATCACCCGGCTGTCGCCCGACGCGATCCTGGAGGCGGAGTACAACTGGGGCGACATCCTGCTGCTCCTGAGCACGGTCTGCTTCGGTCTCTACAACTTCCTGCTCAAGCTCTTCGCGCCGCGAGTCGACGCCACCGTCCAGACCTGCCTGATCTTCTGCTACGGCGCCCTCGGCCTCGTGCCCTGGCTGGTGCTCGACCCGGACGGGATCGCCGACCTGCGGCGCTTCCCGGAACTCGAGTGGGACCTGATCGGCTGCATGGCCTTCATGGCGATCGGCTCATCCGTCCTGGCCTACCTCTTCTTCAACCAGGGCGTACACCTGCTCGGCGCGGCGAAGGCGTCCGGCTTCATCAACCTGGTGCCCGTCATCACCATCGTGCTCTCCCTGGCCCTGCTGGGCGAGCGGCCCCGGCCCATCCAGATCCTCGGCGCGGCCATCGTGATGCTGGGCGTCTACCTCTCGCAGCGCCGGGCCCGGTCGGGCCCGGCGCGGGCCGAGGTCAGCCGCGCCGAGCCCGATCGACGCGCGGCACGGCCCGCGCCTACCGCGGACAGTGGTACGTGATCGCGACCGAGGGACCCACCGCCCGCGGGGGGACGCCGGCCACGGTCGGTCCCAGGGGACGCCGAGCAGTCGTGCAGGGCGGTGCGCAGCGCGTCGATCGCCAGGCGCCAGGCGGCGGGCGGCGGTCGGCGGACGTCGCGTTGCAGTCGCGCAGGCTGTCCAGCATCAGGAAGTCGTGCACCATCCCCTCGACGCGGACGGCGGTCACATCGACGCCGGCCTCCCGGAGCTTGGCGGCGAACGCCTCGCCCTCGTCGCGCAGCACGTCGGCCTCGTCCGTGATCACCAGCGTCCTCGGCAGGCCGCTCAGCCACTCGACCGAGGCCCGCAGCGAGGCCGCGTAGGGCTCGGCCCGTCTGTCGGGTTCTGGCAGGTACTGGTCCCAGAACCACCGCATGCCGTCCCGGGCCAGGTAGAAGCCGTCGGCGAACTCGCGGTAGAAGCCGGTCTCGAAGTCCGCGTCGGTGACGGGATAGAGCAGCACCATGGCGCGCAGCGGGACGTGCCCCGGTCCTTGGCCATCAGCGCGAGGACCGCCGACATGTTGCCGCCGACCGAGTCGCCGCACACCGCGATCCGGGACGCGTCGAGGCCGTGCTTGGCACCCTCGGCCACGATCCACTCGCCGACCGCGTGGTTCTGCTCGATGGCGGCGGGGTAACGCGCCTCGGGCGAGCGGTCGTAGACGGGGAAGACGGCGGCGCAGCCGGCGCCCACGGCCAGTTCGCGCACCAGCCGGTCGTGGGTCTTCTCGTCGCCGAGCACCCAGCCGCCGCCGTGGAGGCAGAGCATCACGGGCAGCGGGCCGGTCGCGCCGCGCGGCCGCACGATCCGGGCCCGCACCTGACCGGTCGGGCCGCCGGGCACCGTCACCCACGCCCCGTCGACGGTCGGCGGGGTCGGCCCGGCGCTCAGCCGTGGGCCGTTCGGGCGGACCGCCCGACGAGCCGGCCTCACCCGTTCGAGTGAAGATCGCGGTTTCGCCCGCCGCGCCTGGGCGGTCGAGGCGATCGTCGAGGGGGCGTACTCCCGGTCGCGCGGGTGTGAGCGTGCGCGGGCGCACCACCGCCTTGGCCATTGACTCCCGCCGGAGCCTCGGCGGGGCGTACCGTGGTGAACGCTCCCTCCGGGAAGGAGAGATGGTGGCCCCCGATCCGGAACACCACCACCCACAGCACGAAGAGCCAAGGACCACCGCCGCCGTGACCGGTCGGATCCCGCTGGCGGTGGTCGTCGTGGACGGCGCCGGGGAGATCTCGCACTGGAGCGCCGGGGCGCGGCGCCTCTTCGGCATCGAGCGGGACGAGGCCGTCGGCCGGCGGGCCGCGGAGGTCATGCCGATATCGGCCGTCATGTCCGTCGACGGCGACCCGGAGGGTGAGGCGGGGCAGGGGGCGAACGACACGGGCCCGTTGGACCCCGAGGAGCACGTCGAGTTCATCTTCGGCACCGACACCGTCGAGTTCTCCCAGCCGCTGGCCGGCCGCTTCTGGACCCAGGACCCCGTCTTCGCCGAGACCCGCGACGTGCTGTGGTGGGCCTACCCGCTCAACGGTCCAGGCGCAGCCCGGGTTTTGGTGCTCGCCGCCGACGGCGCGACGGCCCAGCCCGGTGAGCCGACCGCCGAGGACCGCGTCTCGCCGGACTTCGCCCCGCACGGCAGGCTCGAGGAGGCCGACGAGCTGGCCGGGCGGCTGCCGGAGATCATGCCGAGCATGAGCCCCCAGGAGGCCGGACACATCGCCCACCAGGTCCTCGAACAGGGCTATCCGGTGCTGGAGTTCAGCCGCCACGCGCGGGTGCCGGTCACCGCCGACTGGGGGGTGCCGCGGCGGGTGGTGCGGCGCGAGGGCCTGGAGCGCGCGGTCCGCGAGGCCAGGGCCGCGCACGACGAGCGGCGGGCCGCCGCGGCGGAGGCCGAGCTGGCCTCCGACCTCGAGTACGCGGCCGTGCGCGAGCGGCTCGAGTTCCTCAACGAGGTGAGCGGCCGCATCGGCTCCTCCCTTGACCTGGCCCGCACCATCCAGGAGGTCAGCCAGGCCGTCGTGCCCCGCTTCACCGACGTCGCCGGCACCTACCTGCGCGAACAGGTCGTCGCCGGCGAGGGCTTCCCCGAAGGACCGCCCGACACCAGCACGATGTGGCACCGGGTGGCCGTGGAGCACAACGACGAGCCCGGCCGCTGGGACGACGTGGTGCCGGTCGGCGAGTCCATGCCGTTCCCCGCCAACACCCCGTTCTTCCAGTGCATGATCACCGGCGAGCCGGTGCTGGTGCCGCGCATCACCGAGCAGATGGGCGACATGATCGCCTCCCAGTTCGAGAAGCGGGACATCAGGCCGCTCATCAACCACCGCTCCATGCTGGTGGTCCCGCTGAAGGCCCGGCAGGTCGTGCTCGGCTTCCTGATCCTGCTGCGGCACCGCGAGCGGGCCGAGTTCAACGACATGGACCGGGTGACCGGCGCCGAACTCGCCGCCCGCGCCGGCCTCGTCCTCGACAACGCGCGCATGTACACGTACCAGGAGAACGTCGCCGACACCCTCCAGGACAGCATGCTGCCGCGCATCGAACCCCGGATGGCCGGCTGCGACACCGCCACCCGCTACCTCCCGGGCACCCGGCTCGGCCGCGTCGGCGGCGACTGGTTCGACACCATCAGACTGCCCGGCTGCCGCACCGCGCTCGTCGTCGGCGACGTCATGGGCCACGGCCTCAACTCGGCCGCCATGATGGGCCAGCTGCGCACCGCCGTGCAGACCATGGCGGCGCTCGACACCGACCCCGCGCAACTGCTGCGCAGCCTCGACGACCTGGCGCAGCGGCTCGGCGACCACTACCTGGCCACCTGCCTCTACGCCGTCTACGACCCGGTCCGCTCCGAGCTGCGCATCGCCAACGCCGGCCACATCCCACCCGTGTTGGTGCGCGCCGCCGACGGATCGAGCGAGCTGCTCGACCTGCCGACCGGCGCGCCCATCGGCGTCGGACAGATCGCGTTCACGACGGTCACGGTGTCGGTCGGCCCCGGCGACCGGCTCGTCATGTGCACCGACGGCCTCGTCGAGGTGCGCGGCCAGGACATCGGCGCCGGCCTCGCGGCGCTCTGCGAGTCGGCGGCGCACCCGGCCGCCTCCATGGACGCCGCCTGCGACACCATCATCCGCGCGCTGGCCGCCGCCACGGCACCCGACGACCGCAAGGACGACGTGGCGCTGCTGATGGCCCGGCTCAACGGCATCGCGGAGGACGACGTCGCGACCTGGCGGCTCGGCCTCAACCGCGCCGAGGTGCCACGGGCCAGGGCCGCGGTCCAGGAGCGGATGGCGGCCTGGCGCCTGCCGGAGCCGGTGCGGGCCACGGCGGAGCTGCTCGTCAGCGAGCTGGTCACCAACGCGGTCCGGCACGGCGAGAGCGGCCCCGTCGAGCTCCGCCTGGTCCGGGCGGACGCGCTGCTGTGCGAGGTCTCGGACGAGGGCCACGAACTGCCGGTGCTGCTGGACTGCGACCCGCTGGACGACGCCGGGCGCGGGCTGAACGTCGTCAGCCGGCTGGCGCGGGCCTGGGGCACGACGCGGACGGTGCGCGGCAAGACGGTCTGGTTCGAACTCGACCTCCGCACCGCCGCCCGCCGCCCCCGCTACCGCTGACTCCCGGCGCCGTGGCCGATGTCGTTTCGGTCTCGGATGCGCGATCTGCCCTGAAGAGGAGCGAGTTGAACGATCAGACGGTAGCGTCGAACTCGTGCTGGCTACGGTTCTCGGGCTGATCGGCGGCATAGCGGCCGCAGTCATCGGTGCGTGGGCGGCGCTTCGCGCTCGGCGCCCGCCGAAGTCGCAGGTCGAACTCGTCGACGTGACCATCGCGCCGCCGTCGCGTTCGGCCTCGGGTCCCCGAGACATGTCTCCCGTGCTCGACGTGAAGGTACGCAACACGGGAGGCCAGCCGGCCGTACTCAAGCGACTCGTGGTGCGCGTGCACCGCGGCCGCCGCCACGGTCGCCGCCGATATCGTCGCCGACCTGCGCCGGACGGTGGGACCGGATCACCGGGACACCATTCTCTACCGGCACATCCTCGGATTCTGCCTGGGCGAGGCGGGGGATCCCCCGCGCGCTGTCGACGTGTTCACCGAACTTCTCGGCGACGCCGTGCGGGTACTGGGTCCCGACAATCCCGACACCCTCGACGTCCGTCATGAGCTGGCCCGATGGCGAGGGAGAGCGGGGGACGCCGCAGGCGCCGCCGCCGCGTTCGCCGAACTAGTCCTGGATCGCATCCGCGTCCAGGGACCCGACCACCCTCATACCCTCCTGTCGCGGCACAACCTGGCGCTGTGGACGGGCGAGGCCGGGGACGCCCCGGGCGCCGCCGCCGCGTTCGCCGAACTGGTAGTCGACCGGCGCCGAGTGCTGGGGCCAGAACACCCCGACACGGTCAAGAGCGCGCGCGCCCTGGCCCACTGGCGAGAGCAGCCTGGTCCGCACAGTCACACTGTCCAATGAGAGCGGAACAGGATCAGGTGAGCGTCTCGCAGGGGCGCTGAACGATGACTGTGCTCCGCGTGCCTCAATGGCAAGGCGCGGCGTCGAGCAAGGCGCCGCGGCTCACGCCCGCTACGGTGACCAGTTGACGGTGCTGTGGAGCGACGCGCATCCGGACGTGTACAGCCCGCGGACTCTGCCGTCGGGTGCCTGTCACGGCATGGTGGTCCGCGCGCTGCTGGGTGATGGGCCGGCCGGGCTCACGCCCCGAGCAGCTATCACCGCCGGGAGCGGGCGGGTGACGCGTCCGAGCACGAGTACCTCGCGAAGACGGGACTGCGCAGGCAGGGCGTCGAGAACCTGGAAGCGGCGCTCGAAGGTTCTCGCGGTCCCGAGTACGTGCACGTGGATCTCGATGTGCTGGAGCCCACGATGTTCGGCTCGACCTGCTACCCCGAGCCGAACGGCGTGCGGCCACCCGCTCCCGCGCGGAACCCCCGTGGCCGATTAGGGGCACGGCGCGTGGGGGAGACGTCAGGGCGGGACCGGCGGTGGAGGGGAGTGGTCGGCGTGAGTTGGGACGGCTTCTGGACGGACGCTCCACCCACGGTCTTCTGGGACGCACCGCCCGACGTCGTCGCCGGGCGGCACCTGCCGCTGTTCGAGCCGTATCTGACCGGCGGCCTGCCGCTGGTCGACGCCGGCTGTGGCAACGGCACGCAGACGCGCCACCTCGCGGACCGACGCCCGAACGGAGTGGTCGGCGTCGATCTGTCGCCGGCCGCCGTGGAGTTGGCCAGGAGGCAGTCCCGGAATGCGGAGTTCGAGGTGCTTGACCTCGCGGACCGCCACGCCGTCGCCGCGTGCCGGGAGCGGCGTCGCGGGGACTGCCACGTCTACCTGCGCGGCGTGCTGCACCAGGCCGCGCCCGAGGAGCGGGCGCGGATGGCCGATGGCGTCGTCGCGCTGCTCGGCGGCGCGGGGCGCGGGTTCGTCGTCGAGCCGGCGGCGGCCGCCAAGGAGACGCTGATGGGGCTGATGCGGCGGCCCGGCGGGCCGCCGCCCTCGCTGGCCGCCGTGTTCGCGCACGGGATCTCGCCCATGGAGATGCCCGACGAGGCCGTGCCCGCGCTGTTCGTCGAGCGGGGTCTTACCGTGCTGGCCGAAGGACGGGCGCCGCTGGCCACCACGGTGCGCGACCCGGAGGGCGCGCGTGTCGAGCTGCCGTCGAACTGGTTGGTCGTCGGCCACACCGGGTAACGTGACGCGGCATGACGAAGATCCTCGTCTCGGCCGACATGGAGGGCGCCACCGGCGTCACCTGGCCGGCGGACTGCCTGCCTGGCACGCCGGAGTGGGAGCGCTGCCGGCCGATGTTCACCTCCGACGTGAACGCGGCGATCGCCGGCTTCTTCGACGGCGGCGCCGACGAGGTGCTGGTCAACGAGGCGCACATGACGATGCGCAACCTGCTGCTCGAGCGGCTCGACGACCGGGCCCAGCTCCTCACCGGCCGGCACAAGGCGCTCAGCATGGTGGAGGGCGTCCAGCACGGTGACATCGACGGCATCGCCTTCGTCGGCTACCACACGGGCGCCGGAGACGAGGGCGTGCTGGCCCACACCTACCTCGGCAACTCGATCACCGGCGTCTTCGTCGACGGCGTCCGCGCCAGCGAGGGCCTGCTCAACTCCCTGGTGGTCGCCGAGTACGGCACGCCCGTCGTCCTGGTCACCGGCGACGACCGGGCCTGCGCCGACGCCGGCGGCTACGCGCCCGACGCGCGGACCGTCGCCGTCAAGGACTACGTCTCGCGGTACGCGGCGGTCTGCCGCACGCCCACCCGCACGGCGGCCGACATCCGCGCCGCCGCCGCCAAAGCGGTGGGCCTCGCCGTGCGGCACCCGCCGGCCGTGGGGCGGGAGCGGGTGATCGAGGTGGGGTTCGACGCCGAACACCTGGCGGGCGCCGCCACCCTGGTGCCCGGGGTCGAGCAGATCGGGCCGCGCCGCGTGGCGTTCACCGCGCACACCATGTACGAGGGAATCCGCTGTTTCAAGGCCGTCACCACCGTGGTGTCCGCCGCCGTGGAGGAATGGTATGGCTGACCGGATCGCGTCCGCCGGCATGACCGGCACCCGGATCGACGCGCGTCACATCGACGAGCGTGCCGAGGACGAGGTGGTGCGCTTCACCGCCGACCTCATCCGGCACGACACCACCAACCGGGGCGGGGGCGACGGCGTCGAGCGGCCGGCCGCCGAGTACGTCGCGGCGGCGCTGGCCGAGGTGGGCATCGAGCCCGTCATCGTGGAGAAGGCCGCGGGCCGCACCAACGTGGTGGCGCGTGTGCCGGGCACGGATCCGGGCGCCGAGGCGCTGCTGGTCCACGGTCACCTGGACGTGGTGCCGGCCGACGCGACCGAGTGGAGCGTGCCCCCGTTCGCCGGCGAGGTCGTCGACGACGTCGTCTGGGGGCGCGGCGCCGTGGACATGAAGGGCTCCGACGCCATGGTCCTCACCGTGGTGCGGGCCTGGGCGCGCGCCGGCGTGCGCCCCCGGCGCGACGTCGTGCTGGCGTTCACGGCCGACGAGGAGGACAGTGCCGAGTTCGGCGCCGGCTACCTGGTTCGGCACCGGCCCGAACTGTTCGAGGGCTGCACCGAGGCCATCGGCGAGTCCGGCGCCTACACCTTCCATCCGGGCGACGGCCGGCGGATCTACCCGGTGGGCGCCGGCGAGCGCGGCACCTCCTGGCTGGCCCTCACCGCCAGGGGCCGGGCCGGCCACGGCTCCAAGATCAACCAGGAGAACGCCGTCACCCGGCTCTCGGCCGCCGTCACCCGGATCGGCGAGCACGTCTGGCCGGTCCGCCTCAGCGCCACCGTGCGGGCCGCGCTCACCGAGCTCGCCGCCGTCTACGAGCTGCCGGCGCCCGAGCTCGACGCCACAGACCCCGAGGAACTGGCCAGGCGCGTCGAGGAGCTGTTCCACCGCCTCGGCCCGGCCGCCGGCCTGGTCGCGGGCACCGTCCGCAACAGCGCCAACCCCACCATGATGGACGCCGGTTACAAGGTGAACGTGATCCCGGGCAGCGCCACGGCGCACGTCGACGGGCGGGTGCTGCCCGGCGGCGACGAGGAGTTCACCACCACCCTCGACCGGCTCACGGGACCTGACGTCGACTGGGAGTACGTGCACCACGAGATCCCCCTCCAGGCGCCGGTCGACGCGCCCACCTTCGGCGTGCTGCGCGACGCGCTGCGGCACTTCGACGCCGGCGCGCACGTTGTCCCCTACTGCATGACCGGTGGCACCGACGCCAAGCAGTTCTCCCGGCTCGGCATCACCGCCTACGGATTCATGCCGCTGCGGCTGCCCGAAGGCTTCGACTACCAGGCGATGTTCCACGGCGTTGACGAGCGCGTGCCCGTCTCCGCGCTGCGCTTCGGGATCCGCGTGCTCGACCGCGCGCTGCTGGCGCTCTGACCCGCACCCGAGGAGGCCGCATGGGCAAGACACCACGACCGGCACCGTACGGCGGCTGGCCCTCGCCGATCGACGCCGCCCTCGTCGCGGCGCACGACGGCAAGCCCGAGTACCTGGGTGCCGTGGGCGAGGAACTGTGGTGGACCGCGCCGCGGCCTGAGGAGGGCGGGCGGCGTGCGCTGCTGCGCCTCACGCCCGACGCAGCGGACGCCGTGAGCGTGCTGCCGCCGCCGTGGAACGTGCGCAACCGGGTGATCGAGTACGGCGGCGTCCCCTGGGCCGGGACGCCGAGGCCCGCAGGCGGCCCGCTGATCGTCTTCACCCACTTCGCCGACCAGCGGCTTTACGCCGTCGAGCCCGACGCGCCCGGCGGTCCCGAGCCCCGCCCGCTCACGCCCGTCTCGCCAGTCGGCGGCGGCCTGCGGTGGGCCGACCCGGTGCTCCACGGCGACGAGGTGTGGTGCGTGCTCGAGGAGTTCACCGGCGAGGCGCCGGGGGACGTGCGGCGGGTCCCGGTCGCGGTGCCGCTCGACGGCTCGGCCGCCGAGGACCGCTCGGCGGTGCGCGAGCTCACCGCCCAGGCACACCGCTTCGTCACCGGACCTCGCCCCTCGCCGGACGGCCGCCGCGCCGTCTGGCTGGCCTGGGACCACCCGCGCATGCCGTGGGACGGCACCGAGCTGGTGATCGCCGAAATCGGCGCCGACGGGGTGCTGACCGGCGCCCGCACCGTCGCCGGCGGCGTGGACGAGTCCGTCGCGCAGGCTGACTGGGCCCCGGACGGCGGCCTGCTGGCCGTCACCGACCGCTCCGGCTGGTGGAACGTGCACCGTGTCGACCCCGACACCGGGCACGCCGTCAACCTGTGCCCGCGCGAGGAGGAGTTCGGCGACGCGCTGTGGAAGCTGGGGCACCGCTGGTTCGCGCCGCTCGACAACGGCACGGTCGCCGTGGTGCACGGCCGGGGCGCGGCGCGGCTCGGCATCCTCGACCCGGCCACCGGCGACCTTGCCGACGCGACCGGGCCCTGGACCGAGTGGTCGCCGGCGCTCGCGGTGCGCGGCAGCCGGGTCGCCGGCATCGCCGCCGGCCCGCACCGGCACCACGAGATCGTCTGCCTCGACACGGCGAGCGGGCACAGCCGGGTGGTCGCCGAGGAACACCACGATGTCGTCGACCCCGCGTACCACCCGACGCCGCGCGCCCGCGTGATCAGCGGCCCTGAGGGGCGGGAGATCCACGCCCAGATCTACCCGCCGCACCACCCGGAGGTGACGGGGCCGGCGGGCGAGCGCCCGCCCTACGTGGTCTGGGCGCACGGCGGGCCGACCTCCCGCGCCCCGCTGGTGCTCGACCTGGAGATCTCCTACTTCACCTCGCGCGGCATCGGCGTCGCCGAGGTCAACTACGGCGGCTCGACCGGCTACGGCCGCGCCTACCGCGACCGGCTGCGCGAGCGCTGGGGCGTGGTGGACGTCGAAGACTGCGCGGCGGTGGCCACCGCGCTCGCCGATGAGGGCACCGCCGACCCGGCGCGGCTCGCCATCAGGGGCGGCAGCGCCGGTGGCTGGACGGCCGCCGCCGCGCTGGTCTCGCCGGCCGCCGAGGGGCGGTTCGCCTGCGGCACCATCAGCTATCCCATCCTCGACCTGACCGGCTGGGCGGTGGACGAGACCCACGACTTCGAGTCGCACTACCTGGAGTCGCTGGTCGGCCCGCTGGACAAGGTGCCCGAGCGCTACCGGGACCGTTCCCCGGTCAACCTCGCCGACCGGCTGCGCGTGCCGTTCCTGCTGCTCCAAGGACTCGACGACGTGATCTGCCCGCCGGTGCAGGCCGAGCGGCTGCTGGCCGCGGTGGCCGGGCGCGGGGTGCCGCACGCCTACCTGGCCTTCCCCGGCGAGGGACACGGCTTCCGGCGCGCCGACACCATCCGCCGGGCGCTGGAGGCGGAGCTCGCGCTCTACGCGCTGGCCTTCGGCCTGGGCGAGGGCGCGGCCCGGGTGCCGCCGCTCGACCTGCGCGGCTGACCGGCGGGCACCCCGCCGCTCCCGAATGGCGGGCGGCCGGGGGAGCGGGGAGGATGGAAAGCGGAGCAATCCGACATGACAGAAGGAAGCATCCGAACAAGGAGGGATGCCATGACCACGGCCGCCGACATCATGAGCCCCGGGGCTCACTGGATCCCCGCAACCGAGACCCTGGACCGGGCGGCGCAGCTCATGCGCCAGTTCGACGTGGGCGCCCTGCCCGTGAGCGATGAGAACGAGCGGATGACCGGCATCATCACGGACCGCGACATCGTCGTGAAGTGCCTCGCCGCGGGCCACGATCCCGCCCAGGTCACGGCGGGCGAGCTGTGCGAGGGCACGCCGCGTTGGGTGAGCATCGACGCGAACGTCGACGAGATCCTCCAGGAGATGGAGAGCCACCAGATACGCCGGCTGCCCGTGATCGACGAGGGCAAGCGGTTCGTCGGCATGATCAGCGAGACCGACCTGGCCAAGGCCCTGTCGGACGACCAACTGGCCCAGTTCGTCGAGCGCGTCTACGCCTGACACGCGCGGGCGGTCCTGGCGGTCCGGCGGCGGGGCGCGGCCCCGCCGCCGGACGCGAGTCGTGACGGCGGGTCCGCGGTCCTGGGGCGTTGACGGGCGAGTTGGTGGGGCTTATAAGGGGGCCAGAAGAATTTCTGAGAGCGCTCTCAGTCGTCCGTCACCCCCCACCGGAAGGCGCTCGCATGAGCTCGATCCATTCCCCCGCGCGCGTGACCGCGCTGCCCGCGACCCGGTTAGCCGGCGTCTGTCTGCTGCTGATCGCGGGGCTGCTCGCCTCGGTCACGGCCGCCACGCCGGCGCGCGGCGCCGTGCCGTCCCTGCCAGGCTGGACGCTCGCCTGGAGCGACGACTTCACGGGCGCCGCCGGCACGCTGCCCTCCAGCGCCAACTGGCAGATCGACACCGGCCACTCCTACCCCGGCGGCCCCGCCAACTGGGGCACCGGCGAGATCCAGAACTACACCTCGTCGCCGGACAACGTCAGCCACGACGGCAACGGCAACCTCCGCATCACGCCGCTGCGCGACGGCGCCGGCAACTGGACCTCCGCCCGCGTCGAAACCCGGCGGGCCGACTTCACCGCGCCGGCCGGCGGCACCCTCCGCATCGAGGGCCGCATCCAGATGCCCAACGTCACCGGCGAGGCCGCCCTCGGCTACTGGCCGGCGTTCTGGGCCCTCGGCTCGCCCTACCGGGGCAACTACTGGAACTGGCCCGGCATCGGTGAGTTCGACGTCATGGAGAACGTCAACGGGCTCAACAACGTCTGGGGCGTGCTGCACTGCGGCACCGCGCCCGGCGGCCCGTGCAACGAGAACAACGGCCTCGGCGGCAGCCGGGCCTGCCCCGGCGCCAGCTGCCAGTCCGCGTTCCACACCTACCGCTTCGAGTGGGACCGGAGCGTCACCCCCAACGAGCTGCGCTGGTACGTCGACGACCAGCTCTACCACTCCGTCAGCCAGGCCCAGCTCGACGCCACCACCTGGTCCAACATGACCAGCCACGCCGGTTACTTCATCCTGCTGAACGTCGCCATGGGCGGTGCCTTCCCCGACGGCGTCGCGGGCCACGCCACCCCCGTGGCCGCCACGGTGCCGGGCCGCTCGATGCTCGTCGACTACGTCGCCGTCTGGACCAGGGGCGGCGGCACCACCCCGCCGCCCACCGGAGGCGGCACGCTCAACCTGCGGGGCGACGGCACCCTCGGCGCGGCGGCCGGCTCGGCGGCCACCGCCACGCTGGTCTCCGCCGGCGGCGTCAACCACGACGGCACCCCCTACCAGCCGCGCACGTTCACCGCCGGCGGCGTCACCGGCGCCTACACCGGTGGCGCCACGGCCTTCGACCTGTTCGTCGACGCGGGCACCACCGTCGCCAACGGGCAGCAGGTGCGGATCTCCTACGACCGAACGGGCGACGGCGGCTGGGACCGTGTCGAGACCTACCGCTACTTCGCCACGGACCCCGTGCCCGGCTACGAGCACTACACCCAGACCCAGGGACTGGCCTCCGCCACCGGCAGCCACGGCGACATGACGAACGGCCGGGTCAGGGTCGAGGTGTGGAACGCCATCGGCAACGGCCCGAGCACCCTCGGCACCGGCAACCAGTCGACGGTCACCATCCCCATCCGCTGACCTCCCCGACCCGGGACGGGGGCGAGCGGGCCGACGGGCGAGATCCACGGTCCGCTCGCATCCTGGAACCATGAGTCCCGACACGAGCAACGAAGAGCCGCACGAGCCCCCGGCGGGCGGCCCCACCCGCGTCTCGGTCAGCCAGACCGAGACCAGGCCGGGCTTCTGGAACACCGGCCGGGTCATCGCCGCGCTGATCAGCGTCCTGGTCCTGGTCTTCATCTTCCAGAACACCAGGAGCACCAAGGTCCACCTGCTGATCCCCGAGCTGCGGATGCCGTTGTGGATGGTGCTGCTGGGCACCGCCTTCCTCGGTATGCTCGCCGGCATGTTCTGGAGCCACCACCGCAGCGTGCGGCGCCCCCGGCGATAGCCGCGCGTCCTCGCCCCCTTCACCCGAACGGCCCAGTGTGGTCCGGGGGGCCGTGGTTTTCTCCCGCCCACCCATGGTGCGGGCCTGCGGCCGGCGTGCCGCCCGGCGCTGCGCGCGGGGGTTTCCCGGTCCGCCCGTGGTTCGGGCCGGCGCCCTGCGGGCGGGGCGGTGCCCGGCGCTTCGCACCTGTTCTTCCCCACTCACCCGCCCGTTTCCGCGGCTTCGCCGCGGTGGGCCTGCGGCCGGCGGGTCTGGTGGTGTGGTCGGGCCCGGTGAGGGTGGGAACGGGCGTGGATCGGGCGTCGGG
>NZ_SMKC01000094.1 GCF_004348315.1 Streptomyces sp. 8K308 | reverse complement strand
GTCGAGGCCGGGGCGGGATCGGGGGTCCCCCGAGTATGCGGGTCTTCGTGTGCGAGCAGTTGTGCCACGTCCTGCCCCAGCTGGGCCAGGATGGCGGCCGGCAGCCATGGACCGAGGTAGTGGTACTGCGTCTCTTCCCGGGCACGGAGCGCGTCGAGGAACGGCCGGGCGGCCGGGTCCTTGGCCAGACAGTCATGGATAAGAGGGAGGAGTGATTCGGGGACGCCGGTAAGGTCCGGCTCCTCGTTCACCACCCGGTACATGATGGCGTGCGCCTGACCGTCGGGGGCCTCGAAGGGCATGTGTCCGCAGGCGGCGAAGGCAAGCACCCCGCCCCACAGGAACGCGACCCCGATACCGACGGCCTCCCGGGTGTGCCGGCGCCATCATCGCTCCGCGGCCTCGCACGCCCGCGAACAGAACCGGGCGTCGCTGCGGGCCGTCGCCCGCAACGGCTTCCAACAGTGCGCGCACCGGCGCACCCGCCCGGCCATGCCTTCACCGTACGCCCGAGCACCCGGCACGGACACCCTCGGTGAGACCCATCCGAAATCCGTCACGTTCAGCTACGTGTCGGTTGGATCGCCGCTCGTTAACGGCACCCCTAGTCGGGGTTGACGTCGAAGACGGACTCGTCCGCGCCGTGGCTCTCCAGGGTGTAGGGGCCGGAGCCCACCCCGGCCGTCCGTGCGCAGCGCGCCGGCCGGGTACTCGCGGTGGTTGACGATGGAGCCGGCGCCCGACGCGGTCTTCTGCGGGAAGGTCGCGTCCGGCCGGTTGAGGTGGAAGGTGACGGTGTGCTCGTCGGGGGTGTCGATGCGGTCTATGGAGCTGAGCAGCACGGCGGGGCCGCTCGGGTCGTCGATGCGCAGCGTGCGCTCGAAGGAGAACCTGACGTCCTCCGAGGTGAGCTCGTCGCCGTTGCTGAAGGTGAGGCAGTCGCGGAGGGTGCAGGTGAAGCGGCGGCTGGCGCGGTCGGTGAAGCCGCACTGCTCGGCGGCCTCCGGCTGGGGCTCAACGCCGCCGGGCGGGAAGCTGAGCAGCGACTGGAAGACGTTGTTGAACACCAGCCAGAAGCCCGGGTCGTAGCCGGCGGCGGGGTCCGTGGCCAGCACGGCGTCGGTCATGCCGACCACGATCGGCTCGCCGGTGCCCGGGCCGTCCTCGCCGCCCGGCAGGCAGCCGCCGAGCAGGCCGGCGACGGCGACCGCGACCAGGGGGAGCGCCGGTCGGGAGGCTCGCTTCCTCACCGGTGCCGCCCTCGTCCCAGTTCGCTCACGGATCGGCCCTAACGTCAGCCCCGGGTTCGGTGGCCCATGGTGACAAAGCTCACGGGCCGACCGGGGACGGCTCGGGCCCGAGGCCGATCGCGCCGGCCTGGCCGAGCGGTGCGGGCGCGACCGGCGCGTGGAGGCCGCGCAGGAAAGCCAGGTCGACGTGCTCGAGTGAGGCGATCACGGTGCGGCCGGCGGCGGGCGGGATCGGGGCCACGGAGGGCACCGCGACCACCCGGCAGCCGGCGGCCTCGGCGGAGGCCACGCCGGTGACGGTGTCCTCGATGGCGACGCACCTGGCGGGGTCGGCGCCGAGCCGGGCGGCGGCGGTCAGGTAGGGGTCGGGGTGCGGCTTGGTGCGGGTCAGCTCGTCCCCGGCGACAGTGAGCGTGAAGTGCTCGGCGCCGAGCGAGCGCAGCATCCGGTCGATGACGGTGCGGTGCGAGGCCGAGACCAGCGCGGTGGGGACGCGGTGCGCGGTCAGCTCGGCCAGCAGCCGGCAGGCGCCGGGCATCAGCGGGACGCCCCGGTCCAGGCGGCGCAGGAACGCGGCGTTGAGCAGGTCGCGGACCTCGTCGAGGGTGATGTCGGCGCCGGTGACCTCGATCAGGTATCCGGCGCTGCGGGTCATGGGGCCGCCGACCACGACCTCGCGGTGCTCGTCGGCCAGGACGTGCCCGAGGCCGGCGAACACCTCGACCTCGGCGTCCCACCAGAAGCCCTCGGTGTCGACCAGCGTGCCGTCCATGTCGAGCAGGACGGCCTGCGGGGTCGAGCCGAGGGACAGCCGGGCGTCGACGACCTGGTAGGAAGACGTCATCCGCACACCTCCACAGGGGGCAGGAAGGCCGGCCGTCTCGGGAGACGACCGGCCTGTTCCGGACCGATCAGTTTACTTTGCCGGTGAAAACCCGACGAGTCCGTGCCGGTCCAGTACGCCCGATCGGGTTAGCGTGCGTTGAAATAGTTGGCTTCCGGGTGGTGAAGGATGATCGCGTCCGTGGACTGCTCCGGGTCCAGCTGGAACTCCTCGGAGAGGGTGACGCCGATCCGCTCGGAGTCCAGGAGCTGGGCGATCTTGGCCCGGTCGGCGAGATCGGGGCAGGCCGGGTACCCCAGGGAGTAGCGGCAGCCCTGGTACTCGGTGCGGAACATCCCGTCCAGCTCGGCCGGGTCGGCGCCCGCGATGCCGAGGTCGGCGCGGACCCTGGCGTGCCAGTACTCGGCCAGAGCCTCGGCGAGCTGCACGGAGAGGCCGTGGAGCTCCAGGTAGTCGCGGTAGGAGTCGGTGGCGAACAGCTCGGCGGTGGCCTGGCTGACCCGGGGGCCGACGGTGACGGTCTGCAGGGCCACCACGTCCGGCTCGCCGCTCTCGGCCGGGCGGAAGAAGTCGGCCAGACAGAGGTGGCGGCCGCGGCGCTGGCGGGGGAAGGTGAAACGGGTGCGCTCCTTGCCGTCCTCGTCGAGGATGACCAGGTCGTCGCCCTCGGCGTGGCAGGGGAAGTACCCGTAGACCACGGCGGCCTCGAGCAGGCTCTCGGTGTGCAGCCGGTCGAGCCAGCCGCGCAGCCTCGGCCGGCCCTCGGTCTCCACGAGCTCCGCGTAGTCGGGCCCGCCGTCCCGGGCGGCCTTCAGCCCCCACTGGCCCTTGAACAGCGCGCCCTCGTCGAGCCAGGCCGCGTAGTCCTTGAGGGGGATGCCCTTGACCACCCGGGTGCCGAGGAAGGGCGCGGTCGGGATCGGCACGTCGGTGGCGGTGGCCGAGCGGACCCGCGCCGGGGCTGCCTCGCCCTCCGAGACCTCGCCCCGGGGGCGGGCGGCCACCCGCCGCTTCTTCAGCTCGGGCAGGGTGGCGCCCGGCACGCCGCGCTTGACGGCGACCAGGGCGTCCATGAGTCGCAGGCCCTCGAAGGCGTCCCTGGCGTAGCGGACCTCGCCCTCGTAGATCTCGTGGAGATCCTGCTCGACATAGGCGCGGGTCAGGGCGGCGCCGCCGAGGATCACCGGGTAGTCGGCGGCCATGCCGCGCCGGTTCAGCTCCTCCAGATTCTCCTTCATGATCACCGTGGACTTCACCAGCAGCCCGGACATCCCGATGACGTC
This sequence comes from Streptomyces sp. 8K308, assembly GCF_004348315.1. Lineage (GTDB taxonomy): Bacteria > Actinomycetota > Actinomycetes > Streptomycetales > Streptomycetaceae > Streptomyces. The sequence continues at coordinate 17,842 of NZ_SMKC01000094.1, read as the reverse complement.
GGCCCGGTGCTCGGCGGCCGCGTCGAGGATGGCGCCGACGGGCTGTTTGATGCCGAGGTTGACGACGGTGTAGCCGTTGTTGGTGAGGATGATGTCGACGAGGTTCTTGCCGATGTCGTGGACGTCGCCGCGGACGGTGGCCAGCACGATGGTGCCCTTGCCGGCGTCCCCGGTCTTCTCCATGTGCGGCTCGAGGTGGGCGACCGCCTGCTTCATCACCTCGGCGGACTGGAGCACGAACGGCAGCTGCATCTGCCCCGAGCCGAACAGCTCGCCGACCACCTTCATCCCGGCGAGCAGCGTGTCGTTGACGATCTCCAGGGCCGGGCGCTCGGTCAGCGCCTCGTCAAGGTCGGCCTCGAGGCCGTTGCGCTCGCCGTCGATGATGCGGCGCTTGAGCCGCTCCTCGAGCGGCAGGGCGAGCAGCTCCTCGGTCTTGCCGGCCCGCATCGACTTGGCGTCCACACCCTCGAAGAGCTGCAGGAAGCGCTGGAGCGGGTCGTAGCCCTCGCGCCGCCGGTCGTGGATCAGGTCGAGGGCGACCTCGACGTGTTCCGGCTCGATCCGGGCGATGGGCAGGATCTTGGCGGCGTGCACGATGGCCGAGTCCAGGCCGGCCTTGACGCACTCGTCGAGGAAGACGGAGTTGAGCACGAGCCGGGCGGCCGGGTTGAGGCCGAAGGAGATGTTGGACAGGCCGAGGGTGGTCTGCACGCTGGGGTGGCGCCGCTTGAGCTCCCTGATGGCCTCGATGGTGTTGACGCCGTCCTTGCGGGACTCCTCCTGCCCGGTGCAGATGGTGAAGGTGAGGCAGTCGATGATGATGTCGTGCTCGGCCACGCCCCAGTTGCCGGTGAGGTCGGCGATCAGCCGCTCGGCCACGGCCACCTTGTGCTCGGTGGTACGCGCCTGGCCGGTCTCGTCGATGGTGAGGGCCATCAGCGCGGCGCCGTGCTCGACGGCGAGGGCGGTCACGGTCGCGAACCGGGAGTCGGGCCCGTCGCCGTCCTCGTAGTTGACGGAGTTGATGACCGCGCGGCCGCCGAGCTTCTCAAGGCCGGCCCGGATCACGGCCGGCTCGGTTGAGTCCAGCACGATCGGCAGGGTGGAGGCGGTGGCCAGCCGCCCGGCGAGCTCGCTCATGTCGGCCACGCCGTCCCGGCCGACGTAGTCCACGCACAGGTCGAGCAGGTGGGCGCCCTCGCGGATCTGCTCGCGGGCCATCTCCACGCAGTCGTCCCAGCGGCCGTCGAGCATGGCCTCGCGGAACTTCTTGGAGCCGTTGGCGTTGGTGCGCTCGCCGATCGCCAGGTAGGAGGCGTCCTGTCGGAAGGGCACGGTCTGGTAGAGCGACGCGGCGCCCGGCTCGGGGCTCGGGTCGCGCGGCGGGGGCGTGAGCCGCCCAACGCGCTCCACCACCTGCCGCAGGTGCTCGGGCGTGGTGCCGCAGCAGCCGCCGACCAGGGAGAGCCCGAACTCGGCGATGAAGGACTCGTGCGCGTCCGCCAGCTCGCGGGCGGAGAGCGGGTAGTGGGCGCCGTCCTTGCTGAGCACGGGCAGCCCGGCGTTGGGCATGCAAGAGATCGGGATGCCGGCGTGCCGGGCCAGGTAGCGCAGGTGCTCGCTCATCTCGGCGGGGCCGGTGGCGCAGTTGAGGCCGATCACGTCGATGCCGAGGGGTTCGAGCGCGGTCAGCGCGGCGCCGATCTCGGAGCCGAGCAGCATGGTGCCGGTGGTCTCGACCGTCACCTGCACCATCAGGGGCAGCGAGGCGCCGGTCGCGGTCAGCGCGCGGCGGGCGCCGAGCACGGCGGCCTTGGTGCCGAGCAGGTCCTGGGAGGTCTCCACGAGCAGCGCGTCGGCGCCGCCCTCGACGAGCCCCTCCGCGTTGCGCTGGTAGGCGTCCCTGAGGGGCGCGAAGGTGGTGTGGCCGAGGGTGGGGAGCTTGGTGCCGGGACCCATGGAACCGAGCACCCAGCGCTGCCGGCCGTCCGCGGCCGAGAACTCGTCGGCGACGGCGCGGGCGACGGCGGCGCCGGCCGCGGAGAGCTCGCCGATCCGGTCGGCGATCTCGTACTCGCCGAGCGCGCTCAGGTTGGCGCCGAAGGTGTTGGTCTCGACGCAGTCGACGCCGGCCTCGAAGTAGGCGCGGTGGACGTTGCCCACGATGTCGGGGCGGGTGACGTTGAGGACCTCGTTGCAGCCCTCGAGCTGCTGGAAGTCGTCCAGGGTGGGGTCCTGCGCCTGGAGCATGGTGCCCATGCCGCCGTCGGCGACCACGATCCGGGAGGCCAGGGCCTCGCGGAGGGCTGCGGCCCGGTCGGGCTGGGAGACGGTTGACGGACTGGACGCGGCACTGGACAAGGCCATGGGAAGCTCCCGGGGATGCGACGGCTGTCGGCTATGCGCCCGGCGGCGAGGCGTTGCCCCAGGACGGGCGCACCTGGTCAGGGTAGCGGTTGGGGCCGTCCGAACGGGGAGCCGTTCCGACCGGTGGACGGTCTTAGACTCATTTCTCGGCGCCGGGGGTATCGACATGACCCGCTCTCGTTCGACAATGCCGAACGACGCCCGGCACAGGGCGGGGTGGAGCGTGAAGCAGGGAGGCGGCCTCATGGGGCGGACCATCCAGTCGCTCGAACGCGCGGCGGCCGTGCTGCGTCTGCTGGCCGGCGGCGAGCGCCGCCTCGGCCTGTCGGACATCGCCTCCGCGATAGGTCTCGCCAAGGCCACCACGCACGGGCTGCTGCGCACCCTGCAGCAGGAGGGCTTCGTCGAGCAGGACCCGAGCTCCGGCAGGTACCAGCTGGGCGCCGAGCTGCTGCGACTGGGCAACAGCTACCTGGACGTGCACGAGCTGCGGGCCCGCGCCCTGGTGTGGACGGACGACCTGGCGCGGGCCAGCGGCGAGGCGGCGTACCTCGGGGTGCTGCACCAGCGGGGGGTGCTGGTCGTGCACCACGTCTTCCGGCCGGACGACAGCCGGCAGGTGCTCGAGGTGGGCGCGATGCAGCCGCTGCACAGCACGGCGCTCGGCAAGGTGCTCGCGGCCTTCGACCCGGTGGCGCACAACGAGGCGCTGGAGAGCGACTTCGCGGCCATCACGGAGCGCACGGTGACCGACCCGGCGACCTTCGAGGAGAACCTGGAGCTGGTGCGCTCCCGCGGCTGGGCCAGCGACGTCGGCGAGACCTGGGACGGGGTGGCCTCCATCGCCGCGCCCATCCTGGACCGGCGGCGGATGCCGGTGGGGGCCGTGGGAATCACCGGGGCCGTGGAGCGTATGCGGTCCGCTCCCGCGGGGCAGGATCTCGATCCCCGTCTCGTGGCGGCCGTGCGGGACTGCGCGCGGTCCGTGTCGCGCGACCTCGGAGTCGGCCGTTTCTAGGACAATCCAGACACCTCTGGGTTTTCTGCCGCACACCCCTTGACGGCAGCCCCCCTGGGGAGAAAACTGCCGTTCGATGGTCGACAATGCCGAACGATGGACGGTCGTCGGCCAGGAATCCCTGGACGAAGGACAAAGGAGTCACGGGTGTCCAGCTCCGACATCTTCTTCGGCGAGGTCATCGGCACCGCCACACTCATCCTGCTCGGCACCGGCGTCGTCGCCGGCGTCATCCTCAAGAAGTCGAAGGCGTTCGACGCCGGCTGGCTGGCCATCACCTTCGGCTGGGGCATCGCCGTCCTCTCCGGTGTCTACGTGTCGACCCAGCTGTCCGGCGCGCACCTGAACCCGGCCGTCACGCTCGGCATCGCCATCGACTCCGGCGTGTGGCGCAACGTTGGCACCTATGTCGCCGGCCAGATGGTCGGCGCCATGCTGGGCGCCTTCCTCACCTGGCTCGCCTACTACGGGCACTTCAAGGCGCACCTCACGGACCACGAGATCGTCAGTGGCTCCCGTACGCCCGGCGCAAAGGCGTTCGACGAGACGCGCGAGATCCAGGAGCGGCGCGACGCGGCGGCCGGGCAGCCGGGCCCCGTGCTCGGGATCTTCTCCACGGCCCCGGAGATCCGCAACACCGTGCAGAACCTGGCCACCGAGATCATCGGCACCATGGTCCTGGTCCTGCTGGTGCTCAGCATCGGCCTCAACGACGGGCTCACGGTCTCCGGCACCGGCGGCCTGATGGTCGCGCTGGTCGTCGTCGGCATCGGCCTCTCGCTCGGTGGCCCGACCGGCTACGCCATCAACCCGGCCCGCGATCTGGGGCCGCGCATCGTCCACCAGTTGCTGCCCCTGCCCAACAAGGGCAGCTCCGACTGGAGCTACGCCTGGATCCCGGTGGTCGGCCCGCTGGTCGGCGGGGCGGCGGCGGCCGGCATCCACAGCGCCCTCTTCTGACCCGCCCACCCCCCGCCGAACCGCCGTTATCAGGAGCCGCCGTTATGTCGGAAACCCACGAGTCCGCCGACGCCCCGCGCGAGTACATCGCCGCCATCGACCAGGGCACCACCTCGAGCCGCTGCATCGTCTTCGACCGCGACGGCCGGATCGTCTCGGTCGACCAGAAGGAGCACGAGCAGATCTTCCCCAAGCCCGGCTGGGTGGAGCACGACGCCGCCGAGATCTGGACCAACGTGCAGGAGGTGGTGGCCGGCGCCCTGGAGAAGGCCGGCATCACCCGCGAGCACGTCAAGGCCATCGGCATCACCAACCAGCGCGAGACGACGCTGCTGTGGGACAAGGCCACCGGCGAGCCGGTGCACAACGCCATCGTCTGGCAGGACACCCGCACCGACGCCCTCTGCCGCGAACTCGGCCGCAACGTCGGCCAGGACCGCTTCCGCCGGGAGACCGGGCTGCCGCTCGCCTCCTACTTCGCCGGGCCCAAGATCCGCTGGCTGCTGGACAACGTCCCCGGCCTCCGGGAGCGGGCCGACCGGGGCGAGATCCTCTTCGGCACCATGGACTCCTGGGTCATCTGGAACCTGACCGGCGGCCCGGACGGCGGCGTGCACGTCACCGACGTCACCAACGCCTCCCGCACCCTCCTGATGAACCTGCGCACCCTCGACTGGGACGAGCGGATCGTCAACTCCATCGGCGTGCCGCCCTCGGTGCTCCCCGAGATCCGGTCCTCGGCCGAGGTGTACGGCACGGCCAAGGGCGGGGTGCTCGACGGCGTGCCGGTGGCATCGGCCCTGGGCGACCAGCAGGCGGCGCTCTTCGGCCAGACCTGCTTCGCCGTCGGCGAGGGCAAGTCCACCTACGGCACCGGAACGTTTTTGTTGATGAACACCGGCACCGAGGCCATCAACTCCTACGCCGGGCTCATCACCACCGTCGGCTACCGGATCGGCGACCAGGCCCCTGTCTACGCGCTCGAGGGCTCCATCGCCATCACCGGCGCCCTGGTGCAGTGGATGCGCGACCAGATGGGCCTCATCAACAGCGCCGCCGAGATCGAGACCCTGGCCCGCTCCGTCGAGGACAACGGCGGCGCCTACTTCGTGCCCGCCTTCTCCGGGCTCTTCGCCCCCTACTGGCGCTCCGACGCGCGCGGCGTCATCACCGGCCTCACCCGCTACGTCACCAAGGCGCACATCGCCAGGGCCGTGCTCGAGGCCACCGCCTGGCAGACCCGCGAGATCGTCGACGCCATGAAGAAGGACTCCGGCATGGAGCTCACCACCCTCAAGGTGGACGGCGGGATGACCTCCAACAACCTGCTGATGCAGAACATCTCGGACTTCCTCGACGCGCCGGTGGTGCGCCCCATGGTCTCCGAGACCACCTGCCTCGGCGCCGCCTACGCGGCGGGCCTCGCCGTGGGCTTCTGGACCGACATCGAGGACCTGCGCCAGAACTGGCGCCGGGCCGCCGAGTGGACCCCGCAGATGGACGCGGCCGAGCGCGACCGCGAATACCAGTTCTGGCTCAAGGCCGTGCAGCGGACCATGGGCTGGCTAGACGAGGAGAACTGACGATCATGAACATCCCGCAGCCGACCACGGGTTCACCCAGCACCACCGGTCCCGCCGGGATAGCCGCGGCCGCCCGGCGGGCCGAGACCAGGGACCGGCTCGCCACGGCGACCTGGGACCTGCTGGTCGTCGGCGGCGGCATCCTGGGCACCTCGGTGGCCTGGCACGCCGCCCAGTCCGGGCTGCGGGTGGCGATGGTGGACGCCGGCGACTTCGCCGGCGCCACCTCCTCCGCCTCCTCCAAACTGGTGCACGGCGGGCTGCGGTACCTGCAGACCGGCGCCGTCCGGCTCGTGGCCGAGAACCACCATGAGCGCCGGGTGCTCGCCCGCGACGTAGCCCCGCACCTGGTCAACCCACTCACCTTCCACCTCCCGGTCTACCGGGGCGGCCCGCACGGCGCTGCCAAGCTGGGCGCCGGCGTCTTCGCCTACTCCGCGCTCTCCGCCTTCGGCGACGGTGTCGGGCGCGTCATCACGCCCGCCAGGGCCGCGGCCCTCAACCCCGCCCTGCGCACCGAGAACCTGCGCGCCGTGGCCGTCTACGGCGACCACCAGATGAACGACTCCCGGATGGCCGTGATGACGGTGCGCGCCGCCGTCCAGTCCGGGGCTGCCGTCCTCAACCACGCCGAGGTCGTGGGGCTGCGCTTCAGCCACGGCCGGGTCACCGGCGCCGAGCTGCGCGACCGGCTCAGCGGCGACGAGTTCGGCATCGACGCCCGCGTGGTGCTCAACGCGACCGGCCCCTGGGTCGACCACCTGCGGCGCCTGGAGGACCCGGGCGCGGCCCCCAGCATCCGGCTCTCCAAGGGCGCCCACCTGGTGCTGCGACGCACCAAGCCGTGGCGGACCGCGCTGGCCACCCCGATCGACAAGTACCGCATCACCTTCGCGCTGCCGTGGGAGGACCAGCTGCTGCTCGGCACCACGGACGAGGCGTACGATGGCGACCCGGCCGACGTGCGGGCCACCGAGGCGGACATCCGGCAGATCCTGGACGAGGCCGCGTTCTCCGTCCGCGACGAGCAGCTCGACCGCTCGCTGCTCACCTACGCCTTCGCCGGCCTCCGGGTGCTGCCGGGCGGCCCCGGCGGGGTGGAGTCGGCGCGGCGCGAGACGGTGGTCACCGAGGGCCGCGGCGGCATGCTGTCCGTGGCCGGCGGCAAGTGGACCACCTACCGGCACATCGGCCGGACGGTGCTGCGCAAGCTGGCCGCCCAGCCCACCGTGCCGCTCGCCGAGGACATGGCGCCGGTCTCCGACCTGGTGCGCCGGGTGCCGCTGCCCGGGGTCGCCAACCCCAACGCGGTCGCGCACCGGCTGCTCGTCGACCGGGAACCAGGTGCCCGCATGGACCCGCTGACCGCCCGCCAACTCGCGACGCACTACGGTTCGTTGGCCTTCGAGATCGCCCGCCTGGTGCGCGCGGACCCGGCGCTCGGCGAGCGTGTCCACCCGGACGGACCCGAGATCTGGGCCCAGGTCGTCTACGCCCGCGACCACGAGTGGGCCGAGACCGTCGAGGACGTGGTCCGCCGCCGCACGACGCTGACCATCAGGGGCCTCGACACCCCGGAGGTGCGCGCCCGGGTGGCCGACCTGCTCGGCCTGCCCGCCGCCTGACGGGACGGCAACCGCGCGACACGGCTGCCCCGCTGCCCCGCTGCCCCCGCGCACAGGCGTACGAGGACTCCGGCCTGGGCACGGTCACGCCGTAGGCTGGGGCCGCACGCAACACAAACGGCAGCCGGGCCGGGCTCCTCCCGCCCGGCCGGGAGGAGGCGCTGGGTGATCGAGCTCGAAGGAGTTCCCGAGCTGGTCGACCCGGTCATGGTGGCCGCGTTCGAGGGCTGGAACGATGCGGGTGACGCCGCCTCCGCAGCGGTCGCTCATCTGGAGCGGGAGTGGAAGGGCGAGGTGTTCGCGGCGCTCGACGCCGAGGACTACTACGACTTCCAGGTCAATCGGCCGCACATCTGGCTCGACGGCGGGGTGCGCCGCGTCACCTGGCCGACCACCCGGCTCTCGGTGGTCAGGATCGGCTCGGAGAACGGCCCGGTGAAGCGCCGCGACCTGGTGCTGGTGCGTGGTATCGAGCCCAGCATGCGCTGGCGCTCGTTCTGCAACGAGCTTCTGGGCTTCGCTCACGAGCTCGGCGTGGAGATGGTGGTGGTGCTCGGCGCGCTGCTCGGCGACACCCCGCACACCCGGCCGGTGCCGGTCACCAGCGTGACCTCGGACGAGGACCTGGCGGTCCGTCTCGACCTGGAGGAGTCCCGCTACGAGGGGCCGACCGGCATCGTCGGCATCCTGCAGGAGGCGTGCACCCACGCCGGGGTGCCCGCCGTGACGCTGTGGGCCGCGGTTCCGCACTATGTGGCGCAGCCGCCCAACCCCAAGGCGTCGCTGGCGCTGCTGCACGCGCTCGAGGACCTGCTAGGGGTGGGGATCCCGCTGGGGGACCTGCCGGAGGACGCCAGGGCGTGGCAGATCGGCGTCGACCAGCTGGCCGCCGAGGACAGCGAGGTCGCCGAGTACGTCAAGTCCCTTGAGGAGGCCAGGGACACGGCGGAGCTGCCGGAGGCGTCGGGCGAGGCGATCGCCAAGGAGTTCGAGCGCTATCTCCGGCGCAGGGACGGCCAGGCCCCGCCCGGGGACACCGGCTCCTATCTGCGGGACCAAGGCAGCGGCCGGACCAGGCCGCGGCGCCGGCCGACCGACGGCGAGCAGGGCCCGCAGGAGCCGGGTCCCGCGGACGGCGAGGACTGACCCCCGCTCCGCGACCGAGCCCCGTCCGGGACCGAACACGGTCCCGGACGGGGCTCGGCGTCAGAGGGCCACGCCGAGCAGCGCGTCCACAGCGCGCGTCACCACGCCGGGACCGCCCGGCTCGCCGCCGGCGCCCCCCTTCTGCCTCTCGGCCCAGCGGTCGACGGCGGCGAGCGCCGCCGGCGCGTCCAGGTCGTTCGCCAGGGCCGCGCGCACCTCGTCGACCACGCCGTCGGCCGGCGGCCCGTCCGGCCGGGAGACCGCGGCACGCCAGCAGGCCAGGCGCTCCACGGCGGCGTCGAGCACCGCGTCGGTCCACTCCCAGTCGGCGCGGTAGTGGTGGGCGAGCAGGGCGAGGCGGATGGCGGCAGGGTCGACGCCGGCCCGGCGCAGCTGGGAGACCAGCACCAGGTTGCCCCGGGACTTGGACATCTTCTCGCCCTGGTAGCCGACCATCCCGGCGTGCGCGAAGGCGACGGCGAAGGGGTGCTCGCCGGTGAGCACCTGGGCGTGCGAGGCGCCCATCTCGTGGTGCGGGAAGGAAAGGTCGGAGCCGCCGCCCTGGAGGTCGAAGCCCATGCCCAGGTGCTCGAGCGCGATGGCCACGCACTCGATGTGCCAGCCGGGGCGCCCGGGGCCGAGCGAGCCGCCGTCCCAGGACGGCTCGCCCGCGCGGGCCGCGCGCCACAGCAGCGGGTCGAGCGGGTTCTTCTTGCCCGGCCGCTCCGGGTCGCCGCCGCGCTCGGCGGACAGGGCGCGCATGACGTCATGGTCGAGGTGGGCCACCCCACCGAAGCGCGGGTCGGCGTCGACGGAGAAGTAGACGTCGCCCTCCACGTCGTAGGCGGCGCCCTTGGCACGCAGCCGCTCGACCAGCGGCACGATGGCCGGTATGGACTCCACGGCCCCCACGTAGTGGCGCGGCGGCAGCATCCGCAGGGCCGTCATGTCCTCGCGGAACAGGGTGGTTTCGCGCTCGGCGAGCGCGGTCCACTCCTCGCCGGTGGCGGCGGCGCGCTCCAGCAACGGGTCGTCGACGTCGGTCACGTTCTGGACGTAGTGCACCTGGCGCTTGGTGTCGAGCCACACCCGCTGGACGAGGTCGAAGGCGGTGTAGGTGGCGGCGTGGCCCATGTGGGTGGCGTCGTAGGGGGTGATGCCGCAGACGTAGAGCCGGGCGACGGGGCCGGGAGTCAGCGTCACCCGCGCGCCGGCGGCGGTGTCGTGAATCGTGAGATCACGCCCCTGACCGGGCAGAACGGGGACTTTGGAAGCAGGCCAGGCATACATGCCCCGAGCCTAACCGCCTGCCCCGGCGCGGCACGACAGGGCAGTGGCCGGTCGCGGCCGGTCGGGGCCGGATCAGATGAGCGGCCAAGGGATGGCGGGCCACTCCCCGCCGGGCAGTGGGTGCCGCCCGGAGCTCAGCAGCGCGGCCGTCCTGGCCCGCAGCGCCCGGCACTCGTCCTCGGTGAGCAACGTCAGCAGCCGGGCGAACAGCGGTCGATCGTCCGCGAGTTCGACATCGAGGCCGCGCAGCGCCGTCAGCACGGCGGCGGGCAGCGGCTCGCCGGCCCACCCCCACAGCAGGGTGCGCAGCTTGTCCTCGGTGTGGAAGGTGACGCCGTGGTCGATGCCGTAGAGCCGGCCGTCGGGGAGCGGCAGCAGGTGGCCGCCCTTGCGGTCGCCGTTGTTGATCACGGCGTCCAGGGCGGCTATCCGGCGCAGCCGCTCGTCGTCCGCGTGGACCAGCAGGGCGGTGCGCCCCTCCCCCACCTCGGCGCGGCCGACGGCCTTCCAGCCCGGCTCGGGCCGCTCGGCCTCGACCAGCGCCAGCAGGGACAGCGGCCCCTCACCGTCCTCCTCGGCCTCGTCGTCCGCCGGCTCGTCGGGCGCGGGGCCGACCCACAGCTGGCACATGCCGGTGCCGAGCGGACCCTCGCGCAGCACGGTGGGCGGCACCGCGTCCCAGCCGAGGGCGCGGCAGACCTCGTAGGCGGCGACCTCGCGCTGGGCGAGGGTGCCGTCCGGGAAGTCCCACAGCGGGCGCTCCCCGGCGACCGGCTTGTAGACGCAGGGCACTCGCCGGCCGGCCAGTTCGGCGGTGGCGTAGAGCACGGCGTTGGAGGCGTCGGGGATGCGGCCGTGGATCGTCAGCTCGCCGTGCTCGAGCGCCTCGTCGACGGTCACGCCCGGGTGCGGCGGTATCCGTTCTGGCGCGGACATACGTGTCCCTCCGGGTCGAGCGGCAGACTGCACAGCGGGCAGGGCGGGCGGCCGGCGTTGACCACCTCGAGGGCGCGCTTCGCGAAGGCGCGGGCCATGGTGCCGCTGAGCCTGACCCGCAGCATCGGCGGACCGTTCTCGTCGTCGCGCAGCAGCCGCTCCTCGGCCTCGGCGAACTCCTCCTCGGAGTCGGCGTCGAGTTCGACGAGGGCCTGGGCCTCGACGATCATGCGCTCGCTCTCGCTGTCCCAGGCGAGCGCCATGGTGCCGACGCGGAACTCCTCCTCCACCGGACTCTCCAGCGGGGCGGTGTCGGCGAGCTCGGACGGGGCGACGGCCGGCACCGACGTGTTGCCGCCCGAGCGCCGCACGACCTCGTCGAGCAGCTCGTCGATACGCTCGGCCAACGCCTCGACCTGGGCCTTCTCCAGGGCGACGCTGGTGGTACGGCCGGCCGCCGAGGCCTGTAGGAAGAAGGTACGGCGGCCAGGCAGCCCGACGGTCCCGGCGACGAAGCGGTCGGGAGGGTCGTAGAGGAACACCTGACGGGACACGCACTGCTCCGGGGGTCGACGTGGTTTACGACACTGGCACCCTACTGCGCTCGGCGATCAAGCTGCCCGGCGCACGTCTCATCCGTCCTACGCGCCGCCGCCCACCGGGGACCTGGTGGCCTCGGCGGCGTCCCGCGCGGCGGCCTCCGTGTCGGGGACGAACTCGGCCAGATCGCCCGTGTCGCCGAAGCGCAGCAGGAGCGGCTGCTCGCCGTACCTGAGGGCGCTGACGGACGCCGGATGCGGCACGAGCCGCTGGAAGAGGTCGAGGTGGAGGCCGAGGGCGTCGGCCACGATCGCCTTGATGTTGTCGCCGTGGGTGCACATCAGCCAGACGGCGTCCTGACCGTGTTCGGCGGCGATCCTGGCGTCCCACTCGCGGGCCGCGGCCACCACCCTGGCCGACACGGCGCGCAGCGACTCGCCCCCGGGGAAGACGGCGGCGGACGGCTGCCGCCGGACGGTGACCATCAGCGGCTCCTCGGCGAGCTCGGCCAGCTTGCGGTTGGTCCACTCGCCGTAGTCGCACTCGACGACCCGCTCCTCGGCAAACGCGGGCAGGCCCGGACGGTCGGCGAGGAGCGGGGCGACGGTCTCGGCGCAGCGCTGCAGCGGGCTGTGCACGACGGCGGCCAGGGGGACGCCGGCGAACCTGGCCGGGAGCGCGGCGGCCTGGGCCGAGCCGTAGGCGTCGAGGCTGACGCCGGGGGCTCGGCCGGCGAGCAGGCCGGCCGAGTTGGCGGTGGTGCGGCCGTGGCGCAGGAGCAGCAGGGTGGGCATGGACTCAGGGTAGGTCAGCGGTCGGACGGTGGGGTCAGCGGCGGGCACCCACCGGTCAGCCGAGGCCTGACCTGTCCAGGGCCTCGGCGGCGGCGCGCAGCCCGGCGAGGCGCTCCTCGAGGGAGGCGCCGCCGGGGAAGACGGAGAGGGTGGTGACGCCGGCCTCCGCGAAGCGCGCCATCCGGTCGGCGAGGCGGTCGACCTGGCCGAGCAGCGCCGTGTCGTCGATGAGCTGGAGCGGCACGGCGGCCTCGGCGGCGGCGCGGTCGCCCGACAGGTAGTGCTTCTGGATCTCGGCCGCCTCCTCCTCGTAGCCCATGCGCTGGGCGAGGCTGTTGTAGAAGTTCTGCCGGCGGCTGCCCATCCCGCCCACGTAGAGTGCGGTGTACGGCCGGAACTGGTCGGCGAGCGCTTCCAGGTCGTCGCCCACGGCCAGCGGCACGGAGGGCACGACGTCGAAGCCGTCCAGGGTGCGGCCGGCCCGCTCGCGCCCGGCCCGCAGGTGGCTGATGGTGGTCTGCTCGGCGTGCGCGGGCGAGAAGAAGAGCACCAGGGCGCCGTCGGCGATCTCGCCGGTCTGCGCGAGGTTCTTCGGGCCGACGGCCGCGACGTAGATCGGGATCCGCTCGCGAACCGGGTGCACGGTGAGCTTGATGGGCTTGCCGGGTCCGTCGGGCAGCGGCAGCGTCCAGTGGTCGCCCTGGTGGGTCAGGCGCTCGCGGGACAGCACCTTGCGCACGATCTCGACGTACTCGCGCGTGCGCGCCAGCGGGTGGTCGAACCTGACCCCGTACCAGCCCTCGGAGACCTGGGGCCCCGAGACGCCGAGGCCGAGCCGGAAGCGGCCGCCGGAGAGCGAGTCGAGGGTGGCCGCGGTCATGGCGGTCATGGCCGGCGCGCGGCCGGGAATCTGGAAGATGGCGGAGCCCACGTCGATGCGCTCCGTGTGCGCGGCCACCCAGCTCAGCACCGTGGCGGCGTCCGAGCCGTAGGCCTCGGCGGCCCAGCAGACCGCGTAGCCGAGCCGGTCGGCCTCCCGGACGACCGCAAGGTTGTCCTTGTCCATCCCGGCTCCCCAGTAGCCGAGGTTCAGTCCCAGCCTCATCCCCACTCCTCACGCTGCGTACTGGCGAGTAACTACCCATCCCGCCGACTGTAACGGGGGCCACAAGTACGCTCAACACCCATGGATCACAGGCACCTGGGCCGCACCGGCCTGCGCGTCTCCCGGCTCGGACTCGGCACCCTCACCTGGACGAGGGACATCGGCGAGCAGGACGCCTCCGAACTGCTGAAGACCTTCTGGGAGGCGGGCGGCAGCCTGGTGGACACGGCCGACGTCTACGCGGACGGCGGCGCCGAGTACCTGCTCGGCCGGCTCATCGGCTCCGTGGTGCCGCGCGAGGACCTGGTGATCGCCACCAAGGCGGGCAGTGTGCCGGACCCCTACCGCAGGTTCGACGGCTCCCGCGGGCATCTGCTGGCCGCGCTCGACGCCTCGTTGGAGCGGCTCGGCACCGACCACGTCGACCTCTGGCAGCTGCACGCCTATGACCCGGTGACCCCGCTCGAGGAGACCCTGCAGGCCCTGGACATGGCGGTGGCCAGCGGCCGGGCGCGCTATGTGGGGGTGTCCAACCTCTGCGGCTGGCAGCTTGCCAAGGCGGCCACGTGGCAGTTGGGTGCGCCGGGGGCGCGCGTCCGGCTGGCGAGCACCCAGATGGAGTACTCGCTATTGCAGCGAGGTGTGGAACGCGAGGTGCTCCCCGCGGCGCTCGACCTCGGGATCGCGCTGCTGCCGTCCTCGCCACTGGGCCGTGGGGTGCTGACCGGCAAGTACCGACAGGGGGCGGTCCCGGCGGACTCGCGGGGCGCGTCCGACCAGCTCGCGCCCTTTGTCGCGCCCTATCTGGACGAGGCGGCCGGCCGGATCGTGGACGCGGTCTCCATAGCCGCCGACGGTCTCGCCGTGACCCCGCTGCAGGTGGCGCTCGCCTGGGTGCGGGACCGCCCGGGCGTCGGCGCGCCGATCGTCGGCGCGCGCACCGCGCGGCAGCTCGGCGAGGCGTTGTCAGTGGAGGACCTTAGCCTTCCTCAGGAGATCCGCCAGGCGTTGGACGACGTCTCGGCGCCTGAGCACCGCTACCCCGACCACGACTGGAGCTCGCTGTGACCGCACCGAACGCCCCCCAGGACCCGCGCCAGGCGGACGCGGCGGACTCCGTGGCAGCGCGGCTGCGGGAGGCCGTGCGGGCGGTGGAGAGCGGCGAGCGCTCCGCCGACTCGTTCTTCACCAGGCCGCAGCCGCCGCCGAGGCCACGCCCGGCCCCCGGTCCCGCGTCCGCGCGGGGCGCCGCCCCCGAGCGTGACCCGGCGCCCGTGCCGGTGCCGGCCGGGTTGCCCGCGCTGCTCGCGGCCGGCGGCGCGCCCGAGGCGCTCGCCGGCCGGGTCGCGACCGCCCTCGGCGAGGGCGCCGAGCGTGAGCTGCGGGACGACCCGTGGCGGCTGCTCGCGGTCGAGGGCGTGCGCCCCGAGCAAGCGGACGGCTTCGCCAGGGCATTGCTCGGGGCCGAGTGCGCCCCGGGGGACGAGCGGAGGACGCGGGCGCTGACCGGCTGGCTGCTTGAGCGCGCGGCCCTGGCCGGCCACACCGCGCTGCCGATGGCGGTGGTCGCCGAGCGGCTGGCCGGGCACGGCGTGCCGGACCCGGAGGCCGCGGTCAGGGACGCGGTGGAGGCCGGCGCAGTGCTGGTCTTCCAGGACCGCGCCGACGACCAAGCCGCTCTCGCCGGCGCCGGCGAGAGAGAGGACGAGGAGGCGCCGGTCCGGGTGCTGCTCGGCCTCGACCGCTGCGCGCTGGCCGAGGAGAGCCTGGCCGACGGCCTCGCCCGGCTGCGCGGCACCTTCGCCGGTCCGGGCGGCGCCGACTGGGCGGCGGCCGCCGAGGCCGCGCCCTCGCCCTCGCCCTCGGCCGGCGAGCTGATCCGGGCGGTGGCCGGCGCCGCGCTGGTCGCCCACACCGGCGGGGAGGCCGCGCGGGCGGAGCCCGCCGCGCTCGTCGGGGCGGCCCTCGACCTCGGGCTGCGGGCCTGCGCGGCCTCGCACACCCCGGACGGGCGGCAGCGCCTGGCCGCGCTGCTGCCCGAGGACGCCCGGGCCGCGGTCACGGTGGCCGGGCTGCTGGCCGGCGCCGAGGGCCCCGAGCGGGACGCGGAGGGCACGCTGCCGCTCGATCTGCTGGTGGTGCTCGACGCCGGCCAGCTGACGGCCGAGTCGGCGGCCTCGCTGGTGGAGTCGCTGCCGGACGGCGCCCGCCTGGTGCTCAGCGGCGACCCGCTGTCGCTCGGCCCGGCCGGTCCCGGGCGCGTCCTGGCCGACGTCCTGGCCGCCGGCTGGTGCCCGCACGTCAGGTCCCGGACGCCCGATCCTGGGCCGGTGGGCGAGTTGGTCTCGGGCGTCGGGGTCGGCGAGCTCCTTCGGGTGGCGGCCCCGGGCAACGAGGTGGTGATCGTGCCGGTCCGCGATCCGGGCGAGGCCGTGCACCGCACCGTGCAGTTGGTCACCGACTCCATTCCCCGTGGCTTCGGGCTCGCCCCCGGCGAGGCCCAGGTGATCACGCCTGGCCACGGCGGCCCCGCGGGCACCAGGGCGCTGAACGCCGCGCTGAAGGAGCGGCTCAACCCGGGCCCCGGCCGGTTCGACGGCTTCGATCCGGGCGACCGGGTGGCGCACTCGCCGGCGCCCGGGCGGATGAGGCTGGCCACCGTCGTCGAGGCGGACGCGACCGGGCTGTGGTTGGAGGGGGCCGACGGCAGGTTCGCGGTGCCCAGACAGCACCTCGCCGACACGCTCAGGCACGGCTGGGCGGTCACGGCGCACCAGGCGGCCGGCGCCCGCTGGCCGGCGGTCGTGGTGGTGCTCCCGGGGGACGCCGCCGGCGTCATCGACCGGGCCTGGGTGTACACGGCCTTCAGCCGCGGCGCCGTCCACCTGTCGGTGGTGCAGGGCGCCGGGCCGGCGCTGGCCGGCGCGGTGGCCGCGCCGCCGCCCGCCCCGCCGACGACGCGCCTGCGCGCGCTGCTGCGCGAGCAGGCGGCCCAGGCGCCCGCCGGATAGCGGCAGGTCAGCCCACGCTGTCCAGGTCGTCCTCTTCGAACGCTTCGCTGATATCGAAGCGGCAGATGATCCGCTCCGGGTCCACGGCGTCGAAGGGGGCGGCCAGCCACTCCCCCGGCTCCGCCGCCTCGTCGCTCGCGGTCACCCAGAGTGTGGCGTCCCCCTCCTCGAGGCCGAACTCCTTGTGCCGGGAGGCCAGCTCATCCGGGTCGAACTCGCCGAAGAGCACGCCGAGCGCCGGCTGCAGGCCACGCGCCGGTCCTTCCTCCGTGTCGGCGTCGGCGAACGTCAGGTCGCCGGCCTCCGGGTCGAGCTCGGCCACCCGCTTGGCCTGGGCCAGCAGCCGCTTGGGCTCCACCACCGTGTAGTCCCTGCGGATGAAGACGCTCAGGGCCTCGGGCTCCTCGGGACCGGCATAGGGCACCCCGCCCTCCGTCTCCGGCACCTCGAACGGGGTGACCTCGTCGTAGACGTCGTACAGCAGCTCGTCATACACCTCGCCCGCGGCGGCGAGCTCGTTGAACGCGGCGAACACCGCGGCGTCCCCCTCGGCCGCCCCGGGCGCCGCGGCGCGGCCTTCGACGGCGGCGAGGTGCCGGTCGATCGCCGCCTTGAGGGCGTCGGCGGCGGCGCGGACTTGGGCAGCGGTGGGCTGCACAGCATCAGACATGGTGCAGACGGTATCGGCATCCGGGGCTTGCCCGCACAATAGATTCGATGCCGGAATACGAGTTTCGCGATGTGTATGTTCCGCGGGGGGTCTCCCGTGCCGCCGCCACGCGCCTGCTGACCGAACACGCCGAGTACGGTCACTGGGAGCTGGCCCAACTCCGCCTGTATCCCGACGGCAGCCGCCAGGTGCGGCTGCGCCGGCGGATCATCCGCCAACTCCGCGCCACCTGGTAAGCCCTCCACCCCCGTCCCCATAACGAGGAGTGGGTCCCGTGCCTGGCACGGGACCCACTCCCTGCGGCCGGCCGGCCCCGGAGGGCCGGCCCTCAGCCCTGGCTGCCCACCCGGGTCCGCCGGTAGAGCACCGTCCCGCCGATCAGCAGCCCGCCGCCGACCGACAGGATGGCGCCGAGCGGCAGCTCGCTGCCGGTCTCGGCCAGCTCGCCGTCCGCCGACTCCTCCTCGGCCGGAGCCTCGGCGACCGAGCCCGCGGGCCGCGGCCCCGACTCGTCCTCCGGGTCGCCCGCGACCGGGTCGTGCGCCTCGGGGCCCTCGGGCGCCTCGGAGCCCGGGTCGTTGGGCTCGCCGGGACGCTCGGGCCCCGGCCCCTCCGGCTGCTCGGGACCGCGCGGCCGCTGGTGGTCGTCCTGGTCGCACTCGTTGCCGAAGACCGGGTTGAGCACGCCGACGGCGTCCACGCTGTTGCCACAGACCTGGACCGGCACGTCCACCGGAACCTCGACGTTGTTCCCCGAGCCGACACCCGGCGAGTCGACCGCCACCGCCCCGGCC
>NZ_SMKC01000093.1 GCF_004348315.1 Streptomyces sp. 8K308 | reverse complement strand
CCCGCCCTTCCGTGTGGCTGGGCAACCGCCGGTACAAAGCGCCGGCCAGCGCTTCGCGCGACCGTCGAAGGCTTCGCCCCGACCAGACGCCGCACCGCGCCCGACACACCAGCCCAACCCCACAACCAGCAACGCCGCGCCACCATCCCAAGCCCGCCGGAACCGACCGACCTAAAGGACCACGGACGCGGAACCGGCGGCGCCGGGCCCGCGCTCTGGGCCGAACGGGCCGGGGGCGTCGTTTGGCGTCAACGCACGTACACATACGGAACCTTCGAACCGCTCAGGCCGGCAGGCCGTGAAGGCTTGGCGAGAAAGTGCCAACGCCCCCTGGACACAGTCCTGTCGATGCGAGATAACAGGCACATACAGTATTCGTCGACTGTATGCAATAAACCATGACCCCGACCATCGCGTCGAACGAAGGGACGGAACTGGTCATGCCCAAGGACACCTCGGACGCCCCGGAACAGCTCATATCAGGCGGGCACCTGGTCGCCAAGGCCCTCAAGAACGAGGGTGTGGACGTCATCTACACCCTGTGCGGCGGCCACATCATCGACATCTACGACGGCTGCGTCGACGAGGGCATCGACGTCATCGACGTGCGGCACGAGCAGGTGGCCGCGCACGCCGCGGACGGACACGCCAGGATCACCGGCAAGCCCGGCTGCGCGGTGGTCACCGCGGGGCCCGGTACCACCGACGCGGTCACGGGCGTGGCCAACGCGTTCCGCGCCGAGAGCCCGATGTTGCTGATCGGCGGTCAGGGCGCCCACAGCCAGCACAAGATGGGCTCGCTTCAGGACCTGCCCCACGTCGACATGATGGCGCCCATCACCAAGTTCGCGGCCACCGTGCCGGTCACCGCGCGGGTGGCCGACCTGGTGTCGATGGCCTTCCGCGAGTGCTACCACGGCGCGCCCGGGCCTTCGTTCCTGGAGATACCGCGCGACGTGCTGGACGCCAAGGTGCCGGTGTCCAGCGCGCGGGTCCCCAAGGCCGGCGGGTACCGCGCCTCGACCAGGACCGCCGGCGACCCGGCGGCCGTCGAGCGGCTCGCGGACCTGCTGGTCCACGCCGAGAAGCCGGCCATCCTGCTCGGCGGCCAGGTCTGGACGGCCCGCGCCACCGAGCCCGCCATCGACCTGGTCAGGCAGCTCAACCTGCCGGCCTACATGAACGGCGCCGGGCGCGGCACGCTGCCGCCAGGCGACCCCAACCACTTCCAGCTCTCCCGCCGGCACGCCTTCGGCAACGCCGACGTCATCGTGATCGTCGGCACCCCGTTCGACTTCCGGATGGGCTACGGCAAGCGCCTCTCTCCCGACGCGACCGTGGTCCAGATCGACCTCGACTACCGGACCGTCGGCAAGAACCGGGACGTGGACCTGGGCATCGTCGGCGACCCCGGGCTGATCCTGGCCGCGGTCGCCGAGGCCGCGACGGGCCGGCTCAACGGCGGCGCCTCGCGGCGCAAGGAGTGGCTGGAGGAGTTGCGCGCCGTGGAGGCGAAGGCCATCGAGAAGCGGCTGCCGCAGCTGCGCTCCGACGCCTCGCCGATCCACCCCTACCGGCTGGTCAGCGAGATCAACGACTTCCTCACCGAGGACTCGATCTACATCGGCGACGGCGGCGACATCGTCACCTTCTCCGGGCAGGTGGTGCAGCCCAAGTCGCCCGGGCACTGGATGGACCCGGGCCCGCTCGGCACCCTCGGCGTCGGCATCCCGTTCGTGATGGCCGCCAAGCACGCCCGCCCCGAGGCCGAGGTGGTGGCCCTCTTCGGCGACGGCGCGTTCTCGCTCACCGGCTGGGACTTCGAGACGCTGGTCCGCTTCGATCTGCCGTTCGTCGGCATCGTCGGCAACAACTCGTCGATGAACCAGATCCGTTACGGCCAGAAGGCCAAGTACGGCGACGCCAGGGAGCGGGTCGGCAACACCCTCGGGGACGTGCCGTTCGACCAGTTCGCGCGGATGCTCGGCGGCTACGGCGAGGAGGTCAGGGACCCGGCGGACATCAGGCCGGCGCTGGAGCGCGCCCGCGAGTCGGGCAAGCCGTCGCTGATCAACGTCTGGGTGGACCCCGACGCCTACGCCCCAGGAACCATGAACCAGACCATGTACAAGTGAGGAGGCCGACGATGGCCAAGGCACTCGAAGGCGTACGGATCCTGGACATGACGCACGTCCAGTCCGGGCCGTCGGCGACCCAGATGCTCGCCTGGCTCGGCGCCGACGTGGTCAAGCTTGAGGCCCCCACGGGCGACATCACCCGGCAGCAGCTGCGCGACCTGCCGGACGTCGACAGCCTCTACTTCACGATGCTCAACTGCAACAAGCGCAGCATCACCCTCAACGCCAAGTCCCCGCGTGGCAAGGAGCTGTTGACCGACCTCATCGGCCGGTTCGACGTGCTCGTCGAGAACTTCGGGCCCGGCACCCTGGATCGGCTCGGCTTCTCCTGGGAGCGCATCCAGGAGATCAACCCCCGGATGATCTACGCCAGTATCAAGGGCTTCGGCGACGGGCCGTACACCAGGTTCAAGGCGTACGAGGTGGTGGCCCAGGCGATGGGCGGCTCGATGTCGACCACCGGCTTCGAGGACGGCCCGCCGCTGGCCACCGGCGCGCAGATCGGCGACTCGGGAACGGGCATCCACTGCGTGGCCGCCATCCTGGCCGCCCTTTACCAGCGGCACGCCACCGGGCGCGGCCAGCGGGTCAACGTGGCGATGCAGCACGCGGTGCTCAACCTCTGCCGGGTCAAGCTGCGCGACCAGCAGCGTCTCGCGCACGGCCCGCTCGCCGAGTACCCCAACAAGACGTTCGGCACCGAGGTGCCGAGGTCGGGCAACGCCTCGGGCGGCGGCCAGCCCGGCTGGGCGGTGAAGTGCGCGCCCGGCGGCCCCAACGACTACGTCTACGTGATCGTGCAGCCGGTCGGCTGGGCGCCGATCGCCGAGCTGATCGGCCGGCCCGAGCTCAGGGACGACCCGGAGTGGGCCACCCCGGCGGCCCGGCTGCCCAAGCTGGCCAAGATGTTCCAGCTGATCGAGGAGTGGTCGAGCACCCTGCCCAAGTGGGAGGTGCTGGAGCGGCTCAACGCCCACAACATCCCCTGCGGGCCGATCCTCTCCACCGAGGAGATCATCGCCGACCGCAGCCTCGCGGACAACGAGATGATCGTCGAGGTGGAACACCCCGAGCGCGGCCGGTTCACCACGGTCGGCAGCCCGCTGAAGCTCTCCGACTCCCCCGTCGACGTCGAGCGCTCCCCGCTGCTCGGCGAACACAACGAGGACATCTACCGAGGCGAACTCGGCCTGGACGACGAGGAGTTCCGAACCCTCGCGGCGAATGGAGTGATCTGACAGATGACCACGGAGAGCATGGAGTCCTCGGATAAGGAGGGTTCGACCGCGCCGGGTCCGCACGGGCGGCAGGCCGTGCGCGACCTGCTGGACGCGGTGCGGGCCGAGGGCCGGACCGTCCTCACCGCACCCGAGGGCAAGGTGATAGCCGACGCCTACGGGATCGCCACGCCGGCCGAGGCGGTGGTCGAGACCGCGGACGAGGCCGTCGCGCTCGCCGACCGGATCGGCTTCCCTGTGGTGCTGAAGATCGTCTCCCCGGACATCTCGCACAAGAGCGACGCGGGCGGGGTGCTGGTCGACCTGGCCGACGGGGCCGCGGTGCGCGCCGGCTTCGCCACCGTCGTCGCCAACGCCAGGGCCTACGACCCGGAGGCCGGGATCGCCGGCGTCCAGGTGCAGCGGATGCTGCCGCCGGGACAGGAGGTCATCGTCGGCGCGGTCACCGACCCGACGTTCGGCAAGGTGGTGGCGTTCGGGCTCGGCGGGGTGCTGGTCGAGGTGTTGAAGGACGTCACCTTCCGGCTCGCCCCCGCCTCCCGCGAGGACGCGCTGTCCATGCTCGACGGCATCGGCGCCGCCGAGGTGCTGCGCGGGGTGCGGGGCGCGCCGCCGGTGGACCGGGAGGCGCTGGCCGGCCAGATCGTCCGGGTCTCCCGGCTCGTCGACGACTTCCCCGAGATCGCCGAGGTGGACCTGAACCCGGTGATCGCCACGGCCGAGGGCGCGGTGGTCGCGGACGTCAGGATCGTGCTGGCGACCGAGCCGGCGAAGCAGCGCCGCCGGTACTCGCGCGAGGAGATCCTGCGCACCATGCGGCGGCTGATGAAGCCGCGCGCGGTGGCGGTGATCGGCGCCTCGGCGGAGCGCGGCAAGATCGGCAACTCGGTGATGCGCAACCTCATCGACGGCGGCTTCGCGGGCGACATCCACCCGGTGCACCCCAGGGCCGACGACATCGAGGGCCGCAAGGCGTACCGCAGCGTGCTCGACATCTCGGCCGAGGTGGACGTCGCGGTGTTCGCGATTCCGGCGAAGTTCGTGCCGGCGGCGCTCGAGGAGGTGGGGCGCAAGGGCGTCCCCAACGCGGTGCTGATCCCCTCCGGCTTCGCCGAGACCGGCGAACAGGAGCTCCAGGAGCGGGTGGTGGCCATCGCCGAGCGGCACGGGGTGCGGCTGCTCGGTCCCAACATCTACGGCTACTACTCCACCTGGCAGGACCTGTGCGCCACCTTCTGCACGCCCTACGACGTCAAGGGCGGGGTGGCGCTGACCTCACAGAGCGGCGGCATCGGGATGGCGATCCTCGGGTTCGCCCGTACCACCAACACCGGTGTCTCCGCGATCGTCGGGCTCGGCAACAAGTCGGACCTGGACGAGGACGACCTGCTCACCTACTTCGGGGAGGACGAGAACACCGACTGCGTCGCCATGCACCTGGAGGACCTGAAGGACGGTCGGGCCTTCGTCGAGGCGGCGCGTGAGACCGTGCGCCGGAAGCCGATCGTGGTCCTCAAGGCCGGCCGCACCGCGCTCGGGGCGCGCGCCGCCGGCTCTCACACCGGCGCGCTGGCCGGCGACGACGCGGTCTACGACGACATCCTGCGGCAGGCGGGCGTGGTCCGCGCGCCCGGCCTGGCCGACATGCTGGAGTACGCCCGGGCGTTGCCGGTGCTGCCGACGCCGCGGGGCGACAACATCGTGATCATCACCGGCGCCGGCGGCTCCGGCGTGCTGCTCTCGGACGCGGTGGTGGACAACGGACTGAGCCTGATGACGATCCCGCCGGATCTCGACGCGGCGTTCCGCAGGTTCATTCCGCCCTTCGGGGCAGCGGGCAACCCGGTGGACATCACGGGCGGCGAGCCGCCGTCCACCTACGAGGCCACCATCAGGCTCGGCCTCGAGGACCCGCGCATCCACGCCCTGGTCCTGGGCTACTGGCACACCATCGTCACCCCGCCCATGGTCTTCGCGGAGTTGACGGCCCGGGTGGTCGGCGAGTTCAGGGACCGGGGGATCCACAAGCCCGTCGTGGCGTCGCTCGCCGGAGACACCGAGGTGGAGGCCGCCGCGGCCTACCTCTTCGAGCGCGGCGTCGTCGCGTATCCGTACACCACGGAGAAGCCCGTGGCCGCGCTGGGCGCCAAGTACCAGTGGGCGCGGGCGGCGGGGCTGCTGCCGCCCAAGGGGGCCAACCCCTCGGGCTGATGGCCCGGCACCACCTCAGCACGCCGGTCCCCGCGCGATCCACGCGCGGGGGAGCCGGTGGCGAAGAGAACCGGACAGGGGGCGCTGACCAGACTCTTCGGACGCGAGGGAAACGTTATGACCACAGCGAACGCGTCGGCGACGGCGCGATTCCGCGAAGTGACGGACGCCAACGGGCGGGTCTACCGGGTCGGCGAGTCCGACCGGGACATCATGGGCCGGCCACGATGGACGATGGTGCTGCTGCCGTGGATCGCGATGATGGGCATCAGCATCTGCGAGTACGCCTTCGGCGCGGCCGAGGAAACCCTGCACGACGCGCACGGTTGGTCGTCGACCAACATCTTCTGGCTGCTGAGCGTCTGGGTGTTCTTCCAGGCGGCGGTTGCCTTCCCGGTGGGGCAGTGGCGCGAGAGCGAGAAGCTGTCGGCCCGCTCCGCGATGCTGCTCGGGGCGCTCGGTGCCTTCCTCGGCTTCCTGGCGCTGAGCCACGCGCCCAACGTGTTCTGGGCCTACCTGGGTTTC
Source organism: Streptomyces sp. 8K308 (assembly GCF_004348315.1). GTDB lineage: Bacteria > Actinomycetota > Actinomycetes > Streptomycetales > Streptomycetaceae > Streptomyces. The sequence goes on along the minus strand of NZ_SMKC01000093.1, from coordinate 15,143 downwards.
GGGTTCTTCGGCGGCTCGGGCGCGGGCTTCGTCTACGCGACCAGCGTGAACATGGTGGGCAAGTGGTACCCGGAGCGGAAGGGCGGCAAGACCGGCTTCGTCAACGGCGGTTTCGCCTACGGCGCGGTGCCCTTCGTGTTCCTCTTCACCTCGTACATGGACACGGACAACTACACCGTGGTGCTCGACTGGGTCGGCGTGTACGCGCTGCTGGTGGTGGGCGTCTCCGGGCTGTTCTTCAAGGACCCGCCGAAGAACTGGTGGCCCGAGCACGTCGACCCGCTCCAGCGGCACACCGACGCTCGGACCGCGCGTGCGCTGCAGAAGAACCCGCCGGCGGTGCGGCAGTACACCCCGGCGGAGGCCAGGCGCACCCCGGTGCTCTACCTGATGTGGCTCTGCCTGCTGTGCACGGCCGGCGTGAACATCTTCGGCATCGCCTTCCAGGTGCCGTTCGGCGACGACATGGGCTTCGCGGGCGGGATCGTGGCCACCGCGATGTCGCTCAAGGCCATCGTCAACGGCACCGGGCGCGGCATCATCGGCTGGATATCCGACCTCTACGGCCGGCGCCAGACCCTGACGTTCGTCTGCGTGGTGCTGGGCATGGCGCAGTTCGGCGTGTTGTGGTCCGGGTCCATCGGTAACATGCCGCTGTTCCTGTTCTTCTCGATGATCTCCGGCTTCGGCGGCGGCGCGATCTTCCCGCTGTTCGCCGCGATGACCGCGGACTTCTTCGGGGAGAACCACAACGCCACCAACTACGGGATGGTGTACAGCTCCAAGCTGGTCAGTGGCCTGCTCGGCTCCGGCATGGGCGCGGTCGTGGTCGGAGCGTGGGACTACGAGGGCGCGTTCATCCTGGCCGGCCTCATCGGCCTGTTCTCCGCCGTCCTCTCCCTGCTGCTACGGCAGCCGGGCCGGGAGGACGCGCGGAAGGTCGCGCCCAACCCACGGCCCATCAGCCGGGACGTGGAGGCGGAGACGCTGACGGAACCGGTGACTGAGCCGGCCGTCGAGCCGACGACGGCCGGGCTCGCGGAGCCGGTGCACGAGGAGGTCAGGAGGGCCTGAGCTCATGGTAGGAACGCCGGGTGTGCTCGGTGTGCTGGCGCATGATCCGGGTGGCGCGCTCGCCGTCACCGTCCCTGAGGGCGGCGATGAGCTCGCGGTGCTCGATCCACGACGTCATGCCGCGCTGCCGCGCGACGGGCGCGTAGTACCAGCGCACCCGGCGACCCACCTGACCGATCAGCTCGGCCAGCACGGCGTTGGCCGCCATCTCCAACACGGCGGCGTGGAAGCGTGTGTTGAGCTCGATAACGCTCTCCACGTCCTCCGTGCGGGCGGCGGCCTCGCCGCGGTCGCACAGCTCCTCGAGGCCGGCGATGCCCGCGGCGTCGGCACGCCCCGCGGCCAGCCGGGCGGCCTCGGCCTCCAGCAGGGTGCGGACGGTGAGCAGCTGGTCGGCCTCCTCGTCGGTGGGCTCGTGCACGAACGCGCCCTGGGCCGGCCGCAGATCGACCCACCCCTCGGTGCTGAGCCGCTGCAGCGCCTCGCGCACGGGCTGCCGGCTCACGCCGAGGTGGGCGGCCAACTCGCTCTCCACCAGATGCTGTCCGGGGCGGAGGGCGCGGGTGGTGATGAGCTCGAGCAGGGTCTCGTACACCCGCTCGCGCAGCGGCCCCGGCCGCTCGAGCCGGGGCACCGTGCCCTGCGTCAGGCCCTTGGACAGCATCCCGACACCCCTCCCGATTGCATTTCGTCTACAGAATCCTGGAGGTCCAGGGTACGAGAGCGCCTCACCCCACGGGGCCGCCGCGACGCGTGATCTGTTTCACAACCGCCCACTTCGGCTTCCCATTCCCCTTCCCGGATCGTGTACGCGGCCGGGGCGTTCGGGCCCGCCCCTCGCCTCGGCCACGCACACCGAAGGGGGCCGGACGACGGGATGCGCCCCCTGCGTCGTCCGGCCCCCGTCAACTCCCCAGGGGCGCCCGGCAGAATGGAACCATGGCGGCCGAGGACAGCTGGATCAGGGACGGTGGCAGGGTCTGCCTCGACTTCGTCAACACGCTGCTCGACCGGGGGACTTCGCCGCGCGAGACCCTGCCGGCGCCGCCCGAGCTGGTGCGCTGGCTCGCGGGTGCGGGGCTGCTCGCCGCCCCGGGCGAGCCGCGGTGCTCACCCGCCGGCCCCGAAGGGGCCGAGGAGGGGCTGTTGACCACCGCGCGCCGGCTGCGCGAGGCGATCGACCGCACGGTGCTGACCGTGCGGGACGGCCGCCTGCCGGCCCCCCGCGACATCGAGGTGATCAACGAGACAGGCACGGTCGCGCCCGCGCCGGTCCGCCAACTCGTCCTCGTCGAAGACGAGTTGGCACCGGGCACGGCCGCCAGGGAAGCCGAGGACCCGGCCGCCGCTCTGGGCCTGGTGGCCCAGGACGCGATCGACCTGGTGCTCACGCCGGCCGTGCGCCGGGTGCGGGTCTGCGGCGGCGCGCGCTGCGCGCTGCGCTTCCTCGACCGCTCCCCGGCGCACAACCGCCGCTGGTGTTCGATGGCCCGCTGCGGCAACCGGGTCAAGGCCCGCCGCCATCAGGCCAGGCACGGCGCCGCCCGGGCCTGAGCCGATGACTCACAGGCCGTAGCGGCTCCGCAGATGGCGCCAGAAGTCCCTGGCCATCCACCGGTCGAACTCGGTGATCTGGGTGGCGGTGCCGGCCTTCATCAGGAAGCCGCCGACGCCGGTGGGCGTCCAGTCGTAGAAGTCGTCGAGGCCCACCGTGTGCCCATCTCGTGGAACAGTATGGATGTTGTCCTGGTTGACAGCGCCCATGTAGTACTCGGCCCATCCGCTGGCCCCAGTCTCCGCCGGCGCCGCCGCCGAAGCCGTCGGTCAGCCACAGCGACTGGTCGAAGTGGCGGGCCGCGCCGCCGGGACAGGGCGAGTAGTTGCCGTCCTGGTGGTAGAAACGGTCGCACTCGGGGGCGCAGCGCGGGGCGCCGCCGCTGTCCAGGTTGCCGATGTAGAGGTCGACGGAGTTGTCTTTCCACAGCCGCGAGCGGTCGCGGGCGGCCCAGCCGACGACCTGCACCGGCACCTGGGCGTAGGGGGAGTTGCCCCAGCCGCGCAGCCGTCGAACCACTTGGTCCACTGCCGCTGGATGGACGCGTTGATCTGGTCGCGCATCTGCGCGGTCACCGGCGTGTTGGACTCCCAGCGGACGCAGTACTGAAGTCGGCCGCCGTTGGCCATGAGCTGGTCCCAGCCGTAGTTGCGGAAGCCGTACAGGTTGGGGTACGTGCTCTCCACATGCCGCCAGACCTCGTCCAGGCCCTGGGCCAGGTGGGCCGGCGGGGTCCAGTCGTCGGCCGCCACCTCGGCAATCTGCCGGTTCGCGGCCGCCTGGGGGTCCCACCCAGCGTTAGCTGGGGGAGGGCTGGCGAACACCGCGGCGACCACCATCGTCAGCGCCGCGACCAGGCCGGACCGCCATAAGCGGCGGGTGCGAGCACGGGCGCGCGTGCGGCGTGGCATGCGCGTTCCTCTCTGTGGGGGTGGGGTGCTGTGTCACACATCAGTGGCCACCACGCGTCGATGTTGCCGGCGCCCGCCGTCCGGCGGCGCTGCGCTGGCGGGGCCCGGCATCCCGTGTAAGCCTGGGCTGAGCCACCAGGCAGGCAACGTCGCAGAGGGAACCAGCCATGGGCACACCGAACGACCGACCCAGCATCGTGATCGTCGGCGGCGGCTTCGCCGGGGTGGAGTGCGCCCGCCGCCTCGAACGCCGGCTGCGGCCCGAGGAGGCCCGCATCGTCCTGGTCTCCCCCGCCGACTACCAGCTCTACCTGCCGCTGCTGCCGCACGTCGCGGCCGGCGTCATCACCCCCCAGTCGGTCGCGCCCTCGCTGCGCCGGCTGCTGCGCCGCACCGACCTGGTGCCGGGGCGGGTGCTCGGCGTCGATCCCGGGTCCCGGGTCTGCGTGGTCCGCACCATCAACGGCCGCAGCCTCGATCTGTCCTACGACCACCTGGTGCTGAGCCCGGGCAGCGTCACCCGCTCCTTCGACATCCCCGGCCTCCCCGAGCAGGCCCGCGGCATGAAGACGTTGGCCCAGGCGGCCTTCCTGCGCGACCACGTGATCGCCCAGCTCGACCTGGCGGCCGCCACCCTGGACGAGGCGGAGCGGGCCGCCCGGCTGCAGTTCGTGGTGGTCGGCGGCGGCTACGCCGGCGTCGAGACCCTGGCCGGCCTGCAGCGCCTCACCGCGGCCGCCGCCCGCCGCTACTACCCACGGCTCAACACCGACCTGATCCGCTGGCACCTGCTCGACGTCGCCCCCAAGCTGCTGCCCGAGCTGGGCGAGCGGCTCGGCGCCGAGGCGCTGCGGCTGCTGCGCGAACGCGGGGTGCACGTCTCGCTCGGCACCACCGTGCAGTCCGTCACCCCCGACTCGGTCAGCCTTACGGACGGCCGCACGCTGGCCTCCCGCACGCTGATCTGGACGGCCGGCGTGGCCGCGAGCCCGCTGATCGACTCGCTCGGCTGCGAGACGGTGCGCGGCCGGATCGCCGCCAACCCCGACTTCACGGTGCCCGGGCTCGACCGCGTCCTGGCGCTCGGCGACGCCGCCGCGGTGCCCGACCTGGCCAGGGGCGACGGCGCCGTCTGCGCGCCCACCGCGCAGCACGCCGCCCGCCAGGGCCGGCACGCGGCCGAGAACCTGGCGGCGCGGCTGCGTGGCCGCCCGATGACGTCCTACCGCCACCGCGACCTCGGCCTAGTCGTCGACCTCGGCGGGCGGGAGGCGGTCTCCAAGCCGCTGGGCGTCCAACTCACCGGTTTCCCAGCCCAGTTGGTGGCCCGCGGCTACCACCTCGCGACGCTGCCGACGAGCGCCGCGCGGTTCCGCACCGGCGCCAACTGGCTCCTCAACGCGGCGGTCGGCGACGACTTCGTGCGCATCGGCTTCCTCGGCGAACACGCGGGCACGCTGCGGGAGTTCGAGCAGACGGACGCCTACCTCAGCCCGGAGGAGGTGCGGGCGCGCGTCCGGCACTGACGCCGGCCGGGCCGCCGTGGCGCTGCTTTCGGGCGGCCGAGACGGCCGTCAGCCGGCGTCGATGTTGGCCAGGTAGGCCTCGTCGGCCTGCGATCCCGCGACCGAGCCGGACGGGACGAGCTCCTCGAGGCGTGCGAAGACGGCGGGGTCCAGGGCGAGGTCGGCCGCCGCCGCGTTGGCGCGGGCGTTGGCGGCCCGGCGGGTGCCGGGGATCGGGACGGCTTCCGGTGCAGCAGCCAGGCCAGGGCGAGTTGGGCGGCGGAGATCCCGCTCGCGTCGGCGAGGGTGGCCACGGCTTCGGCCAGGGACACGTTGTGGGGCAGGTTGTCGGCCTGGAACCGGGGGTTGCCGCGCCGCCAGTCACGGGGGCCCAGGTCCTCGGCGGTGCGGACGGTGCCGCCGAGCAGGCCGCGGCCCAGCGGGCTGTAGGCGACGAAGCCGACGCCCAACTCCCGGCAGGCCGGCAGCACATCGGCCTCCGGGGCGCGGCTGAGCAGCGAGTACTCGGTCTGGACGGCCGCGACGGGATGCACCGCGTGGGCGCGGCGGAGCGTGGCCCCTGACACCTCGGAGAGGCCGATGTGACCGATCAGGCCCTCGCGCACCAGCTCGGCGAGGACGCCGACGGTGTCCTCCACGGGGGTGCTCGGGTCGAGGCGGTGCAGGTAGTAGAGGTCGACGTGGTCGGTGCCGAGCCGGCGCAGGCTGGCCGTCAGGGCGCCGCGGATGTAGTCAGCCCTGCCCATGCCGGGCACCAGCCGGCCCCGCTCGTCGACGTCGCCGCCGAACTTGGTGGCCAGCGTGATCTCGGACCGGCGGGGTCCGAGCACCCGGCCGATCAACTCCTCGCTGTGCCCCGCGCCGTAGATGTCGGCGGTGTCGACTAACGTCGTGCCGGCGTCCACCGCGGCCAGCAGCGTGTCGGCCGCCTCGCGCTCCTCGATCTCGTGTAGATGCCCGACGCCAGGGCCATGGCCCCGAATCCCACGGCGGACACCGTCGGGCCGTGCTGCCCCAGGGGGATGTGTCGCATGCGGTCAGCCTCACTGTTCGTTCACGTCCGATCACTGACGCGTCAGAATCTAGCCCAGCCCGTCGTTCACCGCCTCGCCGGCGGGGACCCCCCACATAATGCACGGGTGACCGAACGCGAGATCGTCCCGCTGCCGCCCGACCGGATACCGAGCGGCACCCGTGACTGGCGCTCCGCCGACACCCGCCGCTGGCTCGCCGCCGGCCCCGCCCGCTGGTCCCGGCCCCGGTGGGCCGTGGGCGCGCTGCTGGTCGCCGGGGTCTGGGCGCTCGCCGTCTCGCCGGGACCGGTCTGTTCCGAGGCGGCGCCCTGCGGCCCCGAGTGGTCGGGGGCGCTCCTCGCGGGTCTCGCGCTGCTCCAGCTCTACTGGGTGCGGCGGCTGCCGGGCCTCGCCCTGCTGACCATGGGACCGACCGCCGCCGTCTGCATGCTGGCCGACTCGGCGCTCGGCGCGGCCGACGGCACCGGCAGGCTCGCGGTGCTGCTGGCCGCCGGCTTCGCGCTGGCGAGCGCGCACCACCGGCGGGCCGCGTACCACGCGCAGCGCCGGCTCGCCCTGGACGCGGCGGGCCCCGCGAGGCACCCGCTGCCGCCCGCGGCGGCCGGGTTCAACCGGGGCACGTTCTCGCTCGCCGTCGGCTCGCTGCTGCTCGCCGGCGCGACCCTCGCCGCCTGGCAGGGCGTGCGCGGCGTCGCCGACCACGAGGCGCGCGCCGCCCGGGCCACCGTGGTCAGGGCCGAGGTCACCCGGCAGGGCGAGGACGAGATCTCCGTCGCGCTGCCGGGCGAGGAGGACGCCAGGACCGTCGAGGCCTACGCCGAGGACTACCCGGTGGGCGGCGAGATCGCGGTGCTGGTCGACGGCGACTGGCTGCGGCTGGTCGCCGAGCCCTACGACGCGGCCGGCTGGCAGTTCCTGATGCTGCTGCTCGGCGTGCCGGGCGTCGCCTTCCTCGCCAACGGCCTGGACGGCCGGCGCCGCGCCCAGTCGCTGCGCTCGGCGCCGCTGCCCACCCTGCGGGTGCTGGTGACCGAGGACCACCGGGGCCGCACCGTGGTGTACCCGGTCGACGACCCGGCCGCCACCCGCCCCGTCCTCTCGTTCGACTCGCTGCCGGCGTTCGACGAGGCTGACGACGAGGCTGACGAGGAGGCTGACGAGGATGCGGACGACGAGGCGGAGCCGACCGACGATGCGCCGCCGCTGCACGAGGGCGTGCTCTACGGCGCGCCCCGGCCCGGCGGCGAACTCGCCTTCCTCGCCGACTCCTTCGGCGAGCCGCTGCTCGAGTGCTCCACCTCGCCGGTCAGGGCGGCGCCGGTCGCGGCGCCGCGGTCCACGCCCGCGCGCCCCCCGCGCCCGCGCCGCTCCCGGCGCTCGGCCGTGGCCGCCGACACCGCCTCGGTCGCGGCGATCGAGGCCGCCGCGGCCAGGCTGGGACCGGGCGCCGAGCCGCGGAGCTGGTCGGCCGGCAGGGTCTCGCGGTTCGTCGGCCTCGGCCTCCTCCTCGCCCAACTCGGCGCGGTGAGCACCCTCCTGTCCGGCGAGCCCGCCCCGCACTGGCTGCTGCTGCTCGGCCTGCCCGCGGTCCTCGGGTCCTCCGCCACCGCCCTCAACTGGCGGATCACCGCGGACCGTCGGGGCCTGTGGCTGACGGGCGCCTGGCGGGTGCGGCACGTCCCGTGGGAGCGGCTGACCGCCGTGTGGCGGGAGGGCGACGACATCCGTGTCGGCGTGCGCGGCGAGGAGTCGATGTCGCTCAGCTTCACCGGCTTCTCCTGGCTGGAGCGCCGGCTCGGCCACCAGCCGCGCGCCGAGCGGACCGTCGAGGAGATCCGCGCCCTGCGCCACCACCCCGAGCTGCGACCCGAGCGCGACTCCCGGGCGGCCGACCACGGCGCCCCGCTCGGCCCGGTGCTGGTCGCGGCGATCGCGCTGACCGCGATCACCGTGCTGCTCCTGTGGTGACGACCGCCGCCGGCCCTCAGCGGCCGGCGGCCACCCCCTCGTACGCCTGCCGGAGCGCGGACGCGAAGGTCTCGGTCGGCTGGGCGCCCGACACGCCGTACCTGCCGTCCAGCACGAAGAACGGCACGCCGGTGATGCCGAGGCGCCTGGCCTCGGCGAAGTCGGCCCGCACCTCGGCGGCGTAGGCGTCGCCGGCCAGCGTCTCGCGGATCTCGCCCTCCGGGAGGCCGACCTCGACGCCGAGCCGCACCAGCGTCTCGTGGTCGTCGACGACCTCGCCCTCGCCGAGGTGCGCGGCGAGCAGCCGCTCGTGCGTCCGGTCGCCGAGGCCGTGGGCGGCGCCGAGGTGGGCGAGCCGGTGGGCGTCGAGGGTGTTGACGGATATGGCGCGGTCGAGGTGGTAGGTCAGGCCCTCGGCGGCGGCCAGGTCGGTCACCCGCTGGGTCATCTCGCGCACCTGGGCCGGCGTGCCGCCGGTCTTCTTGGCCAGCATGTCGAAGGTGGGCTCGCGGACGCCCACGGGGTGGGAGGGGTCGAGCTGGAAGCTGTGCCAGCGCACCTCGACCTCGTCGGCGTGCTCGAACGAGGCGAGGGCGGTCTCCAGGCGGCGCTTGCCGATGAAGCACCAGGGGCAGACGACGTCCGACCAGACGTCCACGCGGAGCGTGCTCACAGCTGGCACACCCCGTCCGCGCAGACCGGTCCGGCGTCCGGACCGAGGGCGATCAGTCCTGGCGCCTCCGCCGGCGCGCCCGCCGCGGTCTCGACGTCCGCCGCGCTGTCCACGGCTTCCAGGCGCTCGGCGTTCTCGGTGGGTGGAGAGGTCGGCATGCTGACTCCCAGGGAGTTGGTTACTTCTTGTGCCTAACCCCACTGTACGCACGTGTGGGCGGTGCCCGGCGGCCGGGCGCCCCTCAGGAGTAGGGGTCGAACGGGACGCCGGCGGGCAGGGCGCGCTCAAGGTGGGAGGCGAAGCTGGCGTCCCTGAGCCCGAAGGTGGCGGAGCCGAAGTTCGCCTGGCTCAGCCGGTCGCGCAGGCCGGCCGGGTAGCCGTTCCAGCCGACCAGGGTCGGGTACCGCCAGGTCCCGTCGTGGTTCTCCGGCGGCTCGTCGTTGGCGCCCGCGGGACGGAAGCAGTGGGTGCTGACGCCGTCCTTGTGGTACACGATCTTGGGGTGGGTGCCGTCCCAGCGGATCTGGTCGGCGCGGTGGATGTCGAAGTCGCCGTGGGCCGAGGTGGCGACGTACTGGGCCTGGCCGCTCCGCACCCAGACGACGACGTGCTCCCAGTCGTGCCGGTGACCGCCGAGCCCGCTGCCCGCCACCGCCTGGTCCTTCTCGAAGTAGAGCGCGTACATCACGGCGCACCACTCCCCGTCGCACTTGGCGCGAGAGTAGCCGTTGGTGTTGTCGAGGTCCCAGGCGTCGCGGCACTGGCCGTTGAGGGCGCCGCTCGGGTTGAGGCCGCCGTTCAGGGTGCCGTCGGGGCCGATGGCGGGCGTCGGGTAGCAGCCGTCCGTGTCGTAGTCGTAGGCCGGCTGGAAAGTGCGCTCCAGGGCCTCGGCGTTGCCGGGCAGCGCCTGCGGCGGATCGGCGAGCGCGGCGCCCGGCAGGCCGACGACCAGCGCGAGCGCGCCGCCGATGACGAGGGTGGCCCTGCGGATGTGTGCGCCCTTCTTCATGCGTCCTCCCGGTCGGCGCCCCAGTGGATCCCCATCGGATTGTCATGCCCAGACCATGATTGGGGAACCCCGGTGACGCGGACCGGCGCGACGCGTGTCCACCCGATGAAGCGTCGACCAACAACGCCGGCGCGCTCGGGCGTTGACCGGTCGGACAGCGCGCCGCCCCGCGCGGACGCCCGGGGGGCGGCGCTCCGCGCGGGGCGGCGTGGCGGCGGTCAGTTCAGGGTCGCGACGTCGATCACGAACCGGTACCGCACGTCGGAGGCCAGGACCCGCTCGTAGGCCTCGTTGATCTTCGCGGCCGGTATGACCTCGATCTCGGCGCCGAGGCCGTGCTCGGCGCAGAAGTCCAGCATCTCCTGGGTCTCCCGGATGCCGCCGATCACCGAGCCGGCGAACGACTTGCGCGCCATCAGCAGCGAGAACACGTTGAGCGACAGCGGCTCGGCCGGGGCGCCGACGTTGACGAGGGTGCCGTCGACGGCGAGCAACCCGAGGAAGGCGTCGAGGTCGATGCCCGCGCTCACCGTGTTGATGATCAGGTCGAAGGTGCCGGCCAGCCGCTCGAAGGTGCCCGGGTCGCTGGTGGCGTGGTAGTGGTCGGCGCCGAGCCGCAACCCGTCGTCGCGCTTCTTCAGCGACTGGGAGAGCACGGTGACCTCGGCGCCCATCGCGTGCGCGAGCTTGACGGCCATGTGCCCGAGCCCGCCGAGGCCGACGACGGCCACCCTGCTGCCGGGGCCGGCCTTCCAGTGCCGCAGCGGCGAGTAGGTGGTGATGCCGGCGCACAGCAGCGGCGCGGCGGCGTCGAGCGGGAGCCCCTCGGGGATCCGGACGACGAAGTCCTCGGTGACGACGACATGGGTGGAGTAGCCGCCCTGGGTGAGGGTGCCGTCGACGTCCACGGCACCGTAGGCGCCGATCATGCCCTTGGCGCAGTACTGCTCCTCACCCCTGCGGCAGGCCTCGCATTCGCGGCAGGAGTTGACCATGCAGCCGACGCCGACCCGGTCGCCGACCGCGTGCCGGGTGACCTCGGGGCCGACCTCGGCGACGATCCCGACGATCTCGTGGCCGGGTGCGAGCGGGTAGGTCACGGGGCCCCACTCGCCGCGGACGGTGTGGATGTCGGAGTGACAGATGCCCGCGTACCTGATCTCGATCAGCACGTCGTGCGGGCCGACGTCCCGGCGCTCGACGGTGGTCGGAGCCAGGGGCTCGGTGGGGGATGTCGCGGCGTACGCCTTGACGTTGAGCACGTTTCTCCAGCGTGGAAGTGGGTGAAGGTCTGGTGGTACGCGCTCCAGGCTGCTCCGCCGGCACGCCGCGAGGAAGACCGTGGCGTGCCGGGGAGCCGCGTTCCCGGATGTAACAGGGCCCCCCACGGGCCCTGAATCGGGTGCCGCCGGTCAGCGGGGCGGCACGCGGAGGAAGGTCACGGAGTGGGGCGGGAAGGTGTAGGTGAACCGGTCGTCGACGCCGCGGAAGGTGGACTCGACGGGCGCGATGGGCCGCTCGGTCTCGCCGTTGACGGCGTCCGGGTCGCCCTGGAGGGTGGTGACGTGGGCGGTGCGGCCGACGTTCGCGCGGCGGCCGAGGTCGATCGCGGTGACGGCCGCCTCGTCCCGCGCGTTGACGACCTTGATGATCAGCTCACCCGTCTCGGCGTCGCGGGTGACCACCTGGCGGAACGGCTCGGGGGTCGGCACGGTGAAGCTCCCCCACTCCTCGCCGTCCAGGAAGAGAGTGACCTCGCGGCCCCGCACCTCGACGCGGATATCGTAGGCGCGGCCTGTCTCGATGGTGGTGCCGTCGGAGACGAGCTCCGACTTGGCGCCGCCGATGGCCTGTTCGACGGCCGAGCGGGTGTTGCCCCAGCCGCCCAGGTTCCACCAGTAGTAGTCGCCCGTGCCCTGGACACCGAAGCCGATCAGGAAGCCCTCGCTGCCTGAGCGCTTGGTCGCGGTCACCTCCAGGTCGTAGTTCCGCCAGGCGGGGTCGCCGGCGACCAGCATGTTGTCGGTCGAGGTGGTGTCGGCCTGGACGAGGGCGCCGTCCACCGGCGACCAGGTGCCCGCGCCCGTGGTGGGCGACCACTGGTCGAGGCCGCCTGAGAAGTCGTCGGTCAGCAGCGTCTCGCCGTCCGCCGAGGTGACGGTGACGTCGTCGTAGGCGGCGCTGGTGGCCCAGGTGGCCAGGCCGACGGCGCCGCTGAGGTCGGCGTCGAGGCCGGGGGTCGGGGTGGAACGGCTCGGCACCACCCGGTCACCGGTGTTGGCCGCGAACAGCCGCTGCACCTCGTAGCTCGCCGAGCCCCAACTGGCGTCGTTGTCGAACCAGATGAGGTCGGGGCGCCACTGGGTGCCCTGGGTGTGGGCGAGCAGCGGGGCGTAGGAGGCGAGGCGGACGACGTCGGCGTTGCGCTCGAGGCCGGTCATGTAGGCGGCCTCGGCCAGGGCGTTGGCGAAGCGGTTGTCGCGGGAGGCGTACTCGCCGAGGAAGACGTCGGGTCCTGAACGGTCGTAGGAGTCGTAGCGCTCGTTGTTGCTGAGGAACCAGTTGGGCGCCATGTAGTAGTGCTCGTCGACCATGGCGACGTCGGCCTCGCGGTTGAGGTTCCAGAGGCGGTCGAAGGTGGTGCCGCCGGCGGACGGGCCCGAGTTGCCGATCACGGTGATCTCGGGGTACTCGGCCTCGATGGCGGCGCGGAAGGCGAGGAAGTTCTCGAAGTACTCGTCGGGCAGGTTCTCCTCGTTGCCGACCGCGAGGTGGGTGAGGCCGAACGGCTCGGGGTGGCCCATCTCGGCGCGGACCGAGCCCCACGGGGAGTCGGCGGGGCCGTTCGCGAACTCGATGAGGTCCAGGGTGTCCTGGATGTGCCGGGCCAGCAGCTCCGGGTCGTCGGTGGCGCGGTTCTCGCCACAGCCGGTGACCAGGGCCGGCACGACGGGCAGCGGCATGGCGCCGACGTCCTCCGCGAACTGGAAGTACTCGAAGTAGCCGAGGCCGTAACTCTGGTTGTAGCCCCAGAAGTTGTGGTTGACGGCGCGTTCCTCGACCGGGCCGACGGTCTCCTTCCACTGGTAGGAGCGTTCGCGCGGCCAGTCCGGCGCCGCGTACGCCTCGTGGCTGCCGGTGTTGACCAGGCAGCCGCCGGGGAAGCGCAGGAAGCCGGGTTCCAGGGCGGCGATCCGCTCGGCGAGGTCACGGCGCAGCCCGTTCTCGCGGCCGCGGAAGGTGTCCTGGGGGAAGAGGGAGACCATGTCGAGGCGCACGGTGCCGCCGCCGGCGGCCGTCACGGTGAGGCCGCCGTCGGAGGCCGAGGCGGTGGCGGTGAGGGTGCCGGTGTACTTCGTCCAGCTGTCGCCCCGGACGACGCGGGTCAGTTCGGCGGCGAGCGGGGTGCCGCCCGCGGTGTCGAGGGCGACGGTCAGCTCGGTGCCCTGGGGCTGATCGGTGCGGGCCCAGACCGAGAAGTCGTAGGAGTCGCCGGCGGTGATCTCCATGCCGGTGAAGAAACCGGCGTTGCGGACACCGAATCCGGCGCCGGGATCGGTGCCGGGATCGGTGCCGGATCCCAGATCGAGCCTGAGGTACTGGCGGTTGGTCTCGTTGAGGCGCCCCGCGTCGTCGACGACGGTGGCCCTGCCTTCGGCGTCGCCGCGCGCGACCTCGGACCAGGCGGTCAGCGGGGTGTAGGAGGCGTGGTCCCGGGGGCCGAACTCGAAGGAGCGGTTGCGGACCAGCTCGGCGTAGAGGCCGCCGTCGGCGGCGAAGTTGATGTCCTCGAGGAAGACGCCGTACATGGTGTCCGAGATCTCGGGGCCCGCGCGCCTCGGGTCGACGGTGATCCGGTAGTCGGGCGCAGGGGCGGCCGAGGCCCCGGCGCCCGCGCCGGGTAACGCCCCGGCCGCCAGCGCGGCCGCGGCGGCCAGGATCAGGGTCCCGGCCAGGAGCGGTCGGTGTCCGCGCATCGTCTGGTCTCCTCCTCAGCGGGTGGTGAAGCCGTGCACGGTGGTGGAGCGGTAGGTCCCGCCCGGGCGGAGGACGGTGCTGGGGAAGTGCGGCTGGTTCGGGGAGTCGGGGAAGTGCTGGGTCTCCAGGCAGAGGCCGTCGCTCTGCCGGTAGGCGTTGCCCGTGGTGCCGACGAGCGAGCCGTCGAGGAAGTTGCCGCTGTAGAACTGGACGCCTGGCTCGGTGGTGGCCACGGTCATGGCGCGTCCCGAGCCGGGGTGGTACAGGGTGGCGGCGTGGCGCGGGCGGCTCGTGACGCCCTTGTCGAGCACGAAGTTGTGGTCGAAGCCCTTGCCGTGGCCGAGTTGGGGGTGGCCGCGGCGGATGTCCTGGCCGATGGGCTTGCCACGCCGGAAGTCGAAGGGGGTGCCGGAGACGGACGCGAGCTCGCCGGTGGGGATGAGGGTCGCGTCGACGGGGGTGTAGCGGCCGGCGGCGATCTCCAGGCGGTGGTCGAGGATGCCGTCGGTGCCCTCGCCCGCCAGGTTGAAGTAGGTGTGGTTGGTCAGGTTGACGACGGTGGGCGCGTCGGTGGTGGCGGCGTAGTCGATGCGGAAGTCGCCGTCGTCGGTGAGGGTGTAGGTGACGGTGACGTCGAGGGTGCCCGGGTAGCCCATCTCGCCGTCGGGGCTGACGCGGCGCAGGGTGAGGGCGGCCGGTCCCGTCGGGGTGATCTCCCACACCCGCTTGTCGAAGCCGGCGTCCCCGCCGTGCAGGCTGTTGGGCCCGTCGTTGAGCGGGAGTTGGTGGGTGGTGCCGTCGAGGGTGAACCGGCCGCCCGCGATGCGGTTGCCGTAGCGGCCGATCAGCGCGCCGAAGTAGGTGGTGGCGGTGAGGTAGGGCTCCAGGGTGGCGAAGCCGAGCGAGACGTTGGTGGTCCTGCCCTGCCGGTCGGGGATCTCCAGGCCCTGCACGATGCCGCCGTAGCTGAGCACGGCGAGGCGGGTGCCACCGCGGGCGAGGGTCCAGCGGTCGACGCGGGTGCCGTCCGGCAGGTGGCCGAACGTTTCGCGGTGCGGGCGGGCGTCGGCGCGTCCGTCGGCGGCGGCCGGGGTGGCGAGGCCGGTGGTGGCGGCGGCGAGGCCGGCGACGGCTGCGGAGGCGAGCACGGTTCGTCTGTCGGGGGTCATGGGCGAGCGGCTCCTAGACTGGGCGAGACGGCCATCCGATATGTCGAACGTGGTTCGGAATTCGGGCCAGAACCTAGAGACGCCCCGACTGTTCGTCAAGCGATGCGGCACCCCGCAGGGGCCCCGATTCATTCGGGGCTTCGCGTCGAAACTATTGACGACCCACGACCCGTCTCCTACCTTCAGCGCACTGACCGAACGCCGTTTGGCAGGCCGAACGGACCGGGGTGGAGGGCGATCGATGAG
>NZ_SMKC01000092.1 GCF_004348315.1 Streptomyces sp. 8K308 | reverse complement strand
GGCGGTGGCCATGGGGGCAGCCTACCAAGCGGGGGAGACTTCATGCGTGAAGTGATCGCGTGGTAGGTTCACTTCATGCGTGAAGTCAATGAATCTGATGTGTCCGAGCCGGAGTTCTTCGTCACGCCCGGCTACGGCGAGCGGCAGCTGGCCGCCATGCACTACAGCCAGGCGGTGCGGACGGGCGACCGGGTCGAGACCTCGGGGCAGGGCGGCTGGGACGACGACTTCGTCTTCCCCGAGGACCTGGAGGAGGAGATCGTCCGGGCCTTCGACAACGTCGAGCGGACCCTGGCCACGGCCGGGGCCACCTGGCGGGACGTCGTCGCCGTCAACTCGTACCACGTGCCCGGCTCGACCGAGTTCATCGGCGAGGTCCACAACCGCGTCATGGTGGAGCAGTTCCGCGCGCGTATGGGCGACCGGGCGCCCATCTGGACCGAGATCGGGGTGCCGGCGCTCGGCGCCCCCGGGATGCGCGTCGAGATCCGGGTCACCGCGGTCGTCGGGACCGGCGCCGCTCAGTCCGGCGGCTTGCGCCAGACGACCGTGTAACGCAGCAGGCGGTGGCGGCGGTACGGGGAGCCGGGCAGGAGCTCGGCGGCCAGGGCGCGCATCTCCCGATGGGTGGCCGGCGGCGGCCAGACGGTGGGGGACGGGTGGCGCCAGAGGGCCCTGACCAGCGCATTGTGGGTGGCCCTGGTCTGCTCGCGGGCGGCGGTCAGGGCGGCCTCGACGTCCGGCGCGAAGCGGCCATCCTCGACGGCGCCGAGCTCGACGTCGGACAGGTCGATGGCGGCCCACGCGGCCGCCTCGGCGCGCTCGATGAGCTGGAGGTCGGTCGTGACGAGGGCCGGCGCGTCCCGGGCGTCGGTGACCTCCGAGCGGGCGCGGTAGCGGGCCGCCCGGTCCTCGCGGCTCTCCGTCCGGCCGTCCCTGATGTCCGCACCAGCAGCCAGTGCAGTTCGCGGTACGTGACGATCGACCTGAGCAACTCGCGGACCCGGTTGGCCAGGTCCTCGCGGTGGAGCTCGGCGCGGGCGCGGCGGTCGAGCAGTTGCTGGGACAGGGCGCCGAGCACCGTGCCGGCGAGGGTGCCCACGACCGCGACGATGCTCGCCAACATGACCTCGTGTCCCCCTCTTGGTCGTTGCGGCGATGGTGGTCACCCCTCGCGGGTGGCGGCCTCGACCTCCCGCTCGGCCTGGCGGACGGCCTGCTCGGCCTGGTCGAGCGCCGCCGACAGTTCCTCGACCCGGCGTCGGGCCTCGGCGAGGCGCTGCTCGGCGCGCTGGCGGGCGCGCCGCGCCGCCTGGTCGGGCTTCCGCTCGCGGCCTCGGGTGGTGGCGCGGCCCTTGGCCGTGATGGTGGGCAGCTCGGCCGGGGCGTGCAGGGGGCGGGTCAGCCGTCCCGCGCTCCAGGCGCGGGCGGCCTCCGGGTCGGCGAGGACCGCCAGCAGGGTCTGCTCGACCTCCTGGCGGGCCGTCGCGCCGAGGCGGTGGCCCGAGTCGGCGGCCGTCCCGGCGGCCTGTTCGGACAGCGCGGCGACCAACTCGTGCTGCTGGGCGAGCAGTTCGCGCAGCCGGTCGGTGTCGAGCTCCTCCTGGGCTCGCCGCAGCGCCTCGCCGAGGGCGAGGAACCGCCGCGTCTGCTCGTCGTGGGCGCGCACCAGGAGGTTGCAGGCCCAGGCGGCGAGCGTGGGCCGCCGCAGCGCCCTGATCCGCTGGGCCAGCTCCCGGTCCCCGGCCCGGCGGGCCCGGGTGGCGGCCGCGTCGCGGTGGGAGGTGAAGTCCTCGGGGGCGAGGCCGTACAGCTCGTCGAGCACGTCGTCCAGGCTCGTCACACGCACCGTCCCTTTCCCGGACACCGAGACACCGGGACACCGGGACACCGAGATATCGAAACATTCGAGATATTCAAGACATCGATCATCACATTCGGCGGGGAGGAGCGGCGGAAGGCGGCGCGTGCGAGACTCGGCGCATGACCACCTTGGCCCAGCTGCGGCTGCCCGAGGACGAGACGGCGGCCGCCGTGGCCACGCATCCGAGCGGTGCGGCCCTGGTCCGCGCCGCGTGGTTCAGCCGGGCCCCGAAGCGGCTCGCGGCGTCGCTGGCCGGCGCGGAGACGGCGGCCGACGATCCCGGCGCCACCGGACTTCCCGACGGCATCGGCAGGCCGGTGATCCGGCAGGTGGCCGGGCGTTCCGAGGCCGAGCTCCGGGCGCTGCACGGGGTGGGCCCGAAGGCCGTGCGGGTCCTGACGCAGGCGCTGCGGGAGCGGGGGTTCGCCCCGCGCGGCTGAAATCCGTTCGACGGGCGTGCGGGTGGTCCGTACCGTCGCCCGCATGAAGCTGCTTTCCGTCAACGTCGGCAGACCGCGGCCCAATCCGTGGAAGGGGCTCGGCAGCACGGGCATCGACAAGCGGCCCGTGGCAGGTCCGGTCGCCGTGAGCGCGCCGGGGCCCAAGGGCACGGGGGCGGTCGGGCTCGCGGGCGACCGGGTGTACGACGTGGCCCACCACGGCGGCACCGACCAGGCCGTCTACGCCTACGCTCGCGAGGATCTCGACCGGTGGCAGGCCGAGTTGGGCGAGCCGCTCGCCGACGGCACCTTCGGGGAGAACCTGACGACCCTGGGCGTGGACGTCAACGGCGCGCTGATCGGCGAGCGTTGGCGCGTCGGCCAGGACGTGGTGCTCGAGGTGTCCTGCCCCAGGGTGCCCTGCGGGACGTTCCAGGGCTGGCTGCGACAGGAGGGCTGGATCAAGCGGTTCACGCGGGCCGTGCTGCCGGGCGCCTACCTCCGGGTGATCGAACCCGGGGAGATCAGGGCCGACGACCCGGTCGAGATCGCGCACCGGCCGGACCACGACGTGACCGTGGCCCTCACCTTCCGCGCGGTCACCCTCGAACCCGAGCTGCTGCCACGGCTGTTGGCGGCCGACGCGCTGCCGGAGGACATCAGGGAGCGGGCGCGCAGGCGGACCGGGGCCTAAGCCCGCTTGACGCCGACGGCGGCCCAGGCGGAGATCTTCGTGTCCAGCTCCGTCGACGCGCTGGCGAGGGCCCGCCAGCGGTGCGGCACGGTGATGCCCGGCTCGACCAGGTCGAGACCGTCGAAGAACCGCGCCACCTCCTCGCGCGTCCTGGTCTGGCCCTGGATGCCGCCGCGCCGGTAGATCTCCTCCACCTGCCGCATCGCGGGCTCGTTGAAGTCGGGCGTGACGTGGCTGAGCAGCAGCGCGGAACCGGCCGGCAGCGCGTCGAGCAGCCGGCGCACCAGCTTGTGGGCGCCCTGCTCGTCGGTCACGAAGTGCAGCAGCGCCAGCAGCGACAGCGCGACCGGCTTCGACAGGTCGATGGTCTCGGCCAGTTGGGGCGATTCGAGGATGTTGTCGAGATCGGTGATCAGATCGGCGTGGAGGTAGGTGGTGCGGCCCTGTGGCGTGCTGCGCATCAGCGACTCGGCGTGCGCGAGGACCAGTGGGTCCTTGTCGACGTAGACGATCCGGCACTCGGGCGCGGCCTCCTGGGCCACCTGGTGCAGGTTGGGCTCGGTGGGGATTCCGGTGCCTATGTCGAGGAACTGCCGCAGCCCCTCCTCCTCGATGAGATGCCGGATCGCCCGCTGCATGAAGGCCCGGTTGGCCTGCGCCGCGTCTCGCACCCCCGGCCACCAGTCGAGCACCTTCTCGGCGGCCTCGCGGTCGACCTGGTAGTTGTTCTTGCCCCCGAGGTAGTAGTCGTACATCCGAGCCGAGTGCGGCACGTTGAACGCGTCGGTGGGGGTGGTCATCTCTCTCCCGGGGTGATGCGGAACCTGTGCGCAGGCTATCCCCGGCGACCCGCAGGGCTCGTCTCGGTGCTCCCGTTCAGAGCTCCTGGCGCGCGGTCAGCGCCCTAAGTTCGCCGCGCGAGGCGATGCCTAGCTTCGGGTACGCCTTGTAGAGGTGGTAGCCGACCGTGCGGTGGCTGAGGAAGAGCTGGGCGGCGATGTCGCGGTTGGACAGGCCACGGGCGGCGAGGCGGACGATCTGCAGTTCCTGCGGGGTGAGGCCGGCCGTGCGGGACGGCGCGGCGTCCTTGGTGCCGGTGCCGGTGCCGGTGCCGGTGCCGGTCGCGGTGAGCTCGGCGCGGGCGCGGTCCGCCCAGGGCCGCATGCCGAGCCGTTCGAAGACCTCGAGCGCGTCGTCCAGGTGTGGGCGCGCCTCGGCCTTGCGGCGGGCGCGGCGCAGCCACTCGCCGTGCAGCAGCGTGGTCCTGGCGTACTCAAGCGGGCGGCCGTCGCGGTCGTGGGCGCGCAGTGCGGCCGGGTAGTGCCGTTCGGCCGCCTCGTCCGAGCCGAGCAGCGCGCGGCACCGCAGCAGCAGGGCATCGGCCCACGGCTGCCGCACGGACTCCGCCCACCGGGCGAAGCGGGCCACCGCCTCCTCGGCGCGCTCGCCAGCGCCCACCCGTACGGCGGCCTCGACCAGGTCGGGGACCGAGCGCAGGGCGCACAAATGGTGGCGCATGGGCTCGCGGGTGAGCCGTTCGAAGTGGGAGAGGGCCGCCTCGGGCCGGCCGAGGCCGAGTTCGAGCAGGCCGAGCGACCAGTGCGCCCACGGGGCCCCGGGGGCGATGGCGCCGGCGGTGGCGCTGGCCAGGCCCGCCTCGGCGTGGCGCCGGCAGGCCGCCTCGTCGCCCTCGGCGGCGGCCAGGTGGGCCAGCACGCTGCTGAACTGGCCGACCCACTGCCGCTGTCCGGTGTCGCGGGCCAGCGCGAGCGCCTCGGTCGCGGTGGTGAGAGCGTCCTGGAGGCGGCCGGTGAAGACCTCCCCCTCGGCGACGAAGAACAGCGCCGTGGGCAGCCGCCCGGCCGCGCCGGCGCCGCGGAGCTCGGTGGCGAGTGCGGTCGCGAGACGGTAGGCGTCGGCGTCCTGGCCACGGCCGAGGGCGGCGCCGCAGAGGATCATCAGCGACTGTTCCGGGGCTCGGCCGCGGCGGCGGATCGCCGCCATGGTGTCGGCCAGCGCCGGCGGTGGCGGCCCGTCTCCGCCGTGGTCGAGCAGGTGCCCGAGGAACGCGGCGAGGGGCGTGCTCGGGTCCGCGTCCGGCAGCGGCACCGCGGCCAGCCGCTCCAGCGTCTCGGCGAGCCGCCCCTCGCCGAGGTACCAGGCGGTGTGCACGGCCTGGACCAGCAGGGCGGCGGCCTGTCCCGGGTCGGTGTCGGTGACGAGTTCGGCACCCTCGACGAGCAGTTGCTGGGCGGTGGGGAAGGAGCCGCGCCAGAACTCCGCGAGCGCCCGCACCTGCGCCAGCCGGGCGCCGAGCCCGTCGGCGGGGTCGGCGTGGCGGGCCGCCCGGCGGGCGAGTCGGTCGGCGCGCTCCACCTCGCCGGCCTCAAGCGCGGCCTCGGCGGCCAGCAGCTCGCGGCGTGCCCTGGCCGCCGGCGCCGCGCTCAGCCGGGCCGCCCGCTCGTAGGCGGCCGCGGCCGCCTCGTGGCCGCCGCGCTCGCGGGCGCGGGCGGCGGTGTGCTCCAGGGCGGCTGCGGCCTCGTCGTCGGGGCCGGTCGCGGCGGCGGCCAGGTGCCAGGCCCTGCGGTCGGCCTGCTCGGGCGCGTCGAGCACAGCGGCGAGCGCGCGGTGCGCGGTCAACCGCCGGCCCAGCGGCGCGCGTTGGTAGACGGCGGCGCGGATCAGCGGGTGGCGGAAGACGACCGTGGTCGCGGCGGCGCCGGGGCGGCGCAGCAGCCCGGTCTCCTCGGCGCGCGTCAGGTCCCCGATGCCCGCTCCGAAGGCGGCGGCCGCGCCCAGGATCACGGCGGGGTCGCCGGTCTCGTCGGCGGCGGCGACCAGCAGCAGGCCGCGGGTGGTCTCGGGCAGCCGGCGGACCTGGCCGTGGAAGGCCAGCAGCAGCCGGTCGGTCAGGGGCAGCGCGTGCGGTCCGAGGCCGCTGTCCGGCTCGGCGGCCAGGGCGACGGGCAGTTCGAGCAGGGCGAGCGGGTTGCCGCGCGCCTCGGCGAGCAGCCGGTAGCGCACGGCCGGGGCGAGCGGCTGGCGGTCGACCAGGACCGCGGCAACCTCGGGCGGGAGGCCCGTCAGGCGCAGTTCCGGCAGGCCCGAGTCGACGGAGTCGGGGAACGAGCCCTCGCCCTCGCGGATGGCGAAGACGAGCGCCACGCCCTCGGCGTGCAGCCGCCGGGCGGCGAACACCAGGGCGTCCCGCGAGGTGCCGTCCAGCCACTGGGCGTCGTCCACCAGGCAGAGCAGTCCGGTGTCGGCCGCGTGCTCCGCCAGCAGCGAGAGCACCGCGAGCCCGATCAGCATCGGGTCGCGGGCCGCGGCGGGTTCGAGCCCCAACGCCGCCTCCAGCGCCGTGCGTTGCGGCGCGGGCAGCGCAGCGAGCCGACCGAGCGCGGGCCGCAGCAGCAACTGCAGGCCGGCAAAGGGCAGTTCCGCCTCGACCTCGATGCCGGTGCCGCGCAGCAGCCGCAGTCCGTCGGCCGCCGTGGCGGCGTGGTCGAGCAGCGCCGTCTTGCCGATGCCGGGCTCGCCGCGCAGGACGAGCGCCCCGCTGCGGCCCGCCGCGGCGTCGGCGAGCAGCGCGGCGATCGCCCGCTGTTCCGCCTGCCTGCCGCACAGTTCCGTGGGCCGCTCGGCCGTCCCTGGTTCGCGCATCTCGGAACGCATCATCACACGGGCGCGGGCGACCGGTGAAAGTACCTAAGGACGACGGATTCCGCGCCCGTCGTGCCCGCCTAGCGTGGTGGTCGTAGGGAAGAGAACACCGCGAGAAGGGTGATGGGAACATGAGCGACATCAAGGACATGGGTGGGCTGGCCGAGCGTTACCTCGCCGTGTGGAACGAGACCGACCCCGAGGCGCGGCGCGAGCTCGTGGCCGCCGTCTTCGCCGAGGACGTCGAGTACGTCGACCCGCTGGCGTCCGTGCGCGGCCGTGCCGGGATCGACGGCGTGATCGCCGCCGCGCAGGGGCAGTTCGACGGCCTGGTGTTCACCCCGGGCGGCCCGGTGGACGCGCACCACGACATCGCGCGGTTCACCTGGCACCTCGGCCCCGAGGGGGCCGACCCGATCGTCATCGGCTTCGACGTCGCCGTCCTCGACGAGGACGGCCGGATCCGGCAGGTGTTCGGCTTCCTCGACAGGGTGCCGGCCGGCGCGTGACCGCCTCCGGCGGGCTCGGCGCGGGCTGGTTCGACAGGATCGACAGGGCAGGACTAGCGGGTGGCGAGCCGCTCCAGCAGGGCGGCGCTCCGAGCCAGCAACGCCCGCTCCTCATCCGTGAGTTCGGCCTCGATGGCCTGGGCGAGCCAACCGGCCCTGCGGCCGCGCTCCGCTTCGAGCGCGGCCCGGCCCGCGTCCGACAGCTCGACCAGCGACTTGCGGCCGTCGGTGGGGTGCGCCCGGCGCGTGATCAGGTGCTGCTCCATGAGCAGCCCCACGGCCCGGGCCATCGACTGGGGGCGTACGCGCTGATCGGCGGCGAGATCGCTGGTGGTCATGGCGCCGTTGCGGTCGAGTGCGCCGAGCACGGCGACCTGGCCGAGCGGGATGCGGTCCTCGTGTCTGACGCGTCGGGTGAGCTTGCCCATCGCGGTGCGCAGTTCGGCGGCGATGGCGGCGGCTTCCGGGGTGGGCATAGGGCACTTTACCCCGTTGGTCAGCAAAGCTGTGCAGCTGAGGTATGCAGCAAAGCTGTACAGCAAAACTGTGCAGCATTGCTGTAGGGTCTGGCGTTGTCGGGCTCAGCGCCAGCGCTGTCGCAGCCGGGGCCACGGCACACGACGACGGGAAGGAACTCCCATGCCCGCAGCGGCAGTCGGAACCATCGACGCCACCATCGAGACCGTCACCGCCCGCCGGATCATCGACAGCCGGGGCAACCCCACGGTCGAGGTCGACGTCGTCCTGACGGACGGGTCCCTGGGGCGCGCGGCCGTCCCCTCCGGCGCCTCCACCGGCACCCGGGAGGCCGTGGAACTGCGCGACGGAGACTCCGCGCGCTGGCACGGAAAGGGCGTCGACCGCGCGGTGGCCCACGTCAACGGGGAGATCGCGGCGTCCGTGCGCGGCCGGGACGCGGCCGACCAGGCAGGTCTCGACGTGGCGCTGGTCGCCCTCGACGGCACCGCCACGAAGTCCCGACTCGGCGCCAACGCGATCCTCGGCGTCTCCCTCGCCGCCGCCAGGGCCGCCGCGGCGGCACACCGCCAGCCCCTCTACCGCTACCTCGGCGGCGCCGACGCCCACCTGCTGCCGCTGCCGATGATGAACATCGTCAACGGCGGCGCCCACGCCGACAACCCGCTGGACTTCCAGGAGCTCATGATCGCGCCCGTGGGCGCGGCCACCTTCGCCGAATCCGTCCGCATGGGCAGTGAGGTCTTCCACACGCTGCGCCGCGATCTGCTGGCCGCCGGGCACTCCACGGGCGTCGGCGACGAAGGTGGCTTCGCGCCCGCGCTGCGTACGGCCGAGGAGGCGCTCGACTTCGTGGTGACCGCCATCGAGCGCACCGGCTACCGCCCCGGCACGGACATCGGCCTGGCCATGGACCCGGCGTCGTCGGAGTTCTTCCGCGACGGGAGGTACGACTACACGGGCGAGGGGGTGCGCCGCACCCCGTCCGAGCACGCCGACTACCTGGCCAAGCTCATCGACGCCTACCCGGTCGTCTCCGTCGAGGACCCGATGGCGGAGAACGACCTGGACGGCTGGCGCGAGCTGACCGCCCGCGTCGGCGACCGCTGTCAGCTCACCGGCGACGACGTGTTCTGCACCAACGAGACGCTGCTGCGCGAGGGCATTCGCACCGGCGTCGGCAACTCGATCCTGGTCAAGGTCAACCAGATCGGGACCCTGACCGAGGCGCTGGCCGCGGTGGCCACAGCCCACGAGGCGGGCTGGACGGCTGTCATGTCGCACCGCTCGGGCGAGACGGAGGACACCACCATCGCGGATCTGGCGGTGGCGACCGGCTGCGGTCAGATCAAGACCGGCTCGCTCTCCCGCTCCGACCGCACGGCGAAGTACAACCAACTGATCCGGATCGAAGAGGAGTTGGGCGACTCGGCGCGCTTCGCTGGCCGCTCCGCACTGCTTCGGGTGTGACCTGCGACGGGCGCGCCGAGATCGGCAGGACAGGGCCTAGTGCCGTGTCAGCCAAGGTTTGCCCGTCAAGGAGCGGCGTCCGGTGCGGTGCATCGCAAGGCGCCGGATCGCAGCTCATACTTGGCCGTATTCGCGCGATTCGGTAACGCAGCGAGGTGCCGTGCCGGGCGTCGCGACGGAGTGAACCTTGGCTGATGCGGCACTAGCTGCCGAGGTTGACCTCCGGCGCGTCGAGGGCCGCCTCCACCATGTCCCAGTCCGACAGCAGCCGCGCGTAGGTGCCGTCGCGCATCAGCTCGCCCATCGCCTCGAAGAGTGCCTGTCGCAGCTCGACCTGACCGGCCGGTACCGCGATGCCCCGGGCGCCTCGGCTGGAGGCGTCGAAGACGACGTTCAGCCCGGTGTCCGGGTTCTCGACGGCCAGGTGGTAGGCGGCCTGGGTGTAGCCCATCACGGCCACGTCGGCCTCGCCGGCCACGATCGCCTCCACCATGTCGTCCTTGGTGGGCGCCGACAGGATCTCGGCGGGCGTCTCGCACTCCTCGGTATGCTCCCGCACCGACTCCGCCTCCTGGCCGTCCGGATAGGCGATGACCCGCAGGCCGCACAGGTCGTCGAGGTCCCCGGACTGTTCCGGGTCGGGGGTCACCACGGACCAGCCGTCCTCGTAGTCGTTCACGAAGTCCACGCCCAGGGTCTGGCGTTGTTCCTCGTTGTCCGCCAGGTCTCCCACCGCGATGTGCGCGGTGTCCCCGCGGCCCTCCCTGACGGCCGCCTCGGCGGCGGCGGTCCTGCCGTCGGCCGCCTCGAAGGTGACGGGCACGCCGAGTCGCTCCCCGAGCTCCTCGACCAGGTCCACCTCGAAGCCGACCAGCTCCCCGCCCTCCGTGAACAGCACCGGGTCGTGCGCGTCGTTGGCGTGCACGGTTATCCCGCCGGCCCACATGGGCTCGTCGCCGCCGGCGGCCGGCTCCTCGCCGCCGTCGTCCCCCAGGTTGGCCTGCACCAGCCAGCCGACCAGCGCCAGCGCCACCGCCCCGGACACCACGGCCGACACCAGCCGCCCCCGGCGCGGGCGCCCCGGGACCGGCTGGGCCATGGGGGGAGTCGGGGGCGCGGTCGGCGGTGGTGGGGCCAGGACCGGGAAGGACGCCGCCGATGAGACCTCGAACCCCGTGGGGACCACCGTGGTCTGGGCCCCGCCTCCGGCGGGCGGGGCCGACCGGGACACCGCGGAGGGCAGCGGATCCCACGCCGACGGCGGCTGCGGCCCCCAGCCATCCCGGTCGGCCCGTGGGGTCTCGAAGTCGTGCACCCGCGCCGACGCCCGTCCCAGGAGCGCCGCGAGCTCCGCCGGCAGCCAGTACCGGGAACCGGCCCGCTTCCTGGCGAACGCCGGAAGCCCGGAGAGCGGCAGCCGCTGGGCAGGGTCCTTGGCCAGGCAGTGGAGCACGATGGTCCGCAGGTCTCCCGTCAACGGCCCGCCCTCCGGGCCGAGGTTGGGCGCCTCGTTCAGCACCCGGTACATGACGGTGTGCTCCTCCGCATCGTCCCAGGAGAAGGGGGACATCCCGGTCGCCGCGTACGCCAGCACCACCCCCAGGGCGAACACGTCGACCGCGCCCGTCAGTTCCTCGCCCCTGATCTGTTCGGGCGGCATGTAGCCGGGGGAGCCGAGCCTCCTGCCCGTCTGCGTCAGCGCGGTGGTGTCCACCGCGCGCGCGATCCCGAAGTCGATGACCTTGGGCCCCTCCAGCGTCACCATCACGTTCGACGGCTTCAGGTCCCGGTGGATCAGCCCGCTGTCGTGGACCGCGAGCAGCGCGTTCGCCAGGCCGTGGGCCAGCGCCCACACGGCGTGCTCGGGCAGCGGCCCGTGCAGCGTGTCCACGACCTCCCGCAACGACTCCCCGGCCACGTAGCCCGTGGCGACCCAGGGGGCTTCCGCCTCGATGTCGTGGTCGAGCACCGGCGCCGTCCACTGCTCGCTGACCCGCCGCGCGGCCTCGATCTCGGCGCGGAACCGCCGCCTGAAGAGCGGCTGCCGCGCCAGGTCGCTGTGCACGACCTTGACCGCGACCGTCCGCCCGCCGGGCGATCGCCCCAGGAACACCCGCCCCATGCCCCCCTCGCCGAGCCGCGCCAGCAGTCCGTAAGGACCGATGGCCGACGGGTCGTTCGGGTGCAACGCCTCCATTGCCGTCCCCCTGCGCGATGCCACGATGAAGGTGCTCGATCATGACCGGCCTCGCCCTCGGGACGCCGGTCGCGTCGGCGTGAATCGGGGTCCGTCGGGCTCGGCGTGTCGCGGACCATCATGACGTGTCGGTCCGTCGGGTGTCACTGACTATCGGTGATTCCCGCGGTGAGGATCTCGTGTTCCCCCGGGGCGATGTCGGGGCGCAGGACCTCCGTGGCGTCGGAGCGGAAGAGGACGACTTCTCCCGAGGTGAGCCGGGCGGTGAGGCCGGCGGCCTCCGGGCCGAGGAGTCGGCCGACGGCGTCGGCGTACTCGGCGCCCAGCGCGAGGAGGACGTCCGGGCGGTGCCAGAAGGCGGCGCCGCGCGGCGGGTTGCGGGTGACGTGCAGGACGGTGCGCCAGGGACCGGCGGCCAGCGCGGAGGACGGCGCCCGGCGCTGGTCGCTGACGAGCGCCTGCGGCCCGGCGTCGACGGCGGGCGGGGCCGGGGTGTGGCGCGGCCAGGCGGCCGGTTCCTCGGCGAACGCGAGCCGTTCGCCGGCCGCCCGGCGGATGCCCTGCCACGGCCCCGGCTCCCTGGTGGCGGCGGTGACCAGCGCGCCGGTGGCCAGCAGGCGCAGCGCGAGGAGGCGGCCGAACAGCGACTCGCCGAGGGCCGCGACGCGGGTGCCGGTCGGCCCTGGGCAGGGCAGCGCCACGGGCCGGCCGTCGCGTCCGGTGCCCAGGTGGATGCCCGCGTGCGCGGGCGCGAGGGCGAACGGCGCCCCGGTGTCGTCCTGCCAGGTGGCCTCGGGGAGCGTCGACAGGTCGGGCGTCGACGGCTCGGGCGCTGCGGTGTCCGCGCCGGCACCGCCGAGCGGCCCGCGTCGAGGAGCGGTGAGGTCCATGGTGCGGGGTTCCGCGGGTACGCGGCCGCGCGCGGCCGGGGCCGGGGTGAAGGGGTCGAGGGCGCTCATCGTGCTCGCGTGTCTCCTGGGGTCGCGAAGCCGGTGGCCTCGTCGAGGGGGCGGGAGGGGTAGGCCAACGGCAGGGTGGCGATCAGCCCGGCGGCCTGGTCGGCGGCGGGCGGTCCGGTGACGCCGGCCGCCTCGAGCCGGTCGCGCTGGGCCATGGCGTGCTGGGCGAGGGGGCTGACCACGCGCACCGCGGCGCGGACGCGCAGGTCGCCCCCGTGCGCGGTGAGGGTCGCCGCGGCCACCACCCGGTCGGCGACGCAGCCGCCCATGCCGGACAGCAGGCGCCGCCAGTCGTCCTGGGACGCGACGCTCGCGGTGAGCGTCGTGTGCGTGGCCGCCGCGCCCGCCCAACCGGAGGACATGACACGGCCGTTCGGCTCCGGGTCGCCGAGCTGCCGCAGCAACTGGCGCGCCTCGGCCGAGCCGAGCGGCGTGGTCGGGACCCCGTGCGCCGCCAGCCGGGCGCGCAGCCGCGCGGCGGCCGCCGCCACCGCGGCCCGCGCGCCGTCCTCGCCGCCCCCGCGCCGGTCGGCGGCCTCCGGCGCGTCGAGCGGCTCGTACCGCACCACGAGCCAGGACCGCACCGCGACCGGGCGACCGCCCGAGGGGAGCTGGCGGTAGGCGACCGTGGGCTGGAAGCGGTGGTGGAAGTCCCGGGACCACACGCCGAACTGCTCCACCACCACCTGCGCGGCCGCCGGCCTGGCCGGGTCGTCGGCCAGCCACCCGGCCACGATGCCGGCGGGCAGCCCGGGCAGCGTGCCGCCGGGGAACGCGGCGACGACGGCGTGGCCGCGCCCGTCGGACACCACGCCGAGCCCCTGCCGTCCCGGGGTGTTGCGGTCGGCGACCTCCGCGACGGTGAGGGCGGGCAGCAGCGCCCGCGCCACGCCGAGGCTCCTGGCGCGCGGCGCGGTCGGCGGCGTGATGGTCAGCCGGCCGCGCCGCAGCCGCGCCAGCAGGCGCCGGTCGGCCCAGTCCCCGCGGAATCGCGCCAGCGCGCCGAGCGCCAGCAGCGCCCCGGCGCCGACGAGGATGTACCCCCAGTTGCCCCAGGCGCTCCGCGCGGCGAGGCCCGCGGCGACGCCGCCGAGACCGGCCTCCACGGCCACCAGCCGGGCGCGGCCGAAGCGGATTCCGGCGAAACGCCCGCCTCCGGACCGTGCGCGGCCGGACCGTGCGTGGCCAGACGGCGCGCGACCGGACCGTGCGCGGCCGAGTCGTAGGCGGCTGCTCCTCGCGGTCACTCGCTCTCACCCCTTCGTTCCTCGGCCGCCGCCTCCGGGTCGAGCACAGGACCGGCCGGCAGCAGCGCCACATAGGCGGTGGGCATGGAAGGCGCCGAGGTCGGGTCGTACCCCAGGCGTTCGACGGCGTCCGGCGAGGCGAACGGGTAGGCCGTGCCGCCGTCGGTGACCAGCGTGTGGGTGCCGCCGGCGCCGCCGGAGGCGGCGGCGCGCACGACGGTGCCCGAGCCGGCCGGCAGGTAGATCCGGTCCAACAGGCCGAGCCTGCCGCCGTTCAGGGCCGCGACGGGCGGGGTGTCCTCCGGGGTGGGCATGGTCGGCGGCAGGTGCACGGTCGCCCGCCAGGGGACGTTGCCCGGCTCGCTGCCGGGCGGGGTGCTGACGCAGACGGGCTGGTTGCGCTCCGGCGCCTGGGCCTCCGGCACCTCCTCGGGCCACGCCGGATCGCCGGGGTCGCCGCCGGTGTGCGGCGCGGCGGCGGCGTCCGAGAAACTGATCGCGTGGTCGGCGCCCGGCCAGGCGACCAGCAGGGTGTGGACGAGTTCGGAGATGGGGGCGAGGCCGTCGGTTCGCACCAGGAAGTGCTGGCGGCCGGCGCCCTCGTCGTCGGT
The DNA here is from genome assembly GCF_004348315.1 of Streptomyces sp. 8K308. Lineage (GTDB taxonomy): Bacteria > Actinomycetota > Actinomycetes > Streptomycetales > Streptomycetaceae > Streptomyces. The sequence goes on along the minus strand of NZ_SMKC01000092.1, from coordinate 7,149 downwards.
GTGGGCGATGTCGCCGACGGCCGCCTCGAAGGGCAGCTCGACCGACGGTTCGTCGCCGGTGTCCGCGCCTGGTTCGGGGACCGTGATCGCGGGGCCCTCGGGGACGGTGGCGATGATCTCGGCCGGCAGCGGCACGGGCCGCCTGGGCAGCCCCAGCAGGTCGCGGACGACCGGCTCGACGGCGTACCGCCGGCCCTCGGCCAGCAGCCAGAGACGGTCGTCCTCCGTCGCCACCAGCAGCGTCGCCCCGCCGCCCTCGGCGTCCCCGGTCGGCACCCCGGGCACGCCGACGAACAGCGCGGTGTCCACCGGCTCCTCGCCGGTCTCGGCGGGCGTGGCGCACAGCGTCCACTCCCCGTCGAGCAGGTCGTCGGCGTCCGGCAGCGCGTCGGGTGCCCCGGGGATGCCGACGGGCAGGCCGCGCGGCGCCTCGTCCAGGGTCCCCTGGCGCACCTCGGTGAGCTCGCCGCCGCCGGCCAGCAGCGCGGAGGCCAGGTTGAGCGCGGGGTACGCCACGCCGTCGACCACCGCGTAGGAGTCGCCGCTGGCGCCGACGACCACCGCGCCGTCGGTGGGCAGGGAGGGGCCGCGTCCGCCGCCGAGCCAGCCGGCGATGCCGAAGCCGGCGATGACGAGGACGCCGACCGCCAGGCTGGCGCCCAGCGCGCGGTTCAACCGGCGGCGCGGGTCGAGACGCGCCTCGTCCGTGCCTCTGAGGAGGCTGGTACTCATCCGGCGGTTGGCGTACGCGTGCGCCTCCGCCTGCTCGCGTGTGGTTGCCATGGCTACGGTGTCCGATTCCGGTTCTGGTGCGCGGTCGGGTGGTCGGTGGTCGTGCCGTCGTCGCCGCTGCCGCCGAGCCACGCGAGGCGGGTGGCGGGCGGTCCCGGCGGGGCGGCCGGCTCGGCGGCCGGCCGCCGAGCCGCGGTGCCGGCCCGCCAGCCGCGCCGGGCGGCGCGCCGCACCCCGGGCGCCGCGAGCAGCCCGAGGAGCACGGCCAGCAGCAGCACGCCGCTGACGGCGAGTCCGGTCCGCTGGGTCGGGCCGAGCAGCGGCTCGTCCCGTGGGACGGGCGGCACGGGGATACGGCCGGCGGGCGCCGCGGCATCCTCCTCTTCGTCGTTCGCCGGGGCGCCGAGATAGGTCAGCGCGTTGAACGGGTCGACGAGGCCGGCGCCGGTGCGGTCGTTGCGGCCGCCGCCCAGGGGCGTGGCCGAGCGGGTCAGCCGGTCGGCGACCTCGGCGGCCGACAGGTCGGGGAAGCGCGACCGCACCAGCGCGGCGGTGGCCGACACCTGCGCCGCGGCCATGCTGGTGCCGCCCTCGACCCGGTAGCCCTCGCCCCCGGGGGAGACGACCACCTGGTCGGCGCCGATCGCGGCCAGGTCCACCCAGGGGCCGGCGTTGGAGGAGTCGAGCGGCTGCCCCTGGGCGTCGACGGCGGCGACCGCCAAGACCCCGTCGTAGGCCGCCGGGTACATGCGGCCGCCGCTGACGTTGGCGTTGCCCTCGTTGCCGGCCGCCGCGACGACCACGACGTCGGCGGCCAGGGCGCGTTCGACGGCATCCCGGATCGGCTCGTAGTCGGAGGGGATGGCGAGCGAGAGGTTGATGACGCCGACGTCGGCATCCACGGCGTCGTCGATGGCGGCGGCGAACGTGCGCGCGGTGGCGTTCTCCACGCCGTCGGCCATGCGGACCGGGTAGACGGTGGCCCCGGGCGCCACCCCGGTCACCCGGTCGCCGTCGGCGCGGCGCGCGGCGATCAGCCCGGCCACCGCCGTGCCGTGTCCCTCGCAGTCCAGCTGCGGCGCCGGGTCGTCCGTGGTGAACTCCCGCTCGGTGCGCACGCCGACGAACTCGCGGCCGCGCGCCACCTGCCCTTCGAGGTCGGGGTGGCGGGCGTCCACCCCGGAGTCGATGACGGCGACGGTGACGCCCTCGCCGGTGGCCAGGTCCCATGCCTGGGGGAGGCCGAGCTGGTCGACGAGGGGGCGGAGGTCGACGCCGGCGGGGATGTCCTGCGGGCCCACCGTCGTGCGGCACGGCTCCGCGGCGGCGGCCGGGGTGACGGCGCCGGCGAACGCGACGGCTGACACGGCGGTGGCGAGCAGCGCGAGCGCCGCGGCGAGGGACGACCTGGGGTAGCGCACGGCCCTCACGCCCTCAGGTTCAACAGGGTGCCGGGGACCTCCCACACGGCGAGCACGAGGGGGACCACGGCCACCAGCAGCAGGGTCTCCAGCACGTCGAGCGCCCGCACCAGACGGGGGTTGGGGCGGCGGCGCCCGGCCGCCAGGCCCACGCCGCCCGCGGCCAGGGCGATCGTCAGGACCGCCGGCAGCACCACGCCGAGCAGCGGCGCCGTCTGCGCCCACCGGTCGACCACCGTGTACACGGCCGCCCCGACGGCGGCGAGGAACGCCGTCACCGAGGCCGTCGCGACCTGCCCCACCTCCCGGAAAAGCCGGGCCCGCAGCAGCATCAGCAGGGTCAGCGTGGCGCCGAGCACCCCCGCCCACAGCTCGGTGGCGGCGAAGAGCCACAGCGTCGCCCCGCCCGCCACCAGGTGGCTGCCGAGGACCATGCCGCCGAGCAGCCGGCGCGCCGCGGCGACCCGAGCGGTCAGCCGCTCGTGCGCCAGCAGGCTCGGTAGCTGCTCCAACTCGTCCGTGGTGGAGGCGAGTTGGGGAGCAGGGATGCGGGCGAGGCGCAGCGCGAGGGTGGGCCAGAGCGTGGTCAGCGCCAGCGCGAACGGGCCGGCGACGGACGCCGCCTCCGCCGGGCTGACGTCGCGCCAGATGACGGGGATCGCGGCCCCCACGGCCGCGAGCGGCCCGGCGACGACCAGCGCCGCGAACGCCCCGTCCCCGCCGCCGACCAGGACCGGGCCCAGCATGCCGAGCGCGGCCACCACCGCGCACGCCAGCAGCAGGTGCGCCGCGCCCAGGCCGTCCGCGTCATGGCCGGCGCCGAGCAGCCGGACCGCGCCCACCACGGCCGGCACCACCGCCAACAGGCCGGCGAACGTGCCGGCTCGGACGTCGTCGAAGCCGCGCGACGCCAGCACGCCGGCGCCCAGCGCGAGGGCGGCCGTGGCCAGCGCCAGCCAGCCGGGGACCGCGCCCGGGGCCACGGCGAGCGCGGCGCAGCCGGTCAGCAGGGCCAGGGTCACCAGTGCGGCGGCGCCGAAGCGGGTGGCCCTGGCCGGCCAGGTGGTGCGCACGCCGTGCTCGCCGACGACCTCCACGACGTCGTCGTAGAGCGGCGGGGTGGCGTCGGTGTCGCCGTGGGCGAGGAACAGCAGGTCGCACTCGGCGATGCCCTGCTCGGTCAGTGAGGCGGCGGCGTCGAGCCGGGTGCCGTCGGCGCGGAGCACCGCCCAACCGCCGTGCCGCACCCCGCCGTCGGGTCCTGGGTCGGCGCCGACGTGGTGCAGCAGCGCCGGAAGCAACGCCGCGAGCGGCACGGCCGCCGGCACGGCGAGGTCCACGCGCCCGGCGGGCCCCGCGAGGCCGATGCGGACGAACGCCGCCCCGGCGAGCGCGGCGACCGGGCGGGCCCGCGGCGAGGCGGGCGCGGATGGCTGGTGGGTCAGGCTGGCACTCATGGCTCACGGGTCCCTACGTGGTCGTTCTGGGGCAAGTCCGCACGGGCGAGCTGCACCGGCACGTTGCCGAGCCTGCGGTGCAGCAGCAGGCCGCGGCCCTTGGCGCGCTGGGCGGGCTTGACCCCCCAGATCGGCACCTCGTCCTTGGGGACGCTGAGCAGCACGGCCGGGAAGTTGAGCTCCTTCATCCGCCCGAGCACCGGCTCGAGCACGGCCCGGCCCGCGCCGCCTGCCTGGCGGGTGACAACGATGTGCAGCCCCATGGCCCGGGCGTGGGGCAGGAAGTCGAGCAGCACGGTGAGCGGATTGCCCCGGGAGGTGGCGACCAGGTCGTAGTCGTCGACGAGGAGGTAGATCTCGGGGCCCGTCCACCAGGAACGGTTCCGCAACTGCTCCGGGGTGATGTCCGGCCCCGGCACCCGCTTCTCCAGGCCCTCGGCGAGACCCGCGACGACCGACATCGAACGCTCAAGGGTGGTCGAGTACCCCAGCAGATGCGGCCCCTCGAACTCCCTGAGCATCGTCATCCGGTGGTCGAGGATGACGAGCTTCGCCTGCTGCGGCGTGTTCCGGGCGACGACCTGGCGGGCCACCGCCCGCAGCAGGCCGGTCTTGCCGCTCTCGCTGTCGCCGACGACGATCAGTCCCGCGTCCTCGCCGGGCACGAGCAGCACCGGCTCCAGGCGGTTGCCCTCCACGCCGATCGCGACGCCTGGACCGTCGGGCAGGGTGGCCGGGTCCCAGGTGCTCGGCAGCAGCCGCACCTTCGGGGCGCCCGGCCCGTGCCACGCCTCGGCGACGCGGCGCACCAGATCCTGCACGCCGTCGGCGAGGCCGTCGGCGGAGCGGACGCCGTCCACCCGCGGCACGGCCACCAGGAAGTGCAGCTTCTCCGGGCTGATGCCGCGCCCCGGGCGGTCGGCGGGCACGGTCTGCTGCAGCTTGCGGTCGATCTCGGAGTCCAGCGCGTCGCCGAGCTTCAACTCCACCTTGGTGCCGATCAGGTCGCGCAGGCTCATCCGCATGTCCATCCAGCGGTTGCCGGTGACGACCAGGTGGATGCCGTAGGTCAGCATCCGTCCGGCCACGCCCATCAGCACCTCCTCGATCTCGGGGTAGCCCTGCCGCAGCACCTGCCAGCCGTCGACGACGAGGAAGACGTCCGCGAACTCGCCCTTCTGGTCCTCCCGCAGCCGTCCCTCGGCCCGTGCGGCGCGGACGCCGGCCATCGACTCGATGCCCAGCTCGCGGAACCGGGTCTCGCGTGTTCCCAGCAGTTCGAGCACCTCGGCGACGGTGCGGTTGACCAGTTCGGTGTCGGTGCGACCGGCCACGCCACCGACGTGCGGCAGCCCGGCGAGGGGGAAGAGCGTGCCGGAGAAGTCGAGGCAGTAGAACCGCGCCTCCTCCGGGGTGTGGCGCAGCGCGAGCGAGGTGATCAACGCCCGCAGCGCCGTGGACTTGCCGCTGAGCGGGCCGCCGACGACGGCGACGTGGCCGCCGGCGCCGGTGAGGTCGAGCACCAGCGGGTCACGGCGCTGGTGGAAGGGACGGTCGACGACGCCGATGGGCGCGGTCAGCGGCGGGCGGACGGGGGAGCTGCCGAAGCCGCGCCCCTCGCGCACCCCGAGGTCACCGAGGAGCGCGTCGAGCGGCTCCGGGGTGTCGAGCGGCGGCAGCCACACCTGGTGGGCCCGCGCCGCCTGCCCGGCCATGCGGTCGACCATGACGCTCAGCACGGTCGTGCCGAGCTCCTCGTTCTCCCCGAACTCGTCGGGTTCGGGCGCCGGTGCGGGCTCCGGCTCGGGCCGCTGCTCGTCGGGCACCGGCACGTAGCCGGCCGGGAACCGGCGCACGCCCAGGGCGCCGGCGAGCGCCCGGCCGCCGCCGTCCTCGCCGGTGCGGTAGGGCCCCGAGACGTACGCGGCCCGGAACCGCCGCAGCGTGGCCGTGTCCGTCTTCAGGTAGCCGTGGCCCGGGGCGTTGGGCAGGTGGTGGGCGTCCGGCACGCCGATCGCGGTGCGGCTCTCGGCCTCCGAGAACGTCCGCAGCCCGATCCGGTACGACAGGTGCGCCTCGAGGCCGCGCAGCCGGCCCTCGTCGAGGCGCTGCGAGGCGAGGAGAAGATGGAGGCCGAGGGACCGCCCGAGCCGCCCGATCTGCGCGAACAGGTCGGCGAAGTCCGGCTTTTGCGCCAGGAGTTCGGAGAACTCGTCGACGACAATGAACAGGCTGGGCAGCGGCGGCAGTTGTGCGCCGCGCTGGCGGGCCCGCTCGTAGTCCCTGATCGACACCAGGTTGCCGGCGTCCCGCAGCACCTCCTGCCGCCGGTTGATCTCACCGGACAGCGCCTCCTGCATCCGGTCGACCAGGCTCAGGTCGTCCTCCAGGTTGGTGATGACGGCCGCGACGTGCGGCAGGTCGGCCATGCCGGCGAACGTCGCGCCGCCCTTGAAGTCGACGAGGACGAGGTTGAGTTGCTCACTCGGGTGCGTCGCCGCCATGCCGAGCACCAGGGTCCGCAGCAGCTCCGACTTGCCGGACCCCGTCGCCCCCACCAGCAGCCCGTGCGGGCCCATGCCGTTCTGGGCCGACTCCTTGATGTCCAGCTCGAGCAGCCCGCCGTCGGCCGACACGCCGAGCGGGGCGCGGAGCCGGTCCCGCATCGGGCGGTGCCGCCACAGCGACGACAGGTCGAGCTGCCCCGGGTCGGCGATCCCCAGCAGGCTCGGCAGGGTGTTGACGACGCTGGTCAGGTCCTCCGCGTCGGCCGCCGTGGCGCCCGCGTCCACCCGGAACCGCCCGAGCCGGCGCGCCAGCGCCTCGCACTCCGCGGCCGACAGCACGTCGGCCCGCCCCAACTCGTCCCGCGTGTCCCCCGCGACGACCGTGAGCCGCCGGTCGCCGGCGACCTCGAGACGCACGCCGTGCCCCTCCACCAGCGTCCCGACCGCGTTCCCGTTCAACTCCAGCACGGTGACCGCCTGGAGCCCGTTCGGGTCGAGCAACGCCTCGACGCCGGTGACGAGTCCGCCGTCGATGACCACCAGCAGATGCGGCAACTCCGGATCGGGCTGCGCGTTCCGGTTGAACCGTGTCCTGCGGGTCAACTCAGCGCCCAGCCACTCCTCCAGCACGGCGAGGGAGGGATGGATCATCCGCACCGGACCGACGTGGTCCACGTCCCCAGGGTGGTGCGCGTGCGGCAGCCACTTCACCCAGGCCCACTCGGAACCCTCGACGTTCGAGGCGCAGACCACCACCCGCAGATCCTTCGGCGAGTGGAACGTCACCGCGTGCGCCAGCAGCGCCCGCGCCAGGCCACGCGCCCCCTCCCCGGCGGCGGCGAGCGCGGCGAAGCGGCGCAGCGCGAGCAGCAGCGGCAGGTCGGGCACCACGGCGTGGGTGTCGACGAAGCGCCGCAACGCCACGGCGCTCAGCGGATCCAGGTCCTCCACCGGCGCGGTCTCCGCCGCCACCAGCGGCGTGGCCAGATACCGCGGCCCGGCCCCGACCCGCACCACCCCGAAGTCATCGTC
>NZ_SMKC01000091.1 GCF_004348315.1 Streptomyces sp. 8K308 | reverse complement strand
GGGTGGCGGCACTCGTCGGGGACCACGGGCGGCACCCAGCGCCCGTCCAGGAAGAAGGCGCGCACCACGCGTTCCGCGGCGAAACCGTCGTCGTAGGGGCAGAACCGGCGGCGGAACTCGGCGCGCAGCGCGGCCGAGCGCGGGTGCGTCCACAGCCACGGGCGGAGCAGGGTGGTGGCGAGCTCGGGGAGGGTGCGGGTGACGGGTCCCGGGGCGACGGCTGGCAGGTCGAGGTAGGTGCCGTGGACGGCGCGGTACGCCTCCCAGTCGGGGATGTGGACGACGATCGGCCGGTCGAGGCCGGCGTAGTCGAAGAGCACGGGGGCGTAGTCGGTGATCAGCGCGTCGGCGGCCAGGCAGAGCCGTTCCAGCGGCACGTCGGGGTGCTCGTCGGCGCTCAACACGGCGAAGCCGGGGCCGAGTTCGCGGGCCAGCTCCAGGGTGTCGAGCGGCTGGTGCGAATAGCTCCGGGGCGCGGGGGCGTACAGCACGGCACGCGCGCCCTCGGGCACGCCGAGCCGCTCGCGGAGGTGCCCGACCTCCTCGGCGCACGCGGTGTGGAAGAGGTCGGCGCGCGGCGAGCCGTACTCGAGGACGGTGTAGCCGGCCGGGAAGGCGGTCTGCCAGGCGAGGGTGGAGTGCCGGTTGGCCGACAGGCAGTGGTCCCAGCGGTCGATCTGGCGTAGCAGCGGGCCGAGTTCGCGGTCGGCGACGTCGAGGCCCTGGGGCGCGAGCGGGGTGCCCCGGTGGGTCTGGAGCCGCAGCTGGCCCCGCCGGTCGGCGAGCGCGGCGGGGAACTCGGCGTTGGAGACCAGGTAGCGGGCGCGGGCCAGCGCCGTCCAGTAGCCGGCGGTGCCGGGCACGAGCCGCTGGACGCCGTTGGGCAGCGGGTGTTCGGGCCCGGCCGCCCAGGCGGTGCGGATGCCGGGGCCCAGCTCCCGCAGCTTGGCCTCGAGAGCGGCGGGGTGGCAGGCGTAGCGCCCGTCGTGGGTGGTGAAGACGGCGAGTTGCGGGTCGAGGGGACGGCGCAGCTGGACGAGGTAGTGCGCTCGGAGCGCGATGGCGCGTGCGCGAGCGACGACGGTGCGCACGCGGGCGCCCAGCGCGCCGAGCACGGCGCGGCTCCGGCGCGCCAGACGCCGGGCGGCGGCGAGCAGCCGGTACGCCCGCCGGGCGCGGAGCCGGGGCAGCGGGAGGCCGGCGCCGCGCCGGCCGCCGATGGCGGTGGCTCCGGCGGCCACCCGGTGCCTGGCGCACAGCTCCCGGCAGGCGCGCAGGAAGGCGGCCCGGTCGGCGGCCGGCAGCGCGGTACCGCGGTGGACGGCGGTCAGGTGCGTCACCATCCGGCGGTAGAGCGGGGCCCGCCAGCGGTCGGTGGGCAGCAGCGCGAAGGCCAGCTCGTACTGGCGCAGCACGTCCAGGTGCCCGCTGCCGGCGGTGCTCGCCCGGCCGCCGTGCCGGCGCTCCCTGTGGTGCAGGCAGACCCGGTCGAGGACGGCGATGGAGCCGGCACCGGCCAGCGCCGGGTAGGCGAAGGGCACGTCCTGGTAGTGGCCGGCGGGGAAGCGCAGGCCGAGCCGGGTGACGAGGTCGCGGCGGTAGGCGCGGGCCCAGCAGATGGGCTCCGTCCTGAGCAGTTCCGGCCGACCGGCGAGGGCGATGGCCTCGGTCGGGCGGGCGGTCAGCGTGCCGGGCGGGTCGCCCGGGGTGACCCGGCCGTGCCAGGCGAGGCGGGCGTGGCCGAAGACCAGCAACTCGGGGTCGCCGGTGGCGGTGAGCCTGGCGTCGACGGCGGCGAGCGAGCCCGGGGTGAGGACGTCGTCGCCGTCGAGGAACAGCAGGTAGTCGCCGGCGGCGCGGTCGATGCCGGCGTTGCGTGCCGGCCCGGGACCCACGTTCCGGTCGAGGGTGATCACGGTGACGCGGGGGTCGGCGGCCGCGGCTTCGGCGGCGATCTCGCCGCAGCCGTCGGGCGAGGCGTCGTCGACCACGATCAGCTCGACGTCCCGGAAGTCCTGGGAGAGCACGGACGTCAGGCAGGCCGACAGGTGAGCCTGGACTCGGAAGGCAGGCACGATGATGCTGAAGCGAGGCACGGCACCACATCCAGGGAGGGGATTGTCCGGACGATCTGACAATCTCTCTTCCGTACCGTCATCCCGGGGATGGTCCGAGGTGTCGCGCCCGCGATCCCACCGAACGGCGTAGCCGCCGGCCCGCTGGACGCGGACCGGCGGCCACGAGGAGGCGGCGGGGCGCTGCGCTACTTCACGGCGCCCGACATCACGCCGGCCACGAACTGCCGCTGGAAGGCGAAGAAGATCGCCAGCGGGATCAGCATCGTGAGGAACGCGCCCGGCGCCAGCACGTCGAAGTTGCTGCCGAACTGCCGCATCTCCTGCTGGAGCGCCACCGTCATCGGCGGCGACCCCGCGTCCGCGAAGATCAGCGCCACCAGCATGTCGTTCCACACCCACATGAACTGGAAGATGGCCAGCGCGGCGATCGCCGGCCCGCCGAGCGGCAGCACGACCCGGGTGAAGAGCCGTAGCTCGCCCGCGCCGTCGAGACGCGCCGCCTCGAGCAGCTCGCGCGGGATGTCCGCGAAGAAGTTGCGGAGCAGGAAGATCGCGAACGGCAGGCCGAACGCGGAGTGGAAGATCACCACGCCCAGCGTCGTCTCGAAGATCCCCAGCGTGTTGAACAGCCGCGCCACCGGCAGCAGCGCCACCTGCACCGGCACCACGAGCAGCGCCACCACCAGCAGGAACAGGTAGTCCCGGCCGGGGAAGTCCAGGCAGGCGAAGGCGTAACCGGCCGCCGCGCCCAGCACGACCACCAGCAGCGTGGAGGGCACGGTGATCGCGATCGTGGTCCAGATCGAGCTGGTGAAGGTGTCGTTGGCGAGCAGCGCGTCGTAGTTCTCGAACGTCCACTGCCCCGGGTCGGTCAGCGCCTCCCACCAGCCGGACGACGCGATGTCACGCGGCGCGCGGATGGAGGAGACGAACAGCCCGGCGGTCGGCAGCAGCCAGATCAGCGCGAGCACGACGAGCACGACGCGCACCGCGCCGCTCGCGGCGATCGAGGCCAGCCGCGAGCCGAGCGGGCGGGGCGGCGGGCCGGCGTTGGCGGCCGTGCCGGCGTCCTTCGCCGGCTCCGGCGCTTGCGCGGTCAAGGTGGTGGCGGTCACCGCTGGTTCTCCCGTCGCAGCCTTCTCAGGTTGAAGATGATCACCGGCACCACCAGCAGCAGCAACAGCACCGCGATCGCGCTGCCGAGCCCCTGGTCGGGTTCGGCGCCGAAGGCGGAGATGTAGAGCTGGAGAGCCAGCACGTTGGCGTCGGCCTGGCTCGAACTCGGCGCGATGATGTAGACCAGATCGAAGATCTTCAGCACGTTGATCATCAGCGTCACCAGCACCACGGCCAGCAGCGGCGCAAGCAGCGGGACGGTGACCCGGCGGAACACCTGCCACTCGTTGGCGCCGTCGACTCGCGCGGCCTCCAGCGTCTCCCGGGGGACGCTGGCCAGGCCGGCGGCGATCAGCACCATCGCGAAGCCGGCCCACATCCACACGTAGGCGCCGATGATCGCCGGGGTGATCAGGTCGGGCCCGAGCCAGCTCGCGCCGTTGTAGGGCGCGGTGAAGCTGCTGGCGGCCAGCCGCAGTTGGGCACCGTCCGCCGCGTCGGCCGGGAGCGCGAAGGTGCCGTCGGCCGCCGTGTCCGCCTCGGCCACCACCTCGCCGTCCCTGACCGCCTCGACGGTGATGCCCTCGAGCGCCAGCTCCTCGCCGTCGATGGCGTTCTGGGTGCCGCCGCCGCCCCGGGTGAAGTCCATCCACACCGTGCCGGTGACCTGCCCCGGGTCGCTCGCCGCCGCGGCGGCCGGCTCGGCGTCGGCCAACTCCGGCTGCGGCACCGCGACCAGCGGCAGCAGCACCGGGGTGCCGGCCGCGACGGGCTGCTCGAGCAGGTAGGAGCCGTCCTCCTGGGCGGTGAGCGGCCCGCCGGGGCGTGGCTCGGCGTCCGGCCAGGACGAGGAGCCCACGAAGGTGTCGTGGACCGTGGTCAGCACCGCGTTGGCCAGGCCGCGATCCGGGTTCTGCTCGTAGACCAGCCGGAAGATGATGCCGGAGGCCAGCATCGACACCGCCATCGGCATGAACACCAGCAGCTTGAACGCGGTGGCCCAGCGGATCCGTTCGGTCAGCACCGCGAAGATCAGGCCGAGCGCGGTGGCCACCGTGGGCGCCAGGATGATCCAGATCAGGTTGTTGCGCAGCGCCGTCCTGGTCGCGTCGTTGGAGAAGACCTCCGCGAAGTTGTCGAAGCCGACGAACTCGTCGCCCGACGCGTCGAAGAAGCTGCGCCAGATCGAGTACGCGATGGGGTAGAGGACCAGCGCGCCGAGCAGCAGCAGTGCCGGCAGCAGGAAGCTGGCGACCGCCCACGGGCGGGCTCTGATCACCGCCTTGCCGGAAGCCATGGGATCTCCGTCCGTGAAGAGTCGTCGTTGAACCGTCGCGGGGTCGTCCGCCGGTCGTGGAAGGCGGTCGCGGTCTTCGTCGTGGGCTCAGTCGCCATACGCGCTCGCCGCCTGCGACTCCAGGTACTGCTGGGCGCCCTCGATGTCGTCCGGGTTCCGCAGGAAGTTCTGCAGGCCCTGCCACATGCCCTGCCCCGTGGTGCCGCCGAAGGCCGCCGGCGTCTGGTCGGACAGGTCGAAGCGGAAGTCGTCGCCCGCCGAGATCAGCGCGTCGGCGATCCCGCGCTGCACGTCGTTGGGGTAGGCGTCGAGGTCGAGTGACCTGTTGGGGGAGACCATGCCGCCGCCCCCCGCCCAGATCGCGGCCGCGTCGGTGGAGGCCAGGAAGGCCAGCATCGCCTCCTGCGCCTCGGACGCCTCGCCGTCCGGCGCCACCGCGACCGCGGCGTCGCCGGCGCTCACCACCGGCGGGTCGCCATCGCCGACCGCGGGGAACGGGAACACCAGCGCGTCCTCGCCGATCACCGCGTCCGTGGAGTCGCTGATCACGGCTCCGACGAAGTCGGCCTCGAAGACCATCGCCGCGTCCGGCGTCTCCAGGTTGATGAAGGTCTGGGTGACGGAGGTCGGGAAGTCCGTCTGCAGCGAACCGCCGTTGCCGCCCGCCAGCAGCTGGTGGGCGCCGAACAGCTCGCCGAGCGTGGTCAGCGCGTCGGTGACCGTCTGGTCGGTCCACGGGATCTCGTGCGCGATCAGATCGTCGTACGCCTGGGGCCCGGCCTGCGAGAGGTAGATGTTCTCGAACCAGTCGGTCAGCGTCCAGCCGTCGCCGCCGGCCACCGAGACCGGCGTGGTGCCCGACTCCCAGACCGTCCAGGCGGTGTCGACGAACTCGTCCCAGGTGGCGGGCGCCGACACGCCCGCGTAGTCGAAGGCCGTCGAGCTGTACCAGACCAGCGACTTGTTGGCCACCTTGACGTAGACGCCGTACTGCTCGCCCTCGTGCTGGCCCACGGCCTGCCAACCCGGCGTGTAGTTGGCGTCCAACTGCTCCTGGACGAGGTCGCCGACCGGGGCTATCCAGCCGTTCTCCGCGAACTCCCGCAGCACGCCTGGCTGCGGGACCATCACGATGTCAGGCGGCGCGCCGCCCTCGATCTTGGAGCCGACGAACTGCGAGACGTTGTCGCCGCTCGGCACGAAGCTGACCGAGGCCCCGGTGAGCCGCTCGAACTCGTCCATCACGCGAAGGAAGTTGTCGCGCTCGGCGCCCGTCCAGACGGCGGCGACCTCCAGGCTCTCACCGCTCAGGTCCGGCAGCTCGATGGTCGACTCCCGGCTGCCCCGGTCCTCGCCCTCGTCGCCACCGCACGCGGTGAGCGCCGCGAGCGTCGAGAGCGTCGCCACGGCCACGGCCACGGCCCGAGTGGATCCTCTGGTTCCTCCGGCCCCTCGCCGGGATTTCCGGCCTGTAATCCGGCTTGAACCGTACATGAAGTCCGCCTCACCCCTTCAGGTGCGGCAATGCGCCGAGCCGGCTGCAGGGCCTGCCACACCGCATGTCCTGTGGCGAATGTCCTACGCCCGGGGCGGTGCCCGGGCAAGACCAGGAAGGAGGCCAACTCACCTTTGTGATCGGGATGTTATTGCCATGCGCGAGTTGTGGTCCAGACAAGTCGGGATGCGTTCGCATGTGTTCATTCACAAGCTGACGGCAAGCGGGGCGAGACCCCGCTGCCGCGGCACCCGGGCCCGGTCAGACCAGCGTCGCGGTGGGGTGGTCCGTCTCGGCGGCGCGGGTGGCCGCGCTGGCGAGGAGCGCCACGTCCGTCGGGCCGTTGCCCAGCTCGCGGACGGGGCGGGTGGTCGGCGGATCCCCGACGCGCGCCCAGTCGAGCCGGGTGACGGTCGGCCGCAGCGTCGCGGTGCGGGGGATGCGGCCGGTGATCCGGCCGGCCTGGAAGGGCGTGGCCGCGCCGGACCGCCACAGCTCGCCCCGCCCGGGCGGCTGGCCGGTCAGCGAGATCCAGGCCGGCGCGCCTGGCGCCACCCGGCCGCCGGCCACGATCAGCCGGACGCCCAGGCGCCGGCCCTCGCCGGACACCGCGTCGAGCACCCGCAGCACCGAGCCGGCGGCCTGCCGGCCGGGCGCGCCGAGCGGCGGGGTCAGCAGGGCGTCGAAGTCGTCGACCAGGACGACCAGCCAGGGGAGGGGGTCGCTGCCCCGCGCCAGCATCGGCGGCAGGTCGTCCTCCGCCGCGGGCCGAGGTGGGGGGTGGATGCGGCGGGTTCTGGTGGGGGCGCGGCCGAAGTCGGCCTCGCCGAGCAGCGCGGCCCGCCGCTTGAGCTCCTCCCGCAGGGCCTGGGCGAAGGCTCGTATCCGCACGGGGTCGGTGGCCCCCACGTAGGACGCGACGTGGGGCAGCTCGGCGCTCGGCCGCAGGCCGTCGCCCGCGCCCTCGACCAGCAGCAGGGACAGGTCGCGCGGGGCGAGCGCGCTGGCCAGCGAGGCGGCCAGCGCGTTCAGCAGCTCGGTGCGGCCGGACTCGGGGCCGCCGTCGACGGTGAGCGGGGCGCTCAGGTCGGCCAGCTCGACGGCGACCGGGCCCTCGACCCCCGTGCCGAGCACCAGCGGCAGGCCGGCGTGCCGGTGCCAGCGCTCCCGCAGCGTGCCGGGGGTGACCCGGGACAGCTCGAGCGCGTCGAGCAGGCGACAGCTCTCGGGCAGCGGCGCGGCGGCCTGCTGGGAGGCCCCGGCAGGCCGGCCGGCGGTCTCCTCGGTGACGGGCGCCAGTGCCCTGGCGAACCGCTCGGCCCAGGCCGCCGACACGGCGTCGGCCCCGGCGGCCGGGCTCTCCGCGCCGTCGGCGCCGATGAGCCGCAGCGAGGTGGCAACCGCGCCGGTGAGCAGGCCCACCGTGCCGCAGGCGCGGAACAGCGGGGACGCGGCCCGGGCGGCGGCCAGCGTCCGCGCCGTGGGCGAGGCCGGGGTGGCCGGCGGCGCCTCGGCGAGCACGATCAGGTGGATGCCGGCCGCCGGCCCCGTTATCGCCAGGTGGGCGAGGGCCGCCCTGGCCTCGGGGCCGCCGGGGTCGCCGTCCACCAGCACCACGGTGCGGCGGCCGGCGAACGGGCGGCCGGCGAGCTCGGTCAGCTCCTGGATCCTGGCGGCCGCCTGCGCGGGCTCGAAGGCCAGCAGCAGCCGGCAGTCCTGCCCGCGGGCGGGGCGGGTGTGCGGGAGCCAGCCGAGCCAGGACCACTCGCTCGTCCTGCCGGGGGCGAGCACGACCAGCTCGAGCGCGCTCGGTGGGTGCAGCGCGGCCAGCTGGGCCAGGGCCGCCCTGGCGACCCCCGCCAGCCGCGCCCGCGGGCCCGCGAGGCCGAGCGAGCCGGCCTCCGGCAGGGCCACGGTGACGGGCCTGGGAGCTGAGGCGGCGCGCTGCGCGGTGCCGAGGCGGACGCCGAACGCGTCCGGGTGAGTAGGGCCGCGCTCCCACAGTCGGGGGCCGGCCGCGGGCACGCGGGGCGAGCCCAGGGCCGTCAGCAGCAGCGCCGCGAGGTCGGGCCAGCGCGCCGCCTCCGCCGCGTCCGCCGGCTCGACGGCGCCCGCGGGACCCGGCTCGGCCGGCGCCTGGGCCTGCCGCCGCCCGGCGAGTGCCGTCAGGCCGCGTCTGCGGGCCTGGGGCACGCCGGGCGGCGCGGCCGGCGGTGGCGGCACGGCGCCCTCGACCTCGACCTTTATCAGCGACTCGCCGAGCCGCAGCAGGGCGCCAGGCGGCATCGGCACCGGGCCGCCGGTGACCTGCCGGCCGTCGAGCAGCGTGCCGTTGCGCGAGCCGAGGTCGGTGACCGTCACCCGGCCGCCGGGGTCGAGCGCCACGGCGCAGTGGACGCGCGAGACGTCCGGGTCGTCGAGCGGGATGTCGGCCTCGGCCGAGCGGCCGATCCGGGCGACGCCGCCCCGCAGCAGGTGGACGCCGCCCGCGTCGGGACCCGCGACGACCAGGAGCCTGCCGGGCACGGCCTCGTGGCCGGCGCCCTCGACCGGCTTGTGGAAGGCGAGCACCGCGCCGTCCACCAGGGGCGGTTGGCCGAGCACGGCGCGCCTCGGGTCGAGCCTGTGGTCCTCACAGAAGACGGCGCCCGGGGTCGCGGAGCCGGGCGCGATGGTGGCGGCCAGCGAGCCGAGCACGGCGGCGAGCGGGGTGTCGGCGGGGGCGGCGACCTGCACGTCGACGCCGGAGGCCGCGTCTCCGTGTCCGAGAACGGTCAACCTGATCTGAATCGGCATCGGCCCTCCCGGTCACCTCGCCAGCCCCGGCTGTCACGCGCCCGCTCGCACCAGTCGTCGCATCGGATGCTGATGCTGAAAGCATCCTCGCACCCGCCACTGACGCCGCGCCGCGCCCCTGACAGTTAGTGATCTTGATTGGCTGCTTCTGACCAGATTCCGACCAAGACTTCTGACCAAAACTGATCGGTGGCACCCGCCGCGGCTCCTCGCGGCGGCGCAGGTGATCGTAAGGCCCGCCGGACCGTGCGACGCAACCAAGCACCACGGGGTGGCGTCCCACCACGTGAACCGGCCCGCGGCCCTGGCCCTGACCAGGCCGTGCGGGCGGCGCCGCCCCTCCGGGGGCGGTCGCACTACAGTAGGGACCTCGAACCCGTCACCACCAGCGATGCACCAGGGAGCTCACGTGCGGCCGGTCGGCAGCAAATACCTGCTCGAGGAGCCCCTGGGGCGCGGCGCCACCGGCACCGTCTACCGGGGCCGCCAGCGCGAAGCCGCGGGGGACGAGGCGGCCGTGGCCGGACAGCCAGGCGAACTGGTCGCCATCAAGATCCTCAAGGAGGAGCTCGCCTCCGACCCCGACGTCGTGATGCGCTTCCTGCGCGAGCGCGCGGTGCTGCTGCGCCTCAGCGGGGACAACCACCAGAACATCGTCCGCACCCGCGACCTGGTGGTCGAGGGCGAGATGATAGCGCTGGTCATGGACCTGATCGACGGCCCGGACCTGCACCGCTACCTCTACGAGAACCGCAGGTTCACGCCGGTGGCCGCGGCGCTGCTCACCGCCCAGATCGCCGACGCGCTGGCCGCCGCGCACGCCCGCGGCATCGTGCACCGCGACCTCAAGCCGGCCAACGTGCTGCTCGCCGGCGCCAACGACGAGAGCGCCGCGCTGCGGCCGATGCTCACCGACTTCGGCATCGCCAGGCTGGCCGACTCGCCCGGCGTGACCCGCGCCAGCGAGTTCGTCGGGACCCCGTCCTACGTCGCCCCCGAGTCCGCCGAGGGGCGCCCGCAGACCTCGGCCGTCGACGTCTACGCGGCCGGCATCGTGCTCTACGAACTGGTCACCGGACAGCCGCCGTTCGGCGGCGCGAGCACCCTGGAGATCCTGCGCCGGCACCTGAGCGACGAGCCCCGCAGGCCCGCCGGGCTCCCCGACCCGCTGTGGACCGTGATCGACTGCTGCCTGCGCAAGAGCGCCGACGAGCGGCCGAGCGCCGCCTCGCTGGCCCGCGCGCTGCGCACCGTCGCCGCCGGTATCGCGGAGGGCGCCACCCCCGAGCAGCGCACGGCGGCGCTCGGCGTCGCCGCGCTGCTCGCGCCGGACGCCGCCCCGGTCCAGGTGCCGGGCACCGGAATCAGCCCGCCGGGCTCAGCCGAGCCCACCCAGGTGCTGCCCGGCGGCTCGGCCTCCGGCGGCTCCGACCCGTTCGCCGCCACCAGCCTGCTCCCGCAGCACGGCGCCGGGCCCGACCAGGGCCACGGCGGCGGTGGGGGCGACGACCTGACAGCCACCCGCGCCATGCCGGCGCAGGGCGCCCCCGAGCCGCAGCTCCCGACGGCCTGGGGCGACCAGCTGCGGGCCGCCCGCGACCGCAACGAGCCGACCAGGGTCCAGCCCGCCGAGCCGGCGCACGATCCCCTGCAGCGCGCCCCGCAGCGGCGCCCCCAGCGCCGCCCGCAGCGCGTCGCGCCCCCGCCGCAGCAGCAGGGCGGGGCCTACGGCTACCCGGCGGCGCCGCCACCGCAGTACCAACAGCAGCAGTACCAGCCCCAGCCCCAGCAGTACCAGGCCCCGCCGCAGCGCTACCAGCCGCCGGTGCCGCCCCGCTACCAGGAGCCGGCCCCCCGCCGGAACGACGAGCCCCGCGGCCGGTCACGCAGCGCGAACCCCATGCGCATCCCGGGCCTCGGCTGCCTCAAGGGGTGCCTGTTCATGGTGCTGATCCTCGTCGTGATCTGCTTTCTCGTCTGGAACTTCACGCCGCTTCAGGAGTGGATTGCGGACGGCCGGAGTTTCTGGGACACCGTCACCGGATGGTTCGACGATGTTCGGGAATGGCTGGGTCTGATCGAGGAGGCCAATCAGCAAGTCGAGGACATCCAGAACAGCGTCCCCGAATAATCGGTGACCTCGGGGATTTATCGACTTCTGAGGGTGGAATTTCGCCCGGGCATGCCAATAAACCCGGGCAAGCCGGACAGCCGGTAGTCCCGTCACCTGATGGCGCGTCGTAGCCTCACGCCATGGCACGGAACATCGGCAGCCACTACACCGTCCACCGTGTGCTCGGCCGCGGCAGTGCCGGAACGGTGTGGCTCGGGGACGGGCCCGACGGCCCCGTGGCGATCAAGCTCCTGCGTGAGGACCTCGCCGCGGACCGCGACCTGGCCGAGCGCTTCGCCCACGAGCGGCACGCCCTGCTCGGACTCGAGCACCCCAACATCGTCGGCGTCCGCGACCTGATCATCGCGGAGCCGGGCGACGGCCCCGACGGCCAGGAGGTCGCCCTGGTCATGGACCTGGTGCGCGGCCCCGACCTGCGGCGCCACCTGGAGCGCGAGCGCCGCCTCGCGCCCCGCGAGGCCGTGGCGATCGTCGCGGCCGTCGCCAACGGCCTGGCCGTCGCGCACGCCGCCGGCATCGTGCACCGCGACGTCAAGCCGGAGAACATCCTGCTCGACACCCCCGAGGGTGGCCGCGTCGCGCTGCTCACCGACTTCGGCGTCGCCAAGCTGATCGACGAGCCGCGACACGGCGGCAAGGGCGGCGTCGTCGGCACCCCCGACTACCTGGCCCCCGAGATCGTGGAGGGCCTGCCGCCCCGCGCGGCCGTCGACATCTACGCGCTGATCACCGTCCTCTACGAGCTGCTGGCCGGCTTCACGCCGTTCGGCGGCGGCCACCCGGGCGCCGTGCTGCGCCGGCAGGTCACCGAGAAGGCCGACGAGCTGCCCGGCATCCCGCGCGAGCTGTGGGAGCTGATCCAGCAGTGCCTCGCCAAGGCCCCGGCCTCCCGGCTGCGTGCCGCCGAACTGGCCTCGCGACTGCGTGAGTTGCTGCCCTCCTTGGAGGGCCTTCCACCGCTGGACATCGGCGACCCCGAGGAGGACGCGGCGCCCGAGCCCGCCGAGGTGGAGGAGCCGGTCGCGGCCCTGGCCGCCACCGGCGGTGGTGGCGGCGCAGGGCGGGTGGCCGTGCCGCTGGTCCGTGGCACCCCGCCCGACTCGGAGCGCGAGACCCACACCCGGATGCGGGTACCGGACGCCGAGGAGCTGGCGGGGGGCGCGCACGGCACCGCGCGCACCATCCGGGCGGCCGGTGAGCGCCGGGCCGGTTCGGCCAAGCACACCGCGGCCGCCCGTCGTCGCCGGCGGCTGGCCGTGACCGCCGCCGGCCTCGTCTGCGCGGCCGCCCTCGGCGGCTGGCTGCTGCTCTCCAGCGGCGACAGCAGCGACGGCGGCCTCGGCGAGCCGGCCGGCGGCCCGTCGAGCCCGGGCGTCGAGCGCTCCACCCCCTGGCGGTAGCCCGCGACGAACGGCCGCCGCGCGGCCGGAGGCCCGGACGGGCCAGGGGCCGATCTTCGCCGGGCCGCCCGGGCCTCCGCGCGACGGACCGGGCCACGCCCCGGCGCCCCGCGGCGTCCGCGGCCCCGGCCTGCGGCGTCCTTGCCTCGGCCGGTGGCCTCCGCGTGCCGGCCTGCGGCGTTCGCGCCCCGGCCCGTGGCGTCCGCTTGCCCGGCTGGCGGCCTGGCCGCTGGTCGGAGGCGTTCCGTCCGGTCGGTGTTCTCGCGGTCGAGGGCGCCCCGCCCAGGGGCCCCGCCCAGCCGTTACGCTGGACGTGTGGCAGTTGTCGATGTTTCCGAAGCTCTGAAGTCTCTCGCCTCCACGATGGAGTCGATCGAGGCCGTCCTTGACCTGGGCAGCCTGCGGGCCGAGGTCGCCTCGCTTGAGGAGCAGGCGGCCGCCCCCACCCTCTGGGACGACCCGGAGCGGGCCCAGCAGGTCACCAGCAAGCTCTCCCTGCTCCAGGCCCAGGTGCGCAAGACCGAGGAGCTGCACGGCCGCATCGACGACCTCGAGGTGCTCTTCGAGCTCGCCGAGGCCGAGTCCGACGCGGACGCCCGCAAGGAGGCCGAGGCCGAGCTGGCGGCCGTCCAGAAGGCGGTGGACGAGCTCGAGGTCCGCACGCTGCTCTCCGGCGAGTACGACCAGCGCGAGGCCATGGTCAACATCAGGGCCGAGGCCGGCGGCGTGGACGCGGCGGACTTCGCGGAGCAGCTGCAGCGGATGTACCTGCGCTGGGCCGAGCGCAAGGGCTACCCGACCGAGGTGCTCGACACCTCCTACGCGGAGGAGGCCGGCATCAAGTCGACCACCTTCACCGTCAAGGCCCCCTACGCCTACGGCACCCTCTCGGTCGAGCAGGGCACCCACCGCATGGTGCGCATCTCCCCGTTCGACAACCAGGGCCGCCGCCAGACGTCGTTCGCCGGCGTCGAGGTGCTGCCCGTGGTGGAGCAGACCGACCACATCGAGGTCCCGGAGAACGAGATCCGGGTGGACGTCTTCCGCTCCTCGGGTCCCGGCGGACAGTCCGTCAACACCACGGACTCGGCGGTCCGGATCACCCACCTGCCCACCGGCATCGTCGTCTCCTGCCAGAACGAGAAGTCCCAGATCCAGAACCGCGCCGCCGCGATGCGCGTGCTGCAGGCCCGACTGCTCGCCCACCAACGAGCGCAGGAGCAGGCCAAGATGGACGCGCTCAAGGGTGACGGCGGCAACTCCTGGGGCAACCAGATGCGGAGCTACGTCCTCCAGCCGTACCAGATGGTCAAGGATCTTCGTACCGAACACGAAGTCGGAAACCCTCAGGGTGTTTTGGACGGGGATATCGACGACTTCCTGGAGGCGGGAATCCGCTGGCGGAAACAGCAGGAGAAGTAACCTTCACGCAACTTTCATGGCCCGCTCGGTATTTACCGGACATCCCGCTTGACGGGGGTCGTTTCAGCGGGAAAGCTGTTCGCCTGGCATGCCTATGTCCAGGGGTGTGTGTTGCGCAAGGTGCGCGTGAGGGGTTCCCAGCCCTCCGTGTCGGGCGCCGCCCTTGCGCAGGCTGCCCATGACAAACGGGACATAGTCTGTACCGAACAGCTACAGGGGGTAGTGGATCTATGGCCAGTCCCAAGACACGCGCCAACATGGCACGCGTCGCAGCGGCCGCCGTCTTCGCCGCGGGCGCCTCGCTCGCCGTCGTCGGCACGGCTTCCGCGAGCGGCTCGAGCGACAACAAGAGCTCCGCCCCGACCGCCCAGGACGCCTCGGTCCTCGGCGTCGCCGAGGGCGCCGACGGCCTGGTCCTCGGCCTGACCGAGGGCGTCACCGAGGGTGGCGAGGACGAGGGTGCCGGCGGCGAGGACGAAGGCGCCGGCGGCGAGGACGAGGGTCCTGGCGGTGACGTCGAGGGTCCGGGCGGCGAGGCTGAGGGTCCCGGCGGTGACGTCGAGGGTCCGGGCGGCGAGGCTGAGGGTCCCGGCGGTGACGTCGAGGGTCCGGGCGGCGAGGCTGAGGGTCCCGGCGGTGACGTCGAGGGTCCCGGTGGCGAGGCTGAGGGTCCCGGCGGTGACGTCGAGGGTCCGGGCGGCGAGGCTGAGGGTCCCGGCGGTGACGACAACGGCGCCGACGGCGGCAGCCCCGAGGGCGTCGCCGAGGGCTCCACCGGTCCGCAGCCCGACTCCGAGGGTGCCTCCAGCCCGATCGAGCAGAACGACCCGACCGAGCAGCTGACCGAGGAGGAGGCCGAGGCCGCGACCAGCGGCAACGGCGAGCTGGCCGAGACCGGCGCCTCCATGAACGAGACGCTGCTGATCGTCGGCGCCGCGACCATGATCGCGGGCGGCGTGGCCTTCCGCTACCTGCCGCGGCTGATCAACAAGGGCGGCGCGGCCGCCGCCTGACCAGCCAGGTCAGGGCGGGCGCACCGCACAGCACCACGCACAACGGAACGGGCCCGGGGCGGCGCAGCCGCCCCGGGCCCGCTCGTTCGAGCCCGGGTCTCCGGCCCGCTCAGGCGGGCCTGGCGACCAGCAGCAGCACGGCCACCAGCGCCAGCAACAGGGCGACGAGACCGGCGGGGCTGCCGAGCGCGCCCCACGGGCCGCGCTCCTCGCGCAGCCGCGCGAGCTCGGCCCGGCAGACGGCGCACCGGCCCTCGCTGACCCGCCCAGCGCAGTTCGCGCACACCAGCCAGTCGGCGGTCATGCGATCGTCTCCTCTCATCTCCCCCTGCTCTCTACTGTGCCAGGGTCCGCCCGGAATCGCAGAAGCCCGGCCAGATCCGGGCCGGAACCCGGCGAGAACCGGGTGCGGAACACGGTCGTGATCCGCCCAACCAGCGCGAAACCCGGCAAAAGCGGATGGCCTGGGGCGCCGCCTGCGGACCACGCGCCGCTTCGCGTATGGTCTGCCCCAGCGACGGGGAGCCCCCCGCATGTACCCCATCCCGACATGGTGTAACCGTGATCCGATTCGACAACGTCTCCAAGACGTACCCGAAGCAGAACGCGCCGGCCCTCAACAACGTGTCCCTCGAGGTCGAACGCGGCGAGTTCGTCTTCCTGGTGGGCTCCTCAGGCTCCGGCAAGTCCACCTTCCTGCGGCTGCTGCTGCGCGAGGAGCGCGCCACCCACGGCTCGGTGCACGTGCTCGGCAAGGACCTCGGCCGGCTCTCCAACTGGAAGATCCCCCAGATGCGCCGCCAACTCGGCACCGTCTTCCAGGACTTCCGGCTGCTGCCGAACAAGACCGTGGGCGAGAACGTGGCCTTCGCGCTCGAGGTCATCGGCAAGCCCCGCGGGCAGATCCGCAAGACCGTGCCCGAGGTCCTCGAACTCGTCGGCCTCGGCGGCAAGGAGGACCGGATGCCGGGCGAGCTCTCCGGCGGTGAGCAGCAACGTGTCGCCATCGCGCGGGCGTTCGTCAACCGGCCGATGCTGCTGATCGCGGACGAGCCGACCGGCAACCTCGACCCGCAGACCTCGGTCGGCATCATGAAGCTCCTCGACCGCATCAACCGCACGGGCACGACCGTCGTCATGGCCACCCACGACGCGCAGATCGTGGACCAGATGCGCAAGCGCGTCATCGAGCTTGAGAAGGGCCGCCTCGTCCGCGACCAGACCCGCGGCGTCTACGGCTACCAGCACTGACCCCGGCCTGAGCCCCGACTGAAAGGACGCCATGCGCGCCCACTTCGTCCTGTCGGAGATCGGCGTCGGTCTCCGCCGCAATCTGACGATGACCTTCGCGGTGATCGTGTCGGTCGCCCTCTCGCTGTCCCTGCTCGGCGGCTCGCTGCTGACCAACCAGCAGGTCAACAGCATGAAGGACTTCTGGTACGACCGGGTCGAGGTGTCGATATTCCTCTGCAACGAGAACGACGCCCAGACCGACCCCGCCTGCTCGCGCGGCGCGGTGACCGAGGACCAGAAGGAGCAGCTGCTGGCGGAGCTCGAGGAGCTGGAGCTCGTCGAGGACGTCTTCTACGAGTCGGCCGAGGAGGCGTACGCGCACTACCAGGAGCAGCAGGCCGACTCGCCGATCGCCGCCGTGGTCACCCCGGACCAGATGCAGGAGTCGTACCGCGTCAAGCTGACCGACCCGACCCAGTACGACGTCGTGTCCTCGGCGTTCGCGGGCCGGGAGGGCGTGCAGTCGGTGCAGGACCAGCGGTCGACGCTTGAGAACCTGTTCGACCTGCTCAACGGCGTCAACTACGCCGCGCTCGGGCTGATGGCGCTGATGCTGGTGGTCGCGCTGCTGTTGATCGTCAACACGGTGCGCGTTTCCGCCTTCAGTCGCCGTCGGGAGACCGGGATCATGCGCCTCGTCGGTGCCTCCAGCCTCTACATCCAGTTGCCGTTCATCCTGGAGGCGGCGATCGCCGGCCTGCTCGGCGGGGTGTTCGCCTGTGTGCTGATCGTGGGCGTGAAGTACTTCGCGATCAACAACTTCCTGGCCGAGCAGATCCCGTTGATCAACTTCATCGGTTGGGACGCGGTGCTCTCGGTGCTGCCCCTGGTGCTGGTGGTGGGCGCGCTGATGCCGTCCCTGGCGGCTTTCTTCGCGCTCCGCAAGTACCTGCGCGTGTAGGGCGCGTGTGATTTATCACCGCGCCGTGCACCTGGACGTACCGGGTGAAACTCCCGTGCGCCCCCTGGGTGTGACCTACACTCCGCACCATGTCACGACCGTGTCACGGAGTTTCGTTTGGGTCTCGGCGTGTGGGTGCCACCGCGCGGCGGGGTGCCGCCCTGGCGTGTGTCTTCGCCGGGGTGCTGGTGACGGGTGCCGCCACCGGCTCCTGGCCGGAGGCGGCGGGTTCCGGCGAGCCGGTGCCGGCCGCCGGGCCGCTCCCGGAGCGTGCCGAGGCGGTCGACGACGCCCGGGAGTTGGTGAGCCGTAGCGGCGACCGGTGGGCGGCCGCCTACTCGGCCGAGGAGTACCAGTCGGTGGAGCTGACCCTGGCCGGCGAGTACGTCGGCACCGGGATAGCGGTGATCAGCGCCGCCGAGGGCCGGATCGTGGTCAGCGAGGTGCACGCGGGCAGCCCGGCCGAGCGTGCCGGCGTCCTGCCGGGCGACGAACTGGTCACCATCGACGGCGTCCCGGTCACCGGCCGCCCGGTCACCGATGCCGTGAGCCGGCTGCGCGGCAGCGCGGGCTCCGAGCCGGCGCCCGCCGGCAGCACGGTGCTGCTCGGTGTCGAACGGGATCAGCGGGTCCGCTCGGTCGAGGTGGAGCGCGCCCGGCTGACCGCCCGCACCGTCACCGTCACCCGCGACGAGCCGGGCGTCACCAGGATCCACGTGAGCTCCTTCGTCGAGGGCTCGGCCGAGTTGGTCAGGGCCGCGGCGCGCAGCGCGCCGCCGGACGACGGCATCGTGCTCGACCTGCGCGGCAACACGGGCGGCCTGCTCACCGAGGCGGCCGACGCGGCCGCCGTCTTCCTCGACGGCGGCCTGGTCGCCACCTACGACGTGCGCGGCGAGCAGAACGCGCTGCACGCCGAGCCTGGCGGGGACACGGAGACGCCCCTCGTGGTGCTGGTGGACGGCGGCACGATGAGCTCGGCCGAGATGCTGACCGGCGCCCTCCAGGACCGCAACCGGGCGGTGATCGTCGGCTCCCCGACCTTCGGCAAGGGCACCGTGCAGCTGCCGGACGTGCAGCCGGACGGCTCGGTCGCCGAGCTGACCGTGGGCCGCTACGCCGCCCCGTCCGGCCGCACCGTCGACGCCGAGGGCATCGTGCCCGACCTGCTCGTCGGCCCCGGCGAGGACGCCGAGGAGCGGGCGGGAAACGTGCTCGGCGGTCTGGCGGCCGGCCGGTAGACTCGGTGGGTCATGGCTAAGGAAACGGGGCGCAAGCTGATCGCGCAGAACAAGAAGGCGCGGCACGACTATCACGTTCTGGACACGTACGAATGCGGTCTGGTACTGACCGGCACCGAGGTGAAGTCGCTGCGCCAGGGCCGCGCGTCCCTCGTCGACGGCTTCGGTCAGATCGACGGCGGGGAGGCGTGGCTGCACAACGTGCACATCCCCGAGTACGCGCAGGGCACCTGGACCAACCACAGCGCCCGCCGGAAGCGGAAGCTGCTGATGCACCGCGCGGAGATCGACAAGCTCGTCGGTCGGATCCAGGAGGCGGGCCTGACGCTGGTGCCGCTCTCCCTCTACTTCCTGAACGGGCGTGCCAAGGTCGAGCTCGCCCTGGCCCGGGGCAAGCGGGACTACGACAAGCGGCAGACGCTGCGCGAGAAGCAGGACCGCAGGGAGGCGGAGCGCGCCGTCTCGGCGGCTCGCCGCAGGCAGCGCGCGTGACGTATCATGGCAGGTGCGCGGCCGGGAATGATCTCGGCGGGGTGCTTGTTAACTGTGCGGTGCTTGTTAACTGAACATGGGGATGATCGGTTTCGACAGCGGATGTCGAAGTAGGGGAAGCGAGCCGAGGAAGCGCGGCAATGATCTCGTTAACCATGTGCCGTGAAAAAATAATCGCCAATAACAAGCGCGATTCCTTCGCCCTCGCTGCCTGAGCAGCGACTCGCGGAGTGTCAGCCCGGGCCTGTTCCCGTCCCGGTGTCTGGCATCAGCTAGGGAACTCACCTGTTAGCTCCGGTCGCGGGAGCTAAGGGGACACCACACAGCGACTGAGCCCGTCGGAGACTTGTCCGCGTGATCTCCGGGGCTGAGAAAATCAGAGCGGACTGCGCTCGGAGAAGCCCTCCTTCTGCTTCGTTGGACGCGGGTTCGATTCCCGCCATCTCCACTTCGTCGACAGGCGACGTGTGCCCGCGCTCTGCGCGTGGCCACGTCGCCTTCGTCGTTTTCTGCTCGGCTTTGCCTCGCGTGGCGGGGGCTTCGCCACCCGCACCCCCGGAGGCGGTGGCGCTCTGTGCGTGGCCGCGTCGTCTTTGTCGTTTCTGCTCGGCTTGGCCCGGGTGGCGGCGGTAGGGTGCGCGCCATGGGGAACAGTGCACCGGGGTGGGACCCGCAGCGGAAGCCGGCGAGTTGGCGGTCTCATCGAAGCGTGGTGATAGGTGGCGCCGTGCTGGTCACGGTGTTGGCGGTGGTGGCGGTGCTCGTGCTCCGCGGCGTCGACGGCGACGGCCGCTCCGACCGCGCGCGGGACGGTGCGGACGCCTTCCTGCGCGCCTGGGCGGAGGGTGACCTCGCGCAGGCCGCGTCGCTCACCGACGACCCGTCGGGCGCGCGTTCGTTGCTCGACTCGGTGGCGGAGAACATGAGCCCCGAGGAGACCGTGCTCGAGGTCGCGGGCGAGGCCGAGGCGGTCGAGGACGACGTGATGCGGGTGCCGTTCACCGCGACGTTCACCCTGGAGGGCCTCGGCGAGTGGTCCTACGACTCGGCCGCGCTGATGGTGCCCGCCGAGGAGGACCGGTGGCTGGTGCGCTGGGAACCGGCCGTCGTCCACCCGCGGTTGGGGGACGGGCAGACGCTGGTCCTCACCACGGATGAGCCCGAGCGGGCCCCCATACTGGCGGCCGACGGCAGCCAGTTGGCCGGGCCGGCGACCGTGTGGGACATCAGCATCTGGCCGGCGATGCTCAGCGATCCCACGGCGGCCTACGAGGCGATCGAGGCGCTGGACGTCGGGGTCGACACCGAGGCGCTCGCGGACCGGGTGGCCGAGGCCGAACCGGACCAGGCGGTGCCGGTGGTGAGCCTGCGGGACGCCGACTTCCAGGAGCACTCGGGGGAGTTGGGGGCCGTGGCCGGCATCCAGTTCCAGGAGGACTCCAGGCCGCTGGCGCACGCGGCCAGGTCGCTGGTCGGCGGCCTCGACCTCGAGTCGGGCGCCGGCGCCTCGGGCCTGCAGCAGCGCTACGACGAGCAGTTGGCCGGCACCCCCGCCTCCGCCGTGGTGATCGCGGATCGCGATTCGGGCGAGGCCGTCGACACCCTCTACGAACAGGAGGGCGGCGAGGCCGGCAGCCCGGTCGAGACCACGATCGACCCCGAGGTGCAGGGGGCGGCCGAGGAGGCGCTCGACGACCTCGGGCGGGCCGGTTCGATCGTCGCGATACGGCCGTCGACGGGCGAGGTGTTGGCGGCCGCCGACTGGCCGCTCGACGGGTTCAACCGGTCCCTCCAGGGGCAGTTGGCGCCCGGCTCCACCTTCAAGGTGGTGACGGCCGCCGCGCTGCTCGAGTCCGGGGTGACGCCCGACGACCGTCTTGGCTGCCCGCGCGAGGTCATGGTGAACGGCCAACCCTTCGAAAACCAGAACGAGTTCGAGCTGGGGCCGGAGACGACGCTGCGCGAGGCGTTCACCGAGTCCTGCAACACGGCGTTCATCGGCAACCGGGACCGCTTCGAGAACGACACCCTCAACCAGACGGCGCGGGCCTTCGGCATAGGCGAGGAGTGGACCGTGGGCGCCGTCACCTTTGACGGCAGCGTGCCGGTCGCCGAGGACGAGAACGCGCTGGCCGCGTCGCTGATCGGGCAGGGCCAGGTGCAGGCCAGCCCGCTCGTGATGGCCTCGGTGGCGGCGACCGTGGCGGACGGAACGTTCCGCCAGCCGCTCCTGGTGCCGGCGGCCGTTGAGGAGCCGTACCAGGCGGACGCCGAGCTGGCCGAGTCCACCGTGGCGGCGCTCCGGACGATGATGCGGGCCACCGTGACGGAGGGCAGCGCGTCGGCGCTCGACGGCGTGCCGGGGGAGCCGCACGGCAAGACCGGCACCGCCGAGTACCGGACCGAGGACGGCGAGTTGTCGACCAACGCGTGGATGATCGGCTTCCTGGGCGAGGGCGACCTGGCGTTCGCCGTGGTGCTCGAGGACGGCGGCTCGGGCGGCCGCGACGCGGGCCCGCTGGCCGCCGCGTTCCTCTCGGCGCTGTGAGTTTTCACTCTGCGCTTGGCATGGGCTGCGCCGCGCCCACCCACCGCCCCTCGGTGGGTGGGCTTGCGCGGCAGGGCCGCCGGCGGGCGGCATAGCCGCCGCGGACCGGCCCTGTGGGAC
>NZ_SMKC01000090.1 GCF_004348315.1 Streptomyces sp. 8K308 | reverse complement strand
GTGTATAAGAGACAGCTTCGCGCGAGGGGGCGGCGGCTTCGCCGCCGAGCCGCGCTGGGTGGGCGCGGCACGGCGGCCTACGCCGAGCGCGCAGCGGAAGGGTGGGGTCAATCACGCCCAGCCACGACCGCCCGGAGGGACACGTTCAGCTCCAGCACATTGACCCGCTCGTCGCCGAGGAAGCCGAGGTCGCGGCCCTCCGTGTGGTCGGCGACCAGCCGTTCGCCGCGGCGACCCGCGCGACCTGGATCTCCGCGTAGGCCGGCGAGATGTGCGGGTCGAGCGCCGAGCCGGAGCCCGTCACCGCGTCCGCCGGCACCGCCGACTCCGGCACGTCGTTGAAGGCGGCGACCGCCGCCCTGGTCTCCTCGACGGAGGCACGCAGCGTCGGATCGCTGGCACCCAGCTGGCCGGAGCCGGTCGCCGTCGGGTCGTAGCCGCTGTTGGAGGGCCGCGGCTGGAACCAGCGCGGGTCGGGGTCGCCGTTCGCGTCGTTCCAGGTCTGGCCGATCAGCGAGGAGCCGACGTCCCGCCCGTCGGCCTGGACCATCGAGCCGTCGAGGAAGAGCACGCCGACGAGAGAGAAAGCGAGGACGGCGCGCAGGTAGGCGGTCCAGCGCGTCTCGGCGTTGGGGTCGGCGCCGACGCAGCGGTAGATCAGCCGCTCGACGCGCAGGTGCTTCCTGGAGGAGTAGACGGCGGCCATGTAGTCGCCGAGGGGGCGGTGCACCAGGGCGAGCGCCACGACGAGGGCGGATATCTGGAGCACGTCGGCCAGGGGGGTACTCATGGTCGGCGGCCCTCAGAATCTCTCGGGGAAGAGCAGGGCCAGGACCAGGTAGCCGACGAGGCCGGCCGCGACGCACAGACCGACGATGTTCTCCGCGCTCACAGCTTGGCCACCCCACGGGCGGCGAGAGCCATCAGCGCGAACCCCGCGAGGATGACCAGGACGAAGACCAGATCGGCCATCGGTTCTCCTGTACGAGTGGGCAGTCACTTACTCGCCCAGGGAACCTCTGTGCTCATCTCGCGCGGCGCTCGTTGACGACACCCTGATAACGGAAGCGCCGTCGTTGACGGGGTCCGTATGCGAGGGGTGCTTCAGGGGGTTTCGTCCCGGTCCCGGTCCCGCTCGTCGCGCGCCTCGCGGCGACGCCGCAGCAGGATCGCCAGGTCGGTCGCGGCGGCCAGGGTGAGGATCGCGCAGCCCACGGTCAGGGCGATCAGCGGGCCGCGGCCCGGCGAGGAGTCCGAGCCCGAGGCGCCCAGCCAGATGGCGAAGGCGACCGTGGCGCCGGCGAACAGTGGGGTGAATATCGCGGACAGCAGGATGCGCAGCCGGATGTCGCTGTACGCAGTGATCGGCTCGGTGCCGGTCCGCTCGAGGCGGTGACGTCCTCTGCCTCTGCTCATGAGGGGGCCTCCCGTGACGGAGAGCCCCGAGTACCCCGCGCGGGCGCGGACACACCCGCGCGGGAGACGCCTACCTGACCTCGGAGATCTCCGGGCCCCTGCGCAGCTTGTCGAGGCCGCCGGCGAAGCGGGAGACCTGGGCGCCGTCCGCGGCCGCCTGCTCCTGCTTCACGCCTTCTGGCACCATCTGCGCGTCCTGCGGCAGCTTGAGGACGATCGGGTCCCTGGGGGCCATCGGGCCCTCGCCGCGGACCACCACGGTGTCCCGGAAGATCTGCTCAAGGACGCCGGCCGCCTGCGGCTGGACCGCGCCCTGGCCGGAGATCACGCCCCGCAGGAACCAGCGCGGACCGTCGACGCCGACGAACCGCACGACCTGCATGCCGCGCTTGCCGTCCGGCAGTTGCACGGGCACCCGGGCCCGCAGCTCCCAGCCGAGCGGCCCCTCGATCTCCTCGATCACGCCGCCCTGCTGGGTGATGCCGGCGGCGATCTCCTCGCGCACCTCGGCCCAGATGCCCTCGCGCTTGGGGGCGGCGAACGCCTGGAGCTGGACCGCGCTGTCCTTGAGGACCACGGTCGCGGCGACGATCGCGTCCCCCGCGACCTCCACGCGCAGCTCCATGCCCTGCACGCCGGGCACGAAGAGGCCGCCGAGGTCGACGCGGCCCTCGGAGGGGTTGCCGACCTCGCTCAGGTCCCAGGGACCGTCGGGCCGGGGTGCCGGCTCGAGCTTGACCCGGCGCACCTCCTCCTCGTCGGGAGCCTCATCGGTGGTGGCCTCGACCGCCTCCGCCGCCTCGGCCGGCTCCTCGTTCCGCTTGCGACGACGTCCGAACACGTCAGAGTCCTTTCCGGTCGGCGCTCCCGCCGGGGCCGACCGCAGCGTAGGGGTGGGTCCGCAGGCCGGCATGACCGCCCGTGGAGCCGAAACCCCCCGTGGCCCGCGCCGAACCCGGCAGCTCCGTGACCTCGTGGAAACGCACCGCCGCCACCTGCTGGACGACGAGTTGGGCGATCCGGTCGAGCGGCTGGAACCGCACGGTCTCCCGCGGATCCAGGTTGATCACGATGACCTTGATCTCTCCACGGTACCCGGCGTCGATGGTGCCTGGCGCGTTGACCATGGACACCCCGCAGCGGGCGGCGAGCCCCGAGCGCGGGTGCACGAACGCCGCGTAACCGTCGGGGAGGGCGATGGCCACCCCCGTGGGGAGTACCGCGCGCTCGCCCGGCGCCAGCTCGGCGGCCTGGGTGGTCACCAGGTCGACCCCGGCGTCCCCCGGGTGCGCCCGGGAGGGGACGGGGACCGCCGGATCGATCCGCCGCAGCAGAACGTCCAGCGGGCTTGGGCTCACAGAGTCGGCACTCACGATGCAGACCCTACCGCCGCCGACGGCCCCTGGGGACGAGCCTGCGATGCTGGGGCCATGAAGCCGTACGACGAGCGACTGACCGTGCCCAGGAGCTGGTGGCTGATGGCCCTGCTGGGCGTGCTGCTGCTGGGATTCGCCTTGGTGCCGCTGGGTCTCGTGCCCCTGCTGTGCGGCCTCGCCGCGGGCGGTGCCCTGTCCGGGGTGGCGCTGAGCGCCTACGGCTCGGCCCGGATCCGGGTGGTGGCCGACTCGCTGGTCGCCGGGGAGGCCAGGATCCCGCTCACGGCTCTGGGCGAGGCCCGGGCGCTCGACGCCGAGGAGGCGCGCGCCTGGCGCACCCACCGTGCGGATGCCCGGGCCCATATGTTGCTGCGCGCCTACATTCCGACGGCCGTCCGGGTCGAGGTGACTGATCCGGAGGATCCCACTCCGTATCTGTATCTCTCCACCCGGCAACCGAACCGTCTCACCGCGGCGCTCACCGCGCACCGCCCGGACGCGGCCTGAGGGCACGCCCGGGCCGGCGCTCATGCCGCGCAGTCGCGGCAGATCGGCTGACCGTCCTTCTCCTTCGCCAGCTGCGACCGGTGGTGCACGAGGAAGCAGCTCATGCAGGTGAACTCGTCCGCCTGCCGAGGCAGGACCCGGACCGAGAGCTCCTCGTTCGAGAGGTCGGCGCCGGGCAGCTCGAGGCCCTCCGCCTGCTCGAACTCGTCGACGTCGACGGTGGACGCCGACTTGTCGTTCCGCCGGGCCTTCAGTTCCTCGATGCTGTCCTCGTTGACATCGTCATCGGTCTTGCGTGGAGTGTCGTAGTCGGTTGCCATTTCGTTCTCCCCCTCCGGGTGTCTGTGGTATCTCCAGCGCACGTAACGCGCGGGGGGTCGGACTTTGTGCCCGACCCGAGGCGGAGATTTTGCCTCACATCAAGTGCTGTTACTCAATCGACACCCAACCGAACGCCTGAAGAGGTGATCATCCCGGCTGCCGATCGGGCCGCTAACCGGTCAAAAGCCCGCCCGCGGCCGCGTGACGCCCGCCGTCAGGGGCGTCGCTATGCGATTGATCACATCTCCTTCTTTCCCGCTGTGGGGGCCGCTCAGACCGGGATGGCGACCTTCATCACCAGGCCACCCTGTTCCCGCGGCTCGGCCCTGACATAGCCGCCGTGTGCCCGCGCCACGGAGCGGACGATCGAGAGCCCGAGACCGACGCCCTTGTCGCTGCCCGTGCGCTCGGTACGCAGCCGACGGAAAGGCTCGAACATGTTATCGACCTCGTAGGCCGGCACGACCGGACCCGTATTCTCCACCACCAGCAGCGCCTGCCCCGGCCTGGACTCCGTGTCCACCCGCACCCAGCCGCCCTCCGGCACGTTGTACCGGACCGCGTTCTGCGCGAGATTGAGGGCGATCCGCTCGAGCAGCACGCCGTTGCCCTGCACCTGGACCGGCCGCCGGACGCCGCGCAGCTCGATGCCGCGCTGCTGCGCCTCGCCCCGCACCTGCTCGACCGCCTGCCCGGCCACCTCCGCCAGGTCAACCGGCTTGCGGTCCACGATCTCGTTCTCGCTGCGGGCGAGCAACAGCAGGCCCTCCACCAGCTGCTCGCTGCGCTCGTTGGTGGCCAGCAGCGTCTTGCCGAGCTGGACCAGCTCGGGCGAGGCGTCCGGATCGGAGAGCTGCACCTCGAGCAGGGTGCGGTTGATCGCCAGCGGGGTGCGGAGCTCGTGCGAGGCGTTGGCCACGAAGCGCTGCTGGGCGGTGAACGCGCGGTCCAGGCGGTCCAGCATCTCGTCGAAGGTGTCGGCCAGCTCCTTGAACTCGTCGTCGGGCGCGTCAAGCTCGATCCTGCGGTGCAAGTCGGAGCCGGCCACCTGGCGGGCGGTGCGGGTGATCCGGCCGAGCGGCGAGAGCACCCGGCCGGCCATGACGTAACCGAAGGCGAACGCGGCCACCGCGAGGCCGAGCAGCGCGAGCAGCGAGCTGCGCAGCAGCTGGTCGAGTGCCTTGGCGCGCTGGGTGTCCATGCACTCGGACAGCCAGTCGTCGAACTGCGCCTCGGTGACCGGTCCCGAGAGGTCACGGCAGACGTTCGAGGTGGGCTGCAGGACCACGTTCTCCTCGAACCTGAAGGGGATCGCGTTGCCCTTGTTCAGTGCCTGGGCCGCCAGCAGGTAGATGATCGTCAGCAGCAGCACGCCGGCGATCAGGAACATCCCGCCGTAGAGCAGGGTGAGCCGGATCCGGATGGTGGGCCGGAACCAGCTGTGCGACCGGTCGGCCTCCCGCGGGTCCCACTGGGGCCTGGGTGGCGCGAGGGGCATCCGGGGCGGCGGCCGGTGGCCGGCGGCCGGCGGCGTCGATGGCCTGGGCGGTGGGGAGGCTGAGGACGTGGGCATGGCTCAGATCCGGTATCCCGCCCCCGGCACGGTGGTGATCACCGGCGGGTCACCCAGCTTGCGACGCAGCGTCATCACTGTGACGCGGACCACGTTGGTGAACGGGTCGGTGTTCTCGTCCCAGGCCTTCTCCAGCAGCTGCTCGGCCGAGACCACCGCGCCGTCGCCGCGCAGCAGCACCTCGAGGACGGCGAACTCCTTGGGCGCCAGGTGGATCTGCCGGTCGTCCCGGAAGACCTCGCGGCGGTTCGGGTCGAGCCGGATGCCGGACCGCTCGAGCACCGGCGGCAACGGCGGGGTGGCCCGCCGGCCGAGCGCCCGCACCCGGGCGATCAGCTCGCTGAAGGCGAAGGGCTTGGGCAGATAGTCGTCGGCGCCGATCTCCAGGCCCTCGACGCGGTCGCTGACGTCCCCCGAGGCCGTCAGCATCAGCACCCTGGTGGCCTTGCCAAGCCGGACGATGTGCCGGCACACGTCGTCGCCGTGAACCAGCGGCAGGTCGCGGTCGAGGACGACCACGTCGTAGTCGTTGAGGTCGACGCGCTCGGTGGCCGCCGCCCCGTCGTAGACGACGTCCACCGCCATGGCCTGGCGGCGCAGCCCGACGGCCACCGTATCCGCGAGCAACTGCTCGTCCTCCACGACGAGTACGCGCACGTCCCGATCCTCTTCTCGTGAGATCCCTGGGCGGCGGGTGGGCCCTGGCCTGGGCACATCGGTCCCCGCCCCACCCTCCATCCTGCACCGACACCCCATAAACCACTGGTAAACGACCGGTGCCGGGGATCCGCTCGGATTTTCACTTCTGGTGAGGTTTCCGGCACTGACGCGCCGGGGAGGACAAGCGACACACCCCGCGACCACCTCCTTGCCGGCGGCAAGCCGCTCCGCGCTGCCGACCAGTCGGGGCCGCCGTGGCCGCACCCACCCAGTGGCACTCCCCCAGTGCCACCGATCGAAGACGAGGGGGCGCACCTTGGACGCGTTCACCGCTGGAATCCTGCAGCGTATCGAGAACACCGAGTCCGATCTGCACCGCGCTCGTGAAGCCGGAGATCTGTTCACGATGGATGTGGAGCAGGCCGAGCTGGACGACCTGCGCCGATTGGCCGCCGAGTACGGCGTGGAGGTCGGGGCCAGGAGCGCCTGAGCCCCACCGCGCGCCCCACCCGGGCGCCGAGGCCTTCCAGCACTGAGCGCCCCCGGGGGTCCCCGGGGGCGCTCAGGCGCGTGTGGGGCGGCCGAAGGGCCGCTCTCGCACGGGGGCCGTCGTGGCTCAGTCGTGCCAGGCGCCGAGCTCGTCGAGGAGCGGCTGGAGCGCGTCGAAGACGCCTGGGCTGGCGGCGATCGTGAGGTCGCGGCCCGGCGGCAGGCCGGGCCGGCCGCCGGTGCGGGCGCCGGCCTCCCGGGCGATCAGGTCGCCGGCGGCCAGGTCCCAGGGGGCGAGACCGCGCTCGTAGAAGCCGTCGAGCCGGCCGCCGGCCACGTCGCACAGGTCGATGGCGGCGGAGCCCGAGCGGCGGATGTCCCGCACCCGCGGGATCAGCCGCTGCGCCACGGCGGCCTGGGCGGTGCGCACGGTGGCCACGTAGTTGAAGCCGGTGCCGACCAGCGCCTGGTCGAGGGGCGGCGCCGGGCGGACGCGCAGCGGCTCGGGCGACCGGCCGGCCACCAGGCGCTCGGCCCCGCCGCCCAGCACCGCGCGGTAGGTCTCGCCGCGCATCGGCGCGGCCACGACGGCGGCCAGCGTCTCGCCGTCGGCCTCGGCGGCAATGGAGACGGCCCACTGCGGGAGCCCGTACAGGTAGTTGACGGTGCCGTCGAGCGGGTCGATGATCCAGCGCACCCCGCTGTCGCCGCCGGAGACGCCGCCCTCCTCGCCCAGGAAGCCGTCGTCGGGACGCCGCTCGGCGAGGAAGCCGGTGATCAGCTTCTCGGCGGCGATGTCCATCTCGGTGACGACGTCGATCGGACTCGACTTGGTCGCGGCGACCCCCAGGTCGGCGGGGCGCCCCTCCCGCAGCAGCCGGCCGGCACGGTCGGCCGCCTCCTCGGCGAGCGCGAGCAGCGTGGCGACCAGCTCGCCGCGGGCGGCCTGCGGTCCTTCGGACACGTGATACTCCTTGTCAGGCGTAGGGGCTGTCGGCACCGGCGGCGGCCGGGCGGGCAACCCGGGCGGCGCAGCAGCCCACCGGGCAGACGTCGTGGCTCGGGCCGAGCGTGCCGAGGGCGCAGCGGGTCGGGGACTCGCCGCGCTCGGTGGCGGCCCGCTCGAGCACCAGGTCGCGGATGGCGGCCACGAAGCCCGGGTGGGCACCCACGGTGGCCGAGCGGACCGCCGGCAGGCCGAGCTCCTCGGCGGCGGTCAGCGCCTCGGTGTCGAGGTCGTAGAGCACCTCCATGTGGTCGGAGACGAAGCCGATGGGAACCATGACGACGGCCGGCGCGCCCTTGGCGTGCAGGGCGGTCAGGTGGTCGACGATGTCGGGCTCGAGCCAGGGGATGTGCGGGGCGCCGCTGCGGGACTGGTAGACGAGCTCCCAGGGGCGCTCCACGCCGGTCTCGGCGCGCACCGCTTCGGCGATGACGCGGGCCGCGTCAAGGTGTTGGGCGACGTAGGCGCCGCCCGCCCCGTGACCGGCCGGCGGCCCGGAGAGGTCGGCCGCGGCGTCCGGGATGGAGTGGGTGGTGAAGGCGAGGTGGGCGCCGGCCCTGACGCCCTCGGGCAGCTCGTCGAGCGCCGCGAGCACACCCTCCCCCATGGTGCGCAGGAAGCCGGGGTGGTTGTAGTAGAGCCGCAGCTTGTCCACCCGGGGCAGCGGCAGGCCCTCCTCCTCGAGGGTGGCGAGGGCGCCGGCCAGGTCCTCGCGGTACTGGCGGCATCCCGAGTAGGAGGCGTAGGCGCTGGTGGCCAGCGTGAGGACCCGGCGGCGGCCGTCGCGGACCAGCTCGCGCAGGGTGTCGGTCACGTAGGGCGCCCAGTTCCGGTTGCCCCAGTAGACGGGGAGGTCGAGGCCGTGCTCCGCGAAGTCGGCGCGGAGCGCGGCCAGCAGGGTGCGGTTCTGCTCGTTGATGGGGCTCACGCCGCCGAAGAGCCGGTAGTGGGCGCCGACCTCCTCGAGCCGCTCGCGCGGGATGCCGCGCCCCGCGGTCACGTTCTCCAGGAAGGGGATGACGTCGTCCGGGCCCTCGGGGCCGCCGACCACCTGGGCGACTCCGTCCCGCGGCGCCGGCAGCGCGGCCACGGCCAGGCCCAGGCAGGCCAGGGCCAGCGCCGCGAGCGTCACCCCGGCCGGCGGCGAGACGCGTCCCACCGGCTCGCGCGCGAACCATCGCGGTGCTGGGACCCGGCCGCTGAGCGGCCACGCGGCCGGACGACGACGCAACCGCGCGGCTGTGCGGGACGGCGGTCGATCGGCCCAGCCGCGCGGCGAGCACGCGGCGTCGCCGCGCGGCGCCGTCGGTCGCCACACGAACCACAGCGCTCGCGCCCCGTAGCCGGCGGCCAGCGCCGTCGCCGCGAGCCCCGCCGCGTAGAGCCACGGCGAGTCGGCGAGCGCCGCCGCGAGCAACACGTCCTTGGCCGCCCACAACGCCAGCGGCGGCAGCCCGGCCAACGCCACGAGCGCCACCGTGAAGGCCGGCCCGGCGCCCGGCGGGCCGCGCCGCGCCGCGCCCCGCAGGCCGGTCAGCGCCTGGCTGCCGAGCGCCGCCAGCCACACCCCGGCGACCAGGAACGCCAGGCTCTTGGCCGCGGCGTGGGCCATCAGCTGGAGGACGCCGCCGGCCCGGGCGCCGACTCCGGCGGCCAGCACCAGCAGGCCGAGCTGGGCGCAGGACGAGGCGGCCAGCAGCTGCTTCAGATCGGTCTGGACGAGCGCGACCAGGCCGAGTGCCACGGCGGTCGCCGCCCCCGTCCAGGCCACCAGCGGCGCGCCCCAGCCGGAGGCGTCAAGCAGCGGCGCGGCGCGCAGCAGCAGATAGCCGCCGGCCGCCACCATGGTCGCCGAGTGCAGCAGCGCGGAGACCGGCGCCGGGCCGCGCATGGCGTGCGACAGCCAGAAGCTGAACGGCAGTTGGGCGGACTTGCCGAGCGCCGCCAGCACCACCCCGGCCGTGGCGATCGACCGCCAGGGCTCGGCGGCCGCTGGCAGGTCGGCCAGGGCGAGCGAGGCCGTCGGCGCGCCGGCGAACGCCGCGCCGGCCGCCAGATAGAGCCCGAGATCCGCCGCCCTGGTGGTGAGGAACGCGGTGCCGGCGGCCCGCACCCGGTTGGAGTCACGCCACCAGTAGCCGATCAGGGCCCAGGACGCCGCGCCCATCATTTCCCAGCCCATCAGCAGCACCGGCAGTGAGACGGCCGTCACCGTCGTCAGCATCGCCCCGGCGAACAGCAACATCAGCCCGAAGAACCGGGCGCGCGCCGCGTCCCGTGCGAACTCCCCGGCGCAGAACCCCAGGATCAGCCACGTCACCGCCGCCACCGTGACCACCAGGAACGCCGAGAGACCGTCGACCGCCAACCGCACCGGCAGACCGGCGAGCAGCGGCGCCTCGGCGCGCGGCCGGACCACCGCGGCCAGCGCCGCGAGCCCCGTGCCGGCCCCCGCGATCCCGACCGCCAGCGGGGCCGCGATCCGGTCCGCCGCCCGCCCCGAGGCGGCGAGCAGCGCGCCACCAGCCAGCGGCAGCCCGACCAGCGCCCACAGCACCCAGCCGGCCGTCCCGCTCATTCCCGCAGCTCCGCCGCCGCGTCGACGGTGTCGACCTCCCCAACCCTGAACAGGGCGGTGACCACCGCGAAGCCCACGGCCATCTCCACGGCCATGGCCGTCACCAGCAGCACCACGAGCACCTGGGCCTCGTCCGCCGCAGGGGCCACGAAGTGCCGGACGCCGGCGGCGGCCAGCACCACGCCGCCTAGCATCAGCTCCAGACCCATCATCACCATCACGACGGACCGCTGGCCGAGCACCCCGAAGAGGCCCACGGCGAACAGCGCCGCCGCCACCAGCAGGACCGCCTGCAGGCTCACCCGACCTCCTCGTCCCGGTCGTAGCGCCCGCGCCGGGTGGCCAGCACCACCACCGCCACGATGGTGGCGAACAGCACCATGCCGAGGACCGTCATGGTGAGCATCTGCGGCCCCATCAAGGACAGGCCGAGCGCCCTGGTGGGATCGGCCGGCGCCCGGCCCGCCCGGTCCGGCCAGGGTGCGAGCAGCACGCCGGCGGCCAGCAGCAGGAAGACGCCGCCGCTCACCAGCGCGGCGGCCCGCGTGCCGTGCGTCATCGACATCGGCGTCAACCCGCCCGGCGACATCATGAACATGATCATGAAGACGGCCATCAGGGCCATCTCCAGCGTCATCATCAGCAGGATCACCACGCCCAGGTAGTCGAGGCCGAGCAGTACCACCTCGCCCCCGACCGCGAGCAGCGCGGCCAGCAGCGCGTAGGTCGCCCTGGCCATCGAGTCGCACCGGAAGACCAGCGCGCCGGCGCCGACCGCCACGCAGGCCAGCACCCAGAACAACAGGTCCTCCGCCATCTCAGCGCTCCAGCACCACGACGGCCACCCACAGCGCCTGAACCACGGCGAGCGGCATCAACACCGTCCAGGAAAGGGCGGTGAAGCGGTCCATCCGCACGGCCGGCAGCCGGCGCCGCAGCCACAGCAGCGCGCCGAGCACCGCCGCCGTCTTCACCAGCGTCCAGCACCAGGCGGACAGCAGCGGTCCCTGCCCACCGCCCAGGAACAGCGCGGCTGCCATCCAGGCCGCCACCACGAGCAGCAGCCACCGGCCGCCGAGGAACACCAGCCGGTCCACGCCGCCCAACTCGCCCGCCGCGCCGCCCGCCACGTCGCGCCCCACCGGCTGGTCGAAGGGCCCCCAGAACGCCATCGCCGCCGCGCTCAGCAGGAACACGGCGAACGCCGCCGGCATCCACACCGCGAACCACAGCCCGCGCTGCGCCTCCACCACCGCGCCCACCCGCAACGACCCCGCGCCGAGCGCCGCCGTGGTCAGGGCCAGCATGTGCGGCACCTCGTAGGCGAGCCCCTGCGCCAGGAACCGGTAGCCGCCGATCAGCGCCAGCGCCGAGTTCGACCCCCAACCGACCAGCCAGACTGCGGCCCAGGCCAGCGCCCCCATGGCGTTGAACCACACCACGCCCACCGCGAGGTCGCTCACCGCCCGGAAGCCGAGCGGCAGCACCACGGCCGCCGCCACGGCGGCCACCGGCAACAGCACCGCGCCCACCGTGCGCAGCCCGGCGTCGGCGGCCACCGTACGGCGCCGCCGCCGCGCCAACTCCCGCAGCGGCGCGGGACGGCGCCCCGCCCCGACCCCGGCGAGCGCCGCCGTGACGCCCGCCGCCAGCGCCAGCGCCGGCGGCAGCGCGAAGGACCACCACAGCGGGGCCGCCTCAGTCATGTCCCCGGCCCCGCCGTCCAGGCCAGCTCGTCGAGGTCGGGATCGAGACCGGCCACCACGAGCCTGGCCGCCGCGAACTCGGCCCCCACCAACAGCCCGGGCAGCACGTCGAGCAGCGCGGCCGACGGCGGCCGCGGGCCGTCCACCAGGCCGCGCGGCCCGAGCACGTCGTCGGCCGCCAGCACGCCGGGCGCGGCCAGCAGCCCGGCAGCCCGCTCGATCTCCGCCAGCCGGCGGCGGAACCGGTCGTAGGCGTCACCGCCCGGCGCCACCACCGGGCAGGTCACCCCCGCCCGGCGTGCCTCGGCCGCCGGCAGCCGGCCGAGACCGCGCAGCATCGCACGCGCCGTCAGGGACCGTTCGCCGCGCCGCAGCAGCGTCCGCAGCCCGCGCCGGACGGCGGCGGGGTCGGCCCCGGCGAGCAGCGCGTCCCGCAGCCGGCGCGCCAACTCGGCGAGCTCCGCCCACCCGGCGACCCCGAGCAGCCGCCCCACGCTGTCCAACTGCGCCGCGCACGACCGGCGCGCGGCCACCGCCCGTTCGATCCGCGCGCCGCGCGCGGCACGCAGCCAGGGCTCGGCCCAGAACGGCGGCGGGCCGGGCACCTCGCCCCGGCACCGCTCAGGGTTGGCTGGGGGAGGGTCCACGGCGGCCGAGACCACCACGTCCCCCTGGAGGGCGAGCCGCACCACCAGGCCGGCCGGCCAGTCCCGCAACGCGGGGCCGAGCGGCAGCCGCAGCACGTCGAGCCGCAGCCCGTCCCGGTCGTCGCCCCGCTCGGCCAGCGGCAACCCGGCCACCCACCCGCCGTGCCCGCCATGCCCGCCGTGTTCCGGCCGGGCGGCGCCGCGGCGGGCGGCCGGCGCCTCCTCGCCGGCCCGCAACAGGTCGCGCCCGGCGCGCAGCTCCGGCGCCGCACGCTCGGGCGCGGTCACGGTGACCCGGGCGCGCGGCCCCGGCAGCAGCTCGTACAGTTCGTCGAGCCAGCCGGCCGCGCCCGCAGCCGGCCGCCCGGCCACCACCAGCAGATCAGCCGCCGCCGGCCCGTCGACCAGCGGCCAGCCGGCGTTGCGCAGCTCACGCTCCACCGCGAGCCGAGTCGGCGTGGCGCCCGGTAGCGCGGCCAGCAACACCGAGGGACGGGCCGCCGCCCACCGTCGGACGGCAGCCGTCACGCCCACCGGAACGCCCCCTCGCGCCAGGCGTAGACCACCCCGGCCAGCAGGATCCCCAGGAAGACGAACATCTCGACGACCGCGGCCGCGCCGACCTCCGCCACCACGACGGCCCACGGATACATGAAGAGCATCTCCATGTCGAAGGCGAGGAAGACCATCGCCACCGCGTACCACCGTACGTGGAAGCGGGACGCCGCGTGCTCCGCCGGGGCGAGACCGCCGGCGAACGCGCCCACCGGCACCGGGGGAGCGGGGCCGGCCAGCCAGCGGCCGACCCCGTACAGCGCGGCGACTCCGGCGAGCGCCACGCCGAGCACCACGAACACCGGCAGCCAATCGCTCATGCCACCGATACTCGGGCGCCCCGCGCCCCGCCGCATCTCGAAACCTCCCCAGGTGGTCGAGGAAGCGCGAGGGGGCGCCGGTGCGTCAGCCGCGCGCCGCGGCGCCGCCGAGACCGGCCGCCCGGTTGTTGATCTCGTCGATCGCCTGCTGCGCCTGCTCGCGCGGCGAACGCCCCGTCAGCTGCGAGACCGAGGCCGTCGTCTGCGGCGGCCGCTGCGCCTGCGCCTGCGGCTGGCCCTGCCCCTGGGCCGAGTCGGCGGCCGGCCTGGCGTGCGCGGCCGTCCTGGCGCGCAGCCGGTAGCTGGCAGCCTCGTCCAGGCTCACCGGCCGCTGCGCCTGGGCCGCGAGCCGGCTGGCCTCGGCACCCAGCGCGGCCACGTCCTCCCAGCTCAGCCGCAGCACCAGGCGCAGCTCCGCCTCGCCGCTCGCCAGGGCCTGGATGGGAAGGTTGCTGCTGACGGAGTCACTCACGACTGGTCCTCTCGGTCCACGGGCGCGCCGGCCGCTCATCAGGGTCACCGGATGACACGGACGCCCACGCCGTTCCGTTCAATCCGCGTTCCGCTCCATCCGCGTCCAGGGGCGTGCCGACACCGTGGCGGAAAGCCCCCGCTCCTCACCTGACCGCTCCCCGGCGGTGGGCCTAGGCCGAAGGTCTGGTCCTCTCGGCCGAGGCGGCGCGGCCGGAGGCGCGGGTGAGATGGTCGGATGATCGATCGACCGCCGCCCCCCGACCCCGCCGTCCGCGACCGCATCGAGCGGGAGCTGAACGTCTGGCTGTGCACGCTGCGCCCCGACGGCTCGCCGCACGTGACGCCCGTGTGGTTCGTGTTCCTGCGCCACAGATGGTGGATCGGCGCCGACGGCGGGGC
This sequence comes from Streptomyces sp. 8K308, assembly GCF_004348315.1. GTDB lineage: Bacteria > Actinomycetota > Actinomycetes > Streptomycetales > Streptomycetaceae > Streptomyces. The sequence continues at coordinate 7,465 of NZ_SMKC01000090.1, read as the reverse complement.
GGTGAAGGTCCGCAACGTCCGCGCCGACCCGCGGGTGTCGCTCGCCCTCGAGGACGGCCGGGCGCCGGTCGTCGCCGAGGGGGAGGCGCTGGTTCACGACGGCGGGTTCCCGGCCGATGTCGTCGCCGCGTTCGCCGCCAAGTACGACGGCTGGGACGTCACCGCCCCCTACCGCCCTGGCGCCGGGCGGGCGTTGCTCGAAGTCCCGGTCCGCCGTTGGCTGTTGGCCGGCAAGGCCCAGTGACCGCGGCGCACGGCATATTGACATGCCCCTGATGTACCCCTATCTTCTGTTCGATTTACGGGCCGACGTTCGACAAGTCGAACGCTGCCGGGCGGGGGCGGCGCGGTCCTTTCCTCGAACACGGAAAGGGTGCGAGATGTCCTCATCAGTCAGCCGGCGCGGGTTACTCAGGGCCGCGGGAGCCGCGACCGTCGCCTCCGCGGCCGGAAGCGCCGTCGGCATTCCGTCCGCCCGGGCGGCGACCGCCCCGGCCCGCGCCGAGATCGGGGTCCTGGCCCACCCCTTCGAACTGGGCCAGGTCCGACTGACCGCGAGCCGATGGCTGGACAACGAGAACCGCACCCGCTCCTACCTGCGGTTCGTCGACGTCGACCGGCTGCTGTACAACTTCCGGGCCAACCACCGCCTGTCCACGGGTGGCGCCACGCCGGGCGGCGGCTGGGACGCGCCGACGTTCCCGTTCCGCACCCACATGCAGGGCCACTTCCTCACCGCGTGGGCGCAGGTGTACGCCGTCACCGGGGACACCACCTGCCGGGACAAGGCCCAGTACATGGTGGCGGAGCTGGCCAGGTGCCAGGTGAACAACGGGGCCGCCGGCTTCAACGGCGGCTACCTGTCCGGCTTCCCGGAGTCCGAGTTCACCGCCCTGGAGAACCGCACGCTCTCCAACGGCAATGTGCCGTACTACGCGATCCACAAGACCCTGGCCGGCCTCCTCGACGTGTGGCGCCACCTGGGCAGCACCCAGGCACGCGACGTGCTCCTGGCCCTCGCCGGCTGGGTCGACTGGCGCACCGGGCGGCTGAGCGCCCAGCAGACGCAGGCCATGCTGGGCACCGAGTTCGGCGGCATGAACGCCGTCCTGACCGACATCCACCAGCAGACCGGCGACGCGCGGTGGCTCACCGTCGCCCGACGGTTCGACCACGCCGCCGTCTTCGACCCGCTGGCGGCGGGCCAGGACCGGCTGAGCGGGCTGCACGCCAACACCCAGGTGCCCAAGTGGATCGGCGCCGCCCGGGAGTACAAGGCCACCGGCACCACCCGCTACCGCGACATCGCCACCAACGCCTGGAACTTCTGCGTCGACGCGCACACCTACGTCATCGGCGGCAACAGCCAGGCGGAGCACTTCCGCCCGCCCAACGCCATCGCCGGCTACCTGAACCAGGACACGTGCGAGAGCTGCAACACGTACAACATGCTCACGCTCACCCGCGAGCTGTTCGCGCTCGACCCGAACCGGGCCGCGCTGTTCGACTACTACGAGCGGGCGTGGCTCAACCAGATGATCGGCCAGCAGAACCCGGCCGACGCCCACGGCCACGTCACCTACTTCACCCCGCTCAACCCCGGCGGCCGACGCGGCGTGGGCCCCGCCTGGGGCGGCGGCACCTGGAGCACCGACTACGACAGCTTCTGGTGCTGCCAGGGCACGGGCCTGGAGATGCACACCAGGCTGATGGACTCGATCTACTTCCACGGCCTCGGCGGCGACACCACCACGCTGACCGTCAACCTGTTCGTCCCCTCGGTGCTCGACTGGTCGCAGCGCGGCATCACGGTCACCCAGACCACCTCGTACCCCGTCAGCGACACCACCAGCCTGCGGGTCACCGGCGACGCCGGCGGCACCTGGTCCATGCGCGTCCGCATCCCCGGCTGGACCACCGGCGCCACCATCAGCGTCAACGGCACGCCGCAGAACATCGCCACCACGCCCGGCAGCTACGCCACCCTGACCCGCGCCTGGACCCCGGGCGACACCGTCACCGTCCGCCTGCCCATGCGGGTCGTCATGCGGGCGGCCAACGACAACCCGAACGTCGCCGCGATCACCTACGGCCCGGTGGTGCTGTCCGGGAACTACGGCGACACCGCGCTCGGTTCCCTCCCGACGCTGAACCCGTCCTCGATCACCAGGACCGGAAGCGGCTCGCTCGCCTTCACCGCCACCGCCAACGGCTCGGCCGTCGACCTGGGTCCGTTCTACGACGCGCACGGCCACAACTACACCGTCTACTGGAGCACCGGCGGCCAGGGCGGCGGCACGGCACGACTCGTCAACGCCGGCAGCGGCCTCGTACTCGGCATCCAGGACATGTCCACGGCCGACGGTGGCCGCGCCCTCCAGTGGCACGACTCGGGCACCGCCGACCACGACTGGGAGCTGGTCCCCGACGGCACCGCGGTCCGGCTCCGCAACGCCCACAGCGGCAAGGTGCTCGGCGTGCAGGACATGTCGACAGCGGACAACGCGACCGTGCTGCAGTGGGCCGACAACGGCACCGCCGACCACCGGTGGACGCTGCTCGACCAGGGAGACGGCACCTACAAGATCCGCAACGAGCACAGCGGCAAGCTGCTCGGCATCCAGAACAACTCCACGGCCGTCGGCGCGTTCGCCGTCCAGACCCCGGACGACGGCACCGCCGACAACCGCTGGCGCGTCGCCCGCGACGGCTAGGAAGGAGGCCCGGCTCGGCGGCCCCCGGACGGCGGCGACCGCGCTCGGAAAAAGCTAGCCGCTCCTGATCTCCGAGCGTCAGTAGACTCGGTCGCATGGCCAGGACGAAGCCGCCCACCCACCTGGAGCACGCCCCTCCGGCGTGCGAGGCCGCTCTGGGCCGGGCGTTCGGCCTGCTCGGCAAGCGGTGGAACGGCCTCGTCGTCGCCGTCCTCGGCGCCGAGCCGCTCGGCTTCGCCGAACTGCGGCGCCGCATCGGCCCGATCAGCGACTCGGTGCTCTCCGACCGCCTCGCCGAGCTGGCCGAGGCCGGGGTGATCGAGCGGACCGTCACCGACACCCGCCCGCCCGGGGTGCGGTACGGCCTCACGCCCGCCGGCGAGGCGCTCCTGCCGATCCTCGAACAGATCGCCGTGTGGGCGGGCGATCACCTCGACTGAGCGGCGCCCGGGCGCCTCAGCCGCGTTCCCGTTCGACCAGCTCGCGCAGGCGCGGCGCGACCTCCTCACCGAACCTCCGGATAGCGTCGGGCTCGTCGGAGGCGAGGATGAAGGTGCTCACCCCCGACTCGACGACGAGCGGCAGCAGCTGCTCGGCCCACTGCTCTGGGGCGCCCTGCGGGAAGCCGCCGCCGATGTTCAGCAGCCGGCGGATCGCGCGCGGGTCGCGGCCGGCCGCCGCCGCGGCCTCGTCGATGAGGCGGTTGCCCCGCTCCAGGTCCCCGTCCTTCAGGTAGAACACGCTGGGCAGCCAGCCGTCGGCCTGCTCCCCGATCAGGCGGAGCATGCGCGGCCCGAGCGCTCCCACCCAGATCCCGATGTCGTGCGCCGGCGCGGGCCCGCGCTTCGCGCCCACGACCTGGTAGTGCTTCCCCGCCACGCGCACGCCGCCGCGCTCCGAGGTGTCCCAGATCGCGCGGATGATCTCGATGGCCTCGCCGGTCGCCTCGACGGCCTCACCCGGAGTACGGCGCGGCCCGCCCATCGCCGCGATGGGATCCCAGAACGCGCCGGCGCCGAGGGCGAGCTCGAAACGTCCCCCGGACAGCAGGTCCAGACTGGCCGCCGCCCTGGCCAGCACCGCGGGCGGCCGCAGCGGGAGGCTGTGCACGTTCGCCGACACCCGGATCCGCTCGGTCCGCGCGGCCACCCAGGAGAGCAGCGTCCAGGTGTCGAGGAACCCGGGCTGGTACGGATGGTCCTGATAGGTGACCAGATCGAGCCCGGCCCGCTCGCTGACCCGCGCCAGCGCCACCGGCTGCTCGGGCCGCTCGTTCCCCGGGGTGATGAAGGACCCGAACCTCAGGTCGTGTCCGTAGTCGGTCATGTCGACTCCTACCGTCGCCGGGTCATGCTGCGTCAACCACAGTAACTATGAAATAAGAAGCGACATTCCACCTGCGGCGACCCGCCGCGCGTCATGGTCGATCCCTCGGGACCCCTCCCCGCGCCGATCGGCTAGCGTCCCGAGCATGTCGGCCCTCGGCGCATGGCTCCTCCTTCCAGCGACGCTCCTGCTCATCGTGGCGGGGCTCGCCACCGGGACGGGCCTCACCCACCTGCTCTTCGAAGCGGCCGGCGCCGCCCTCTCCGCCGAGTACGCGGCCGAAAGCACCGCCGCGAAACGGGAACTGACCGTCGTTCGGGTGGCACGGGCGCTGCGTATCCTCGCCGTGGTGTCGCTGCCCGTGATGTGCGCGGCCTGGGTGGCGGTCGGCCTGTGGCTGGTGGAGGCGAGCACGCTGACGAGGCTGCTGCTGGCGCTGCCGTTCACCGCGGCCTGCGTTCCCCTGCTCTGTTCCCCGCTGCTGCTGTGGGACTTCGACGGCAGGGTGGCGATGTCCCTGATGGTGCTGGCCACGGTCGCGCTGCTGTGCGTCGCCTTCGCCGGGGGCTGGGGCGTCAGGCTCGGACTGCTGGTGTGGCGGGGCAACGAGACGACGTGCACGGTGTCCAGCGGCGAGGAGCGGAGCGCCCCGGCTCCGCCGGGCGGCGAACTCTGGATCACCACCTACGCGTTGGACTGCGCGGCGGCCGACGCCCCCGACACGATGACGACGTTCACGCCGGTGACGGGCGAACGTGTCGCCGTGGTCTACGATCCCTCCGGCCTGGTCGGTGCCGTCCCGAAGACCGAGACGGACCAACTCGCCCTCACCGCCTGGTGCGCCGGCCTGGCCACGGCCCTGTGGACGGCGCCGACCCTCGGCAACGTCCTGCTGCGGTCCTCATGACCCACCGCGAGGCCAGCCCGGCCGACCGAGCGGGCGCCAACACACGGGCTACGGGGGCGGGAACATCCGTCAGCGTGCCCTGGAGCACGTTCCCCCTTCCACCGCACGATGGGCGGCCTGCGGCCAGGCCAGATCCGACGTGATGCCGTGGGCGGTGTCGGCGCGCGTCGGTGGGAGCACGTCGCCCTCGGTGGCGTTCCGCCACGCCCCAGCCAGGTGCTCGCCGGCAGCGACACGACGACGACCGCGACCGGCAGCGAAACGCCCGGCGGCTGCTGGGCCCCGCACCAGCGCGCCCACGGAGCCCATGATGGCGTGCGGCCCGTGGGGGGGTGCCCCAGATACTCGTCAAAGGGGCAATGAGTTGGTCTTGAAGCCCTGAGCGTCCGGTCCGCCCCCCCCGTTCGGCTCAGCGTCGTTGGTGGTGATGTTGACCATCGTCTTGGGGCCTGGGGTGGGTTGTGACCTCGATCGAGCGGACCGCGTATCCGCGGTTCAAGCGGCTGATCACCGCGCATGAGCTGCCTCTGTTCCTCTCGCCGACTCGTGACGAGCTGGAGTGGGCAGCCGGGGCGACGGACGGGGATGAGCATCTGCTGGCTCTATTCCTGATGCTGAAGTCGGATCCACGCATCGGTGTTTTCCGGTGCTGGAGGATGTGCCGGAGCAGGTGGTGGAGGCCGGGCTGGAGCTTTCGGGGTTCTCCACCGCCGACAAGATGGCCTCGAAGATCCGTACCGAGGTGAACTCCTCGATCTGCTTGGGCATCCACGACCGCAGGAGTGCCGTTCAGCGCACCGAGCTGCCGCGGCTGCTGGAGGAGCGCGACAGTGACGGTACGACGCTGTTCAACCGGCTGAAGAAGCCCGCCAAGGGGCCGAGCTGGTCGCACTGCAAGAACCTGTCCAGGCGCATGGAGTGGCTGGACGCCATCGGGGACACGCGGTGTGGATGGACGGCGTCGCCGCACGGAGATCACCGGCTTCGCCGGGGAGGCGGACGCGGGTGACGCGCCGGCGTTGCGGGACTACACGCCGGTCAACCGCCTCGCGCCGATCCCGTGCCTGGCATACAAGGCCAGGATGCGGGTCCGTGGCGACCTGGCGACGATGTGCTGCAAGCGCGTCGCCACGAAGGTCAGGACGGAACTGGAGGAGATCCGGCTCGCCGAGAGGGAGATCACGAGGCCCTGATCGGGAACTACCGCGTTGTGCTCAAGGACATCGACGCCGAGGCCCGGCCCAGCTGGCGCGGACGAAGGCCGCAGAGATGACTGCCGAGACAGGGCGGCGCTTGGGGGCTGGACGAGAGGCGTCGGCCGACGAGGTGGTCCGGCGGCTGGGCGGGGAAGGTCTCCCATCCCTGCTCGCCTTCGTCAAGGCCCTGGTGACGCAGGCCGGGTGTATTGATCACGAGCGTTGTTGACACTTGCCGGTCTTGATCACGGGGAGGACCTCCGGTGTGGTGGAGGTGTCGAGCCTTCACCGCGCGGAGGTCTTCGTGTCTCACCGTAATGCCCGGCTGACCGTTCACGGCAGGCGGCTGTTGGTTGAACGTGTCCGTTCTGGCCGTCCGGTCGCTCACGTCTCGGCGGAAATGGGCGTGTCCCAGCCATGGCTCACAAGTGGGTCCGCCGCTGACAGGCGGAGGGCGAGCAAGGACTGCACGACTGTTCCAGCCGCCCCACAACGACACCGCACCGCACTCCTTCGACGCTGGAAGCCCGCGTCCGCCAGCTGCGGCAAGCCCACAAGCTCGACCCGCCCGCATCGGCCCCATCCTGGGCCTGCCCGCCTCCACCATCCACCGCATCCTGGTCCGGCACGGCCTCAACCGCCTCGCCTTCCTGGACCGACCCACCGGACAACTCATCCGCCGCTACGAACGGATACGGCAACTCGTCCACGTGGACGTCAAGAAACTCGGCCGGATCCCAGACGGCGGCGGCCACAAGGTCCTGGGCCGGCAAACGGGACGCGCGGCGAAGACCGGTGTCGGCTTCGACTACGTCCACTCCGCCGTCGACGACCACTCCCGCCTGGCCCGCAGCGAGATCCACACCAACGAGAAGGCCACCACCTGCGCCGGCTTCCTCCGCAGAGCCGCGGCGTTCTTCGCGACTAACGGCATCAATCGCATCGAACGGGTCCTCACGGACAACGCCTGGCCCAACCGCAATGGCTTCGCCTGGAAACAGGCCCTGGCCGACCTGGGCGCGGTCGGCAAGCTCACGCGCCTACCGGCCCAGACCAACGGCAAGGTCGAACGCTTCAACCGCACCCTGCTCGACGAATGGGCCCACGCAAGGCCCTACACCAGAAACACCGAGCGCACCAAGGCCCTGACAGACTTCCTCCACACCTACAACCACCACCGCTGCCACACCGCACTCACAGGCCAACCACCCATCAGCCGCGTCAACAACGCTCCGGGCCCATACAGCTAGGCCCTGTCCTGTCGATCTTGCCGGGCCCGCGACTCGCCCAGGCTTGGCGGCCTGGGTGGGGGTGCCCCCTGC
>NZ_SMKC01000008.1 GCF_004348315.1 Streptomyces sp. 8K308 | reverse complement strand
GCCCCCTTCGGGGCGCTCACGACGCCAGGTGGGGGTCGTAGATTGATCCGCATGGGTTATGACGCGGATGTCATCGTGATCGGTGCCGGGCTTGCCGGGTTGGTGGCCGTGGGGGAGTTGGTCGAGGCCGGGCGGCGGGTCATCCTGCTCGATCAGGAGCCCGAGGCGTCCCTCGGCGGCCAGGCGCACTGGTCGTTCGGTGGTCTCTTCCTCGTCGACAGCCCGGAGCAGCGCCGCCTCGGCGTCCGCGACAGCCACGAGCTCGCGCTCGGCGACTGGCTCGCGACCGCCGGCTTCGACCGGGAGGACGACCACTGGCCGCGCCGCTGGGCCGAGGCGTACGTGGACTTCGCCGCCGGCGAGAAGCGGTCCTGGCTGCGCGGACACGGCATCAGGATCTTCCCCGTCGTCGGCTGGGCCGAGCGCGGCGCCGCCGACGGCGCCGGGCCCGGCAACTCGGTGCCGCGGTTCCACATCACCTGGGGCACGGGACCCGGCGTCCTCGCGCCGTTCGTCCGCCGCCTGCGGGAGGGCGTGGCGCGCGGCCTGGTCGAGACCCGGTTCCGGCACCGTGTCACCGGGCTCGGCCGCACCGCGGGCGTCGTGGACACCGTCACGGGCGAGGTGCTTGAGCCCAGTTCGGCGCCGCGCGGCACCGCCAGCTCCCGCGAGGCGGCCGGCACCTTCGAACTGCGCGCCCAGGCCGTGATCATCACCTCTGGTGGCATCGGCGGCAACGCCGACCTGGTGCGCGCCAACTGGCCCGAGCGGCTCGGCGCCCCGCCCGAGCGGCTGCTGACCGGCGTGCCCGCGCACGTCGACGGCCTGATGCTCGGCGTCGCCGAGCGCGCCGGCGCCCGGCTGATCAACCGGGACCGGATGTGGCACTACACGGAGGGCATAGCCAACTGGGACCCGATCTGGTCGGGGCACGGCATCCGCGTCCTGCCGGGCCCGTCCTCGCTCTGGCTGGATCCGGCCGGCCGGCGGCTGCCGGCCGACCACGTGCCGGGCGCCGACACGCTCGGCGCCCTGGAGCACATCACCCGCGCCGGCCACGGCCACACCTGGTTCGTGCTCAACAGACGGGTGGTCGAGAAGGAGTTCGCGCTCTCCGGCTCCGAGCAGAACCCGGACCTGACCGGCAAGCACGTGCTTGAGGTGCTTGGCCGGATCCGTTCCGGCGTGCCGGGCCCGGTGCGGGCCTTCCTCGACCGGGGCGCCGACTTCGTCGTCGCACGGGACGTCGACGAGCTGGCCGCTGGCATGAACCGGGTGGCGGGCGACCGGGCGATCGACGCCGCCGAGCTGCGCCGGACCATCGAGGCCAGGGACCGGGAGATCACCGATCCGGCCGGCCGCGACCCGCAGGCGCTGACCATCCGTCACGCACGCGGCTTCCGCGGCGAGCGTCTGGCCCGGGTGGTGCCGCCGCACCCGCTGCTCGACCCGAAGGCGGGCCCGCTGATCGCCGTCCGCCTCTCCGTCCTCACCCGCAAGACGCTTGGCGGCCTGGAGACCGATCTGGCGTCCCGGGTGCTGGCGACCGGCGGCGAGCCGCTGCCCGGCGTCTACGCGGCCGGCGAGGCGGCCGGCTTCGGCGGCGGCGGGGTGCACGGCTACCGTTCGCTCGAGGGCACCTTTCTCGGCGGCTGCCTCTTCTCCGGCCGCGCGGCCGGCCGCGCCGCCGCCGGGGCCGTGTAGCCCGGGCCCGGTGTCCTCAGCCTGACGCCCTGTGCGGGGAGCGCGCCTCTCGGGCGGCGGCCCAGGAGGCGAGCAGGCGCAGTGCCTCTGCGGAGGGTGGGCCGGGTTCGGCGGCCACCTCGAGACCTTCGTAGGCGAGGGTGAGTTCGGGGGACGCGTCGCCTGCCGCCGGAGGGCAACCCTGCCCGCTCCGGGGTGATCTTCGCACGCCGCGAGGTGAGAACTCGCGGACCTCTTCTCTGTTGCCCACCCCCGACCGTACGTGCCGGGCGCCGCCATAGGGATGTACTCCGGTACGCCCATCGGTGGTGACTCGCACCGCGGGGGAGGAGAGGAATGTCTGGGGTACGTGGCGCTTCTCTCCGGCCGACCGACGCGATACGTCGGCACCGCGGACGAGATCGCCCAGGCCGTCCTGCGGCTGTGCAGCCCCGGCGCCAGCCTCGTCATCGGCGTCGCCCTGCCCGTCGACGGCGGGTACGTCGCCGGTAACCACCACCCTCACCGCCGCGTGGCATCGAGAGGATCACCATGCAGTTCATCAAGCGGCAGCCCACCAGCAAGGCACCGGCCGACTGGTTCACCGGCGACGTCTGGCGGGACGTCATCGTCGCCGGTCAGGAACCGTCGCGGATGCGAGCGAACCTCGTCCGCTTCTCCCCGGGCGCCCGCACCAACCGGCACTCCCACGCCGTGGGCCAGACCCTGCACGTGGTCTCCGGCATCGCCCTGGTCGGCACCCGCGACGGCACCGTCTTCGAGGTTCACCCCGGCAAGACCGTCAGCTGCCCGCGTGCCGAGGAGCACTGGCACGGCGCCGTCCCTGACCGGTTCATGGAACACCTCGCCCTGTGGGAGGGGACCGGCGACGGCACCCCCGAGACCGTGTGGGCCGAGCCCGTCACCGACCAGCGGTACAACGGCACCCGCACGCGCGACGCATGACACGGCCCGGGCCGGTCGGCGCGCACGCCGATCGGCCCGGGCCGTGTGGGGTTGGCTCAGCCGCCGGATCCGCCGGAGCCCGGCCCGTCGGCCAGTACGACCACGTCGATGTCCCCGGCCTTGCCGTTCCCGTTGCCGTTGGCGTGGTCGGCGCCGTCGCCGTTGCCGGTGCCCGGGCCGATCCGCAGCTCGAAGTCGCCGTCGTAGCGCTGGTGTCCGGCGATCACGGCCATCTCCACAGCCTCGACGCCCTTCTCCTCGCGCAGGATCAGCGAGTCCTGCCGGAGGTCGCGCATCAGTGCCACGCAGAGACCGATCATCACCAGCGTGAACGGCACGGCCGCCAGGATCGTCAGGTTCTGCAGGCCATCCAACGCCGTCGACCCGCCGCCGCCGATCACCAGCATCACGGCGGCCACGGCACCGGTCAGCGCGCCCCAGAACACGACGACCAGACGGTGCGGCTCCAGCGTGCCGCGCTGCGACAGGGTGCCCATCACGATGGACGCCGCGTCGGCACCGGACACGAAGAAGATCCCGACCAGGACCATCACCAGCAGCGCCGTGACGCTGGCCAGCGGGTACTCCTGGAGCACCGTGAACAGCTGGCCCTCGGTGGTGGCCTCGCCGGTCAGCCCGGCGCCCTGCTCCTCGAGCCGCATCGCCGTGCCGCCGAAGATCGCGAACCAGACCAGGCTGACCACGCTCGGCACCAGTATCACGCCGCCGACGAACTGCCGGATGGTCCGGCCCCGGCTGATCCGCGCGATGAACATGCCGACGAACGGCGTCCACGAGATCCACCAGGCCCAGTAGAAGACCGTCCAGCCCGAAAGCCAGTCGCCGACGCCCTCGCCACCGCTGGCCTCGGTGCGGGCCGCCATGTCCGGCAGGTCACCGATGAAGGTGCCCACCGACGACGGGATCAGGTCGAGCATCAGCACCGTCGGGCCCATCAGGAACAGGAAGACCACCAGCACCACGGCCAGCACCATGTTGATGTTGGACAGCCACTGGATGCCCTTGGCCACGCCCGAAACGGCCGACAGCACGAAGGCGGCGGTCAGGCCGGCGATCACCAGCACCAGCAGCCCGGTGCCGACGTCGCTCATCCAGCCGAGCTCCTCGACGCCGCTGCCGATCTGCAGCGCGCCAAGACCCAGCGAGGCGGCCGAGCCGAAGAGCGTCGCGATGATCGCCAGGATGTCGATCACCCGGCCCCACGAGCCGTTGGCACGCTTGGCGCCGATCAGCGGGGTGAACACCGCGCTGATCGTCTGCCGCCGGCCGCGCCGGTAGACGCTGTAGGCGATGGCCATGCCGACCACCGCGTAGATCGCCCACGGGTGCAGCGTCCAGTGGAAGAGGGTGGTGGCCATCGCCGTCGTCATCCGCTCACCGTCGTCGGCCGGCGAGGTGCCGGGCGGCGGGGTGGTGAAGTGGGCCAGGGGCTCGCTCACGCCCCAGAACATCAGGCCGATGCCCATGCCGGCGCTGAACATCATGGCGACCCAGGAGATCGTCCTGAACTCGGGCTTCTCGCCCTCCTTGCCCAGGGTGATCCGCCCGTACCGGCTCATCGCCAGCCAGAGCGCGAACACCACGAACCCGGAGGCCGCGAGCACGAAGCCCCAGCCGGCGTGGTGGATGATCGCGCCGAGCGCGTCCCCCGACGCCTCGGCGAGGGAGTCCGAGGACAAGGCGCCCCAGACGACGAAAGCCAGCGTCAGCACGGCGGAGACGCCGAACACCACCGGATCCGTCCGTGGTTTCGTCAGCGACAGCCGAGGAGGCCTGTCCGTAGCCGTCACCGAACCGTGTTTATCGCTTGGCACGCCCTAAACCTTTCCTTTCCACCCGGTCTCGTCGCGGGGTCAGCCGCTGTATCTGTACCGGGCAACAATCCGCATGCGCGAGCGGCTACCCGAAATCGCTACAACCATGCCACTCAAATAAAACGCGCTGACCTGCGGAGATCGCGTTCTGTCGAATGGCTGCCACGCTCTGTTGGTGGTTGCGCCGGCGAAAAATCTCACAACCCTCATGCGATTCTTACGCTCACCGCCCGGCCGTCGACGCAACGTGACCATCTGCCGTAGTCGCCCGATCACGCAAACCGTCAAGTTCCAGCCATTGCCCGGGCCCCCGGGGATTCCCTACGATCGCGCAGCCAACGATCTTGAGTACCACCAAGCGGAGCCCCGGTGTCGTCCCCACTTCCCACGGCCGCTCGGCTGGCCGACCTGCCCGCCGACCCCCTCTTCACGCACGACTACGAACGGCGCCGCCCGGCCGTGCTCGCCGCCCTGCGCGAGCGCCACGGCGCCGTCGCGCCCGTCGACCTGCTCGGCCAGCCCGTCTGGCTGGTGCTCGATCACGGCGAGGCCATGCGCGTCCTGACCGACGAGGAGCGGTGGAAAAAGGCCCCCACCCACTGGCGCGCCTACCGCGAGGGGGCCGTCCCCAGGGACTGGCCGCTGCGGTTCGTCGTGGACAGCGAGATGGTGGTCTTCTTCGACGACGAGCGCCGCGTCGCCGCGCGGGCCGCCATCGACGCCGCCCTGGCGCCCTACCAGGGAGAGGGGGCCGAGGCCGAGCGGCTCACCGGGTTGATCAGCGGCCACGCCGACTCCCTCATCAGCTTCCTCAGCGCGGGTGGCGGCGGGCGAGGGATGGCCGACCTCTGCGGCCAGTACGCGCGCCCGCTGCCGCTGATGGTCGCCAACCACCTGCTCGGCCTCCCGGACGCCGAGGGCGACGACGTGCTGATGGACGTCTGGCGGGTGCTCGACGCCGGCCCCGAGGCGCCGATGGCCGTCCACCGTCTCCTGGTCGGCCTGCGCGAACTGGTCGAGGAGAAGCGGCGCCGCCCAGGCGACGACGTCCCGTCCCGGCTGCTCGCCCACGCGCCCGACGCGAGCACCGAGGAACACGCCCTCCACCTCAACATGATCCTGATCACCACGGCCGAGTCCACTGGCGCGCTGCTCGCCGGCAGCCTGGTCCACGCCCTCGCCACGAACACTCTTGCCGAGACCGAGCCACGCGAACTCATCGAGCGCACCGCCATCAGCAACCCGCCCATGCAGAACCTGTCGCTGCGCTTCGCGGCGGCGGACACCCGCCTCGGCGACGTCACCGTCGCGGCCGGCGACCCGGTGATTGTCTCGCCGGCCGCCGCCCACGCCTGCCCGCACTTCACCGGGGACGAGGCGGCCCCGCACCTGGCCTTCGGCGCCGGCCCCCACGCCTGCCCGGCCCGCCCGCTGGCCGAGACGATCGTCACCATCGGCATCGAACGGGTCCGCGAGCGGTTCGGGGAGCTGACACTGGCCATGCCGCCGGACCAACTCCCATGGCGCGTCACCCCCCTGGTGACCGGCCTGAGGTCGCTCCCGGTCCGCTATAGCGTTGCCACGCCGGAGCCGGGACCGGCGGCGCCGGCCGTTGAGCCATCTGCTCCCGAACGCCGCCCCGCGTTCTGGCGGTTGCTGGCGACGCTGCGGGGAGCGCGCTAACGCGCCACGTGACGAACCATGCTCCGCCACGCCGCCGCCGACACGGCGAGCGTCGCGCCTCCGGCGCGGTCCTTGGAATCCCGGACATGGACGGTGACGGGGGCGTCGTCGGTGTGTGCGGAGGTGTGCCACTGTGTGGCGACCTCCAGGCACTCTCCGCCTTGGCTGCCGCTGTGGCTGGACTTGCGCCAGTTCAGGGCGACTTCCAGGCAATCCCCGCCCTGACTGCCGCTGTAGCTGGACTTGAACCACACGAGAGAAGAACTGCTCATAGTTCGCGGATCATCTCCTCGATCAGCTTGCGGGATTCCTCTGGATTGAGGGCCTGCGAGCGGATCATGCCATACCGCGTTTGAAAGGCGCTGACGTGCGTGCGGTCATCGATGACGTGGCCGATGTGTTGCCCTTCGACGTAGGCAACCCAGTCCCGATCCGGCGTTTCGAGCAGCGTGAAGGGGCCATCGAACCCCGCATGGGCTGTATAGGACATCGGCATCACCTGCACCGAGGCGTTGCGCATGGCCGACACCTCAAGCAACCGTTCCAACTGTTCCCGCATCACTTGCGGGCCGCCGATCGGCTGCCGCAGAACAAGCTCCAGGATGACCTGCGAGAAGTTCACGGCCGGTTTCCGAGCCAGTAGTTCCTGGCGGTCCATTCGGGCTTGTACATGGCGCTCGACCTCATCGTCATCGAGCATGGGTGAGTAGGCGCTCAGTACCGCGCGGGCGTAGCTCCGCGTCTGCACGAGTCCCTTGATGGTCAGAGCGTCGTAGCACCAGAGGCTGACCGCCTCGCCCTCCCGGTCCGCGTACTCGCCGAACCAGTCGGGGTGCCGCTGCTCCCTGAGCCGGGTTGCTGTCGGAGACAAAACGCCCTGCAAACCCAGCAGTTTCTCCAGCTCGTCGATGAACTCCGGGCTCGCGTTACGCTCGCCGCGTTCGATCTTCTCCAGCATGGACTCCGAGTAGCCCACGATCAGCGCCGCCTGTCCCGGCGTGACGTCGTTGAACTCGCGGAGCGCCCGCAGGAGCGCGCCGAACACCTGTCGTCCGCGAGGCTTTGGTTCTTCTTCCCGGCCATCTCGCCCTCCCGAGGTTTCACACAGCCGCACACACCGGCCAGGTGGCGTGGCACACGCTGTGGTGTCGGCCCGTCACCTCTGGTCACCGTAGGTGCTGGCCGAAAAGGATGTGGGCGTGATCGGAGAAAATGAACTCGAACCGGTGGTATCTCCTTATCGTCCGGACTGGGTGCCCGTGACCGGCACCACGCTGCGCATGGTCGGCGTCGTCTTCGACGCCGTCCGGATCGTCGGCGAGCGTGGGCCCGAGGTGGCCGACGCGTTGGGGCGTGAGGCCGGGCCCATCGTGCACCAGGCCGTCGGGGAGTCGCGGATGTACTTCCTCGTGCCGCCCCGAAGCGTCCGTGGCTACCGTTGGCCTTACCCGGCCGAGGCGTTCAGCCGAGGCGACGCACGCTACTCCTACATCGGCGTTCCGGCGCTCCGCGCCGGGAGCGGCACGTGGCCGTTGGTCTGGCGCTCGGCGCCCACCGAGAGCGCGCCGTTCGTCGACGTGAGACTCCTCAACGCGACGGTACGTTCGCTATGGCGTGCCGATATCCCGTGATGCCTGGTCACCGAGCTGAGCGCGCTGGTCGCCGGCGGCGCCTCCCTGGCCGGGGTGTCGGTCTTCATCGGTGGGTTCCGCCAGCTCTTCAACGACACCGAGCGCCACGTGCTCGCGGCGAGGCCTGGTCGCGGCTGCGCTCGGCGGTCCAGCACTACCAGCTGGTCCCGGAGGCGGAACGCGACGAGGCCAGCCGCCAACTCCTGCTGGAGCACGTCGCTGGGCCGCCGACCGCCGTGGACTGCAACTGGCCCCGATACCAGGGGACCAGCCGCCGGCCTAGGGTGTCGTACCCAGCGTCATGCCGGTGGCGTCGTGCCGGGCGGTGAGCGTGATGCCGGTGCGGTGGCAGCGGACGGCCTGCAGCGTGGCGGTGTTCGCGAGCACGGTGACGCCCGGTCGCGTGGCGCGCCGGCTGGTCGTCTCCGCGTCGGTGTCGGGCAGGACGAGCCAGGCGTACGCGGCGCCTCGCGGCGCGGGGCCGTGGTCGACGCCGATGTGGAAGACGTCCGCCGTCAGCGGTGTGGCTTCGCCGTCCCGGGTGATGTCGGACCAACGGCCGGTGCGGGGGCGGGTGTGGGAGAACACGCCGGGGTGTGCGGTCAGCGGGATGTATCCGATCCGCCCCTGGTGGGTGAAGCCCGCCCCGGTCGTCACAGGACCGGTGGCCAACCGCTGGTCGAGGGTGGTGACCACCCGGTGTTCCGCCGACGGCGCCGTGATGTCCGCGCCGAGGGCGATCACCATGTCGTCGAAGCAGAACCAGGCCTTCCAGCCGTCGTCGACGCGGTCGGTGCCGGCCAGCCGCATCAGAGCGATGCCGAGGCGGCCGTCGGTCCATCCGGCGACGTCGTCGCTGGCTCCGCGCCGGTCGCCGGGGCGGGGGAGGAGCGCGGCGGGGTCGGGCGGCTGTTCTGCGGTGGTGCCGGGCAGGCACGCCCAGTCCCACAGGGGGAGGACGGCCCGGTAGCCGTCGTCCGAGGCGTCGCCCACCCGGATCGTCGCGACGCCGTCGGCCAGGTGACGTCCCCGCAGGTTCTCGCCGTTGATGCTCTCGGACGGGATGGTCCGGGTCGAGGACATCCGCACCGAGACCGACCAGCCGGGCCCGCGGTGCGCCAGATAGTCGGAGCGAGGGTAGTACCGACAACCCACAGGGCCGCCCTCGGCGCGGCCACCGGCCGCCAGCCGCGCCAGGCGTCGTTCGAGGGCCGCCAACTCCGCCGACCTGGGCGGATCGGTGGTCAGCAGCCGCCGCAGCGCCTCCCGCAGGGGGCCGCCGGCCCGGTGCGCGGTCGCACGGCTGACCTCGCGCCCCATCAGCGTGAAGTCGTAGCCGTCGCCGTGTAGGGCCCACTGCTGGCCGTCGAGGAGGTAGTCGACCAGCAGCCGCACCTTCGGCTCGTCGAACGCCCACGGCGTGCCGTGCACCGCCTGGACCCACGGGACGACGGTGGTGACGAGCGAGGCGCCGTAGCCGCCGGCGTAGGGCAGTGGTCCGTGGTGGTGGAAACTCAGGTCGTCCTGGATGCCCTCGTCCCGGGTCGGGCGGAGCACCGACGCCATGCGGGCGACCGCGGCGGCGAGCAGGTCGGTGTCCTCGACCAGGACGGCGCGCCGTAGTTCGACGCCCGCACGCCAGATGATGTTCTGCCCGGTCATCTCGACGGGACCGGCGGAGTTCCCGAGCCAGTCGCCCCACTGCTCACGTTGCTCCGCGTCGAGTTGGTCGCGCAGCAGGAGCAGGGCGTCGCCGACGTTCTGCGGAACGCCGATCTCGTTGTACCACCAGTTCGCGGCCCGGATCCCGAGCTGCCGCCAGCCGTCCAACGCCCGCAGAGCCTGGCCGTGGTGAGCCGTCGAGCCGGCCATCGACCGGGCGCGGCTCACATGGGCGAGTGCCGGCCACTCCACGCCCTCCGGAGCGGTGTAGTCGACGTCGGGCCAGGTGCCGTCGTCCTTCAGCGTGTCGGCCAGCCGATCGAGCCGCGTGACGTCCGGCGGCTCGGCGGCCAACAGCTCGCGGCACAGGCGGGTGCGAACGGTGTCGAGTCCGGGCATGCCCAGCACCCTCTCGTCGCACGACGCCAAGCCGCATCCGGTTTTCACCGGGCATCCGCACTCAGGAGGGGACGAACAACCCATCCTCCGCGAGCCACAACGATCAGTTGGGCACGCATACGCTGCGGCCGTGGACACCGAGGCATTGCGATCCTTCGTCCGGGCGGCAGAGCTCGGGCAGTTCCAGCTCGCGGCCGACGAGCTGGGCGTGACTCCGCAGGCCGTCTCCAAGCGGATCGCCGCCCTGGAGCGCGAGTTGGAGGTTCGGCTGTTCGCGCGTGCCGTCCGGGGGATCGAGCTGACGCTCGACGGCCAGGCGTTCCTGCCCCACGCGCGGAGCATCGTCGCGGGTGTGGAGCGCGCCGTCGCCGCGGTCAGGCCGGGCTCTCGGGCGCTGCGGCTCGACGTGCTCGGCCTGCGCAGCGCGCAGGCCGTCGTCCTGCACGAGTACTGGCGGTCGCGTCCCGGAACCGATCTCGACGTGGTGACCCTCCGGGTCGACGACCCACGCGTGGCGCTCGCCGCCGTCGAAGCGGGCGATGTCGACGCCTCGTTCCGCACCATCACCGACCCGGCCGCGCTGCCGCCCGACGTGCGGATGATCCGCGCGTTCGACTCCCCGCTCGAACTTCTCGTCGGCCCGAGACATCCGCTCGCCTCCGCACGCGGCCTGACGCCATCACAGCTGCGCAGGCACCGGATCTGGGTGCCCGGCATCGCGCCGAAGAGCGAATGGGCGGAGTTCTACGACCAGCTCGCCACCGCGTTCGACCTGCGCGTCGACGCGGCGGGCCCGCACTTCGGGGACGAGGTACTCCTGGATGTCCTCGCCGAATCCGCGGACGTGGCCACCCTCGTCGGGGCGCGCGACCGGTACCTCTGGCCGACCAACCACGACCTGCGCCGCATCCCCATCGTGAACCCGACCCTCGCGTACCCGCTGTCGCTCCTCCTCCCCAGGACGAATCCCCATCCGGGACTTCGGGGACTCATCACCCACCTCGAAAGCCTGCCCAGGCTCCCCGAGCCGGTCTGGCTCCCGTCCTGGGGGACGAGGCCGTGAACGACCGTCTCATGCGCATCCACAGCGCCGAGTTCCAGGCGATGGCCGCGAGGGTCCTGCGGGTCACCGAGCTCACCTCCCGCCTGAACGTCCTCCCCTTCGAGGACGAGGCGGGCAGGGCGGAGCTGTTCGCGCGGATCCTCGGCAGGCCGCTGCCGTCGGGGGTCACGATCTACCCGCCCTTCTACACGGAGCACGGTCTCCGCCTCGACCTCGCCGAGCGCGTGTTCATCAACCAGAACTGCACATTCCTCGACTACGCCGGCATACGGCTCGGCGAGCGCGTGATGGTCGGCCCGAAGGTCACGTTCATCACCGTCGGCCACCCGGTCGATCCCGGGGAGCGGCGGCGGTACCTGACCGGCGGGCCCATCGACGTGGCGGAGAACGTGTGGATCGGCGCCGGTGCCACGATCCTGCCCGGCGTCAGCATCGGCCGTGACGCCGTGGTGGCCGCCGGCGCGGTCGTGGCCGACGACGTGCCGCCGGCGAGCCTGGTGACCGGCCCCAAAGCCACCGTGCGCCGGCGGTGGTGAACGCGCGTCAGTGGCAGTGGCCGTGCCGTCCCAGGGTCTCCACGGGGGTCGCGCCGGGGCGGGTCCACTGGGGCACGGGGCGGCTGGTCGGGCCCCAGGTGGCGTTCCCCTCCGCGTCCGAGCGCCAGGACCAGCACGCTTCCCGGCCCTCGGGCCAGCCCTCGGGCTTGTCCTCCCACGCCTCGCCGCGGCCGTAGGGCGTCATGTCGAGCAGCCCCATGGACCCGTTGACCCGCTCGTTGCCGCGGCCCGTGGTGGAGTAGGTGAGGAACACGCGGTCGCCGTCGCGCAGGAAGCAGGTGAGGTAGCCCATCTCGCCGCCGACCGGCTCGTCCAACTCGCGCACCGAGTACCAGGGCTGGGTGTAGCCCATGAACTCGACGTAGGAGGCCACCTCTTCCCAGCGACCCGTGGTCAGGACGGCGAACGAGACGCCGCGGGCGTTGAGGTAGACGGCGTCGTTGAGGTGCCAGGCCGTGGTGGTGCAGCCCTCGCACTGCCCCTGGTGCGGCGCGCCGTCGTACCACATGTGCTTGTAGACCACGAGCTCGTCGCGGCCCTGGAACAGGTCGAGGAACGGGACCGGTCCTTCCGGTCCGACGACCTCGACCGCCCCGTCGAACTCCACCATCGGCAGCCGGCGGCGGGCCGCGGCGAGGGCGTCGCCCTCGCGGGTGTTGGCCTTCTCTCGGACCAGCAGCGCGTCCCGCGCGGCCTGCCAGGTGGCGAGGTCGACGACGGGCGGGCGGCCGGTCAGCGCGGTGGTCGAGTCGTCGGGCGTGGTCGTCATGGTGTCCTCCGTGTGTCTCGTGCCGGGCGGCGTCGTGCGACGCCCCGCGACGGTCACCAGAGAGGACTCGCGCCCCGGCCGGAACTCATCGCCCGCTCAGCCCCTGCGGTACTGCCGGCACTCGCCGGTGAAGACGTGGTCCAGACACTCCCGGACGAGGTCTTCCGCGGTCGTCCGCAGCGTGCGGTCGCCGACGCCGCGGTTGGGATCCAGGTAGAGCTGTTCTGCCAGGCCGTCCACGAGGGCCGCGATCCGGACGGCGGCCAGCGCGGGGTCGAGGTCCGGTTCGACCTCGCCGCACTCCTTGCCGTTGTGGACGGCGGTGGACAGCTGGTCCCCGAGGTCCGCCGCTCCCGCCCTCGCCACCTCGGCGAGCGTGTCGTCGTCCAGGGCGCGGCCCCGGAAGGCGCGTGCGACCCGGTACTCGCCCCGGCGTTCGTCGTCGAGGGGGAGCAGCTCGAGCAGGCTGTCGAAGAGGACGGCCGAGATCGTCCGTCGCCGCGTGACCCCATCGGCGATGCGTGCCGCCACCCGGTCGTGGATGGCCGCCGTCACCTGGCGGTAGGCGAAGAGCAGGAGTTCGTCCTTGCTCCTGAAGTAGTGCTGCACGAGGCCGACGGAGAATCCGGCCTCCCTGGCCACATTGGCCACGGTCGCCTCGTCCAGGCCCGCGGTGGCCACGAGCCGCCGCACGGCGCCGGCGATCTCCCGGCGGCGGAGGTCATGGTCTGCGGTGCGTGCCACGCCATAACCGTATCAGTGTATGGTCCCTCATAACCGTATGCCCATATGGTTATCTCAACGTTGGGGGCCACATGAGACTTCGCCTGCCCGTGACCGCCGCACTCGTCGCCGTGCTGACCCTGGGGGCGGCCGCGCCCGCCACGGAACAGCCGACCGACATCGACGCCTACCTGCGGGAGCGGACGGCGGCCAGCGAGACGCCGGGCGTGGCCTACGCCGTCGTCACGCCCGAGGCGATCGAGCGCGTCGGCGTCTGGGGAGAGTCCGGGGACGGGGAGCCGGTCACCGAGGCCACGCCCTTCCTGTGGGGTTCGGTCTCCAAGCCGGTGACGGCGACGGCGGTCATGGCCCTGGTCGAGGACGGAGCGGTCGAGCTCGACGAGCCGGTCCGCGCCCACCTGCCTGACTTCACCCTGGCCGGCGGCGCCGGCGGCGACATCACCGTGCGGCAGCTGCTCGACCAGACCAGCGGCATACCGGGGGAGACGGGCGTCACCGACCGGTTCGAGCGGCGCCGGGACCCGTACGGCGAGGCCGTCGCCGAACTGGCCGACGTGGCGCCGCTGTTCCCGCCGGGGGAGCGGTTCGAGTACTCCAGCGCCAACTACCTGCTGCTGGGGGCGGTCGTGGAGGCCGTCAGCGGGCAGGCGTTCGGCGCGTACCTGCGTGAGCGCGTTCTCGACCCGCTCGACATGGACGGCGCCCTCACCTCGCCCGGGGAGGCGCGGGCCGCCGCGCTCCCCGACGGCCACGGCTACGTCTACGGCCG
Source organism: Streptomyces sp. 8K308 (assembly GCF_004348315.1). Classification (GTDB taxonomy): domain Bacteria; phylum Actinomycetota; class Actinomycetes; order Streptomycetales; family Streptomycetaceae; genus Streptomyces. The sequence continues at coordinate 46,904 of NZ_SMKC01000008.1, read as the reverse complement.
GCCGGTCGGCGTCGCGCCGCGCTACGACGAGACCGGGGCGAGCTACGGCTACCTGGGCGGCACGGTCGAGGACCTGGCGCACTTCGCCATGGCCCAGCTGAACGGCGGTAGTTACGGGACGGAGCGGGTGCTCGACGCCGACTCCGTGGCCGCGACGCACAGCGGCGCCGCGCGCGTCGGCGACACCGTGCGGTACGGCCTCGGCTGGCGGGTCGACGAACGCAACGCGGACCTCGACACCGGCATGGTCTGGCACACCGGGGCGTCGCCCGGCTACTTCGCCGGCGTGGTGCTGCTGCCCGAGTTGAAACGCGGCGTCGTCGTCCTGGGAAACGCCTACGGCTACTTCCAGGACGCCGAACTGGTCGGGACCGTGCTGGGCGCGGCCCGGATGCTGGCGGGCGGACAACCCGAGCCGGTGTCGGGCGACTTCACCTACCCGCTGGCCCTGGCCGTGCTCACCGCGATCGTGCTCGGCGCCGCCGTGGTAGTCCTCTGGTCCTGCTACCGGCTGTTCCGCCCGGCCGCCGGGCGGCGCGGGCGGGCCGGGATCGTCGCCGGCACGGCCTCCTGGGCGCTCGGCGGCCTCGCGCTCGCCCACCTCGCGGTGGCCGGCACGCCGCAGGCGCTCGGCGTCGGCCTCGGGACCATCCGGCTGTGGGCCCCCGACGTGGGCTGGCTGCTGGTCACCGTCGCCGCCGCGGGGCTGGCCGTGGCGGCGACCCGACTGGTGTGCGGCTGTGTCACCCTGCGGCGGTGTCGTCAACGCGACGCGGGAACGTGCGCACCAGCGCGGTGATCTCGGGACCGTGGGTCTCCAGCGCGAAGTGGCCGGCGTCCAGCGGGTGCAGTTCCGCCTCGGGCAGGTCGCGCGGGAACGCCTCGGCGCCGGCGGGGCCGGAGATCTCGTCGTTCCGGCCCAGGTCAGGAGCGTCGGCGGCCGCTGGAAGTCCAGGTAGCCGTCCGGGTTGAACTGGTAGTCCCAGAAGAGCTGGAGCTGGATCGCGTCGTTGCCTGGTCGGTCGAGCCCCGCCTGGTCGAGCAGCCAGGTCTCGGGGCGATGCGGTCCATCCGGTCGGCGGGCACGCCGGCCGATGGCGGCCCCGTGGTCCTGGAGATAGAGGGCGAAGCGGTCGGGGCCGCGCCTGTCGAGCAGCGCCAGGGTCGGCCAGCCGGGATCGCCGGTCTCGCGGTAGAAGACGTCGAGGCCGTCGACCGTCACCGTGCGGTACCGGACGTGAAGTCTCTTGATGTGCCATGGTCATGCCACTGGGCTTCCGGCCAAGGGGGACCTGCTCCAGGCCGTGCTCCAGGAGTGTGACCTGGCCGTCCGCGAGACCCTCGCCGCCTACGTCGAGGAGCACGCGGACGCCCCGCGCGAGCGGATCCTCGCGGTCTTCGACCATCTCCGGGCGTTGGGGGACGCGGCCGGCCTGCCCGCCGAGCGCGCCGACCAACTCGCCGTGCTGGCCAGCGGGGCCATGGCCACCGCCGGGATCAACGCCAGCCGCGCGCGGGAGGTCGCCCGGACACTGCTCGCCGCCGGCTGACCCGGCCGGGCGTCCCGGACCGCCCTCTACACTCCCGGGGCATGACCGACATAGATGAACAGGGACGGCCCGAGCCGCCGGTGGCGGGGGACGAGGTGGCGACCCTGCTCGGGTACCTCGAGTTCCACCGGGCCACGCTGGCGTGGAAGTGCGCGGGACTCGACGCGGCCGGGCTCGCGGCCACGGTCGGGGCCTCGACGATGACGCTCGGGGGGCTGCTCAAGCACCTGGCCTACGTCGAGGACCACTGGTTCTCGCGGTTCCTGCACGACCGGGATCCGGTGCCGCCGTGGGACACCGTGGACTGGAAGGCCGACCCCGACTGGGACTGGCACTCGGCCGCGAAGGACAGCCCCGAGGCGCTGCGGACCCTGTGGGAGGAGGCGGTGGACCGGTCGCGTCGCTCGGTCGATGAGGCGCTGGCCGAGGGCGGCGGGGTCGACCAACTGGCCAGGAGCGCCTGGCGGGACGGGCGATCGCCAAGCCTGCGCTGGATCCTGACGCACATGATCGAGGAGTACGCGCGGCACAACGGCCACGCCGACCTGCTGCGCGAGGCGGTGGACGGAGCAACGGGGGAGTAGCCGACGCCGGTTCGGTGTACGGTGATCGGCCAGGAGGTCGCGGACATGGGCGGATGTGAGGCACCAGGGAGTCCCGGCACGCGGTAGCGCGCGTGCCGCCGACAGAGATCGCGTGGCACGGCGAGCGCCCGACGTCCCATCCGTCGCTCCCCGAAGGGCCCTTCCTCCATGTCCGCCTCACTTCTCGTTCTCTCCTGTCTCGCCTATGTCAGCATGGCGCTGCCCGACAGCGTGTTGGGCGTCGCCTGGCCGGGGATGAGCGTCAGCCTCGACCAACCCATCGGCGCGCTCGGTCTGTTGCTGCCGTTCGGGGTCGGTGCCGCCGTGCTGTCCAGCGCCCTGACGGGGCGGCTGCTGAGCTGGTTGCCGCTCGGGCGGCTGCTCAGCGGCAGCACCTGGCTGTCCGTCCTCGCCGTGGTCGGCTACGCGGTCGCGCCCTCCTTCTGGGGCGTGGTCGGCGCGACCGTGCTCCTCGGCCTCGCCTCCGGCGCGATCGACGCGGCGCTCAACGCCTATGCCGCGAGCCGGTTCAGCGCCCGGCAGATCACCTGGATGCACGCCAGCTACGGGCTCGGCTCGGTCGTCGGGCCCGCCGTGGTCACCGCGGTGCTCAGCGCGGAGCTGGGCTGGCGCCTCGCCTACGCGCTCGTGGCCGGCGCCCAGGCGGCGCTCGGCTGCGCCTTCCTGCTGAACACCCGCCGCTGGGCGGCGGCGAGGCCGCGGCCCCTGGCGCGCCCGAAGGGCCCGGCGCCGCGCTCCGGCAGGGGACTGGTGCTCGGCTCGGTGGTCTTCGTGCTCCAGATGGGCGTCGAGGGCGGCATCGGCCTGTGGGGTTACCTCTACCTCACCTCGGCGCAGGGCCTGCCGGCCGACGTGGCCGGTCTGGTCGTCTCCGGCTACTGGGCCGTCATGTTCGTCGGCCGGCTCGGCCTCGGCCAACTCGCCGAGCGGGTCGGGATCGGGCCGGTGCTCGCGGCCTCCGTCGCCGGGATCGTGGCGGGGACCGGCGCCATGGCCGCGCCGGGTCCCGCGCCGCTGGCCGTCGGCGGGATGCTGCTCGTCGCCCTCGCCTCGGCACCGGTGTTCCCGCTGCTGATCCTGACCACGGCCGACCGGGTCGGGCCGGCGCAGGCCGACCGGGCCGTCGGCGCGCAGATGGCCGCCGCGAACGGCAGCAACGTGCTGTTGCCTGGCACCATCGGCCTGCTGGTCGAACGGTTCGACGCCGCCGTCATCGGGCCCGCGCTGCTGGCCGTGGCGCTCGCCATGGCCGCGGCCTACGCCCTGCTGGCGCGCCTCCACCCCGCCCGGGTGCCCGCCGTCGAGCGAGGCTGAGGGCGCGCCTGCCGGTCGGTCAGTACTGGTGGCTCGGGTAGTCGATGAAGCCGGTGTCGCCGCCCTGGTACCAGGTCTCGCGGTCCGGGGTGGGCCGTGGCGGCACGCCGGTGCGGAAGCGCTCGACCAGGTCGGGGTTGGCGAGGAACGCCCGGCCGTAGCCGATCAGGTCGGCGCCGCGCGCCAGCCACTTCTCGCCGTCGGCCTGGTCGGTCTCTCGCGGGCCGATCTGCCCGCCGGGGTTGACGACAAGGGTTCCCGGCCACGCCCGGCGCAGCCCGTCGAGCAGTTCGTCGCCGTCGGGCGGGGCCAGCAGGTGGACGTAGGCCAGGCCGAGCGGGGCGAGCGCGGCGAACAGCGCCGAGTAGAGCCCCGGCACGTCGTCCTCGACGATGTCCCACACCCGGCCGCCTGGGGAGAGGCGGATGCCGACGCGCTCCGCGCCGATCGCGTCGGCCGTCGCCGTGACGGCCTCGACGGCGAAGGCGATGCGGCCGGTGAGCGACCCGCCGTATCGGTCGGTGCGCTGGTTGGCGTTGCTGGAGAGGAACTGCTGGATCAGATAGCCGTTGGCGCCGTGGAGTTCGACGCCGTCGAAGCCGGCCTCGACCGCGCGGCGGGCGGCGTCGGCGTACACCCGGGCCTCGGCGCCGACCTCGGCCGTCGTCAGGGCGCGGGGCATGGGCGCCGGCCGCATCGGCTCGCCGAACCTGACGAAGACGTCGCCGCGCATCGCGACCGCGGACGGCGCGACGGGCTGGTGGCCGGAGACCGCGGGGTGGCCCACCCGGCCGCCGTGCATGAGTTGGGCGAAGATCCGGCCTCCGTTGGCATGCACCGCGTCGGTCACCGGGCGCCAGGCGGCCACCTCGGCGGCGTTGCGCAGCCCCGGCATGTCGGGGTTCGCCTGGCCGGGGTGGCTGGGGGCCACGCCCTCGCTGACGAGCAGCCCCGCGGTGGCGCGCTGGGCGTAGTAGGTGGCCATCGACGGCGTCGCGAGGCCGTCGGCGGTGGCTCGGGCCCGGGTCATCGGGGCCATCACAAGGCGGTTGGGCAGGCGGAGGTCGCCGATGCGGTAGCCGTCGAAGAGGCTGGTCACGGTCGTTTCCTTTGCGTGTGTGGAAGGGGTGGACCGAACTGCGCGCGCGACGGCTAAGCTAAAACCTCACGCTGACGTCAGAGGCAAGACGGAGTGACCGGGATCACGGGGAGGCGCGATGCGGATCGGCGAGCTCGCCGCGCGGACGGGCGTCAGCGTGCGTGCGCTGCGCTACTACGAGGAGCAGCGGCTGCTCGAGCCGGAGCGCAGCCCGTCCGGCCAGCGGCGCTACCCGGAGCGCGCCGTGGACCGGGTGCTGATGATCCAGGAGCTGTACGCCGCCGGGCTCACCAGCCGAGCGATCCTCGGGCTGCTGCCGTGCATCGCGACCGGCGAGTCGACGCCCGAGGTGTTGGCCGTGCTGGCGGCCGAGCGGGACCGGATCGGCGCCAGGATCGGTGAGTTGGAGCGCACCCGCGATCGGCTTGACTCCGCCATCGCGCGGGCCACCACGGCCCTGGTCACCAACACGCCCTGCCACCCCGCCTAGGAGTCTCACCCGAACGGCCGCATTTCGCTCCACCCTGCATGCGCGTGTCGCGGCGCCGCCGCACGCTGGGGACAACGCCGAATCCCTAGCAAGCACAGAAAACAGGGGCATGCGATGACGACATCCCAGCAGCGGCTGCCGGAGGGGGCGCGCTACTGCGCCGACACGTTCAACGGGGCCATCGCCTCGGCCGCGCTGAGCGCCGCGTGGGAGATCGGGCTGCTCGACGAGCTGGACCAGAGACGACGTGTCGACATAGCCGCCTTCGCCGAGCAGCGGGACGCGCACCCGCACACGGTGCGGGCCATCCTGGTCGCCCTCTCCAGCCGCCGCATCGTCATGCTGGACCCGGAGCGCAAGGTGGCCGAGACCGACATCGGCTTCGACGACGCGTTCCGCGCCCGCGCCTTCTTCTACTGGCTGACCAGGGGCTGCGGCGAACTGCTCACCACCCTGCCGGTCAAGGTGGTCAACAGCCTGCGGCAGGGCGGCTTCGTGCGGCGGGACGCCCGCGCCCTCAGCGTGGCCTGCCGCAACATCACCCAGACCTACTTCGACCCGGCGCTGTGCGACATGCTGGAGAAGCTGGAGCTCGGCACCGTCGCCGACCTGGGGTGCGGCGGCGGGGAGCGGCTGCGGACGCTGGCGGCGCTCCGGCCCGAGCTGCGGCTGATCGGTGTCGACAAGTCGGCGAGCGCGATCAGCCTGGCCAGGGAGGCGGTGCGGGAGGCCGGCGTCGCCGACCGGGTCACGCTGCTCCAGGACGACCTGGTCACCATGGGCCCGCGCCCCGAGTACGGGCAGGTCGACACGGTGACCTGCTTCCTGATGGGCCACGACCTCTGGCCCCGGCAGAACTGCGTGCGCACGCTGCGCCGGCTGCGGACCGTCTTCCCGTCCGCCAGGAACCTGATCCTCGGCGACACCTGCCGCTCCACCGGCCTGGACGGACCCGAACACCCCATGTTCACCCTGGGGTTTGAGACCGTGCACAGCGTGATGGGGCAGCTGGTGCCGACCATCGACGAGTGGTCGACCGCCATCGAGGAGAGCGGCTGGCGGATCGTCGACCGCCGCCTGCTCGACGTCCCCGCCTTCAGCTTCATCGACGTCCTCGCGCCGGCCTGACGCGGGCCCGGGGGCCGCGGGGTCAGTAGCCCTGGCCCCAGTACCACCAGGGCCAGCCGCCGCCGGAGACCGGTGGGTTCCGTTCCGGCGCCGTGCCCTGGTCGGCCTCCCGCGCCGAGACCGAGCCGGTCACCGTGGCGGGGCAGAGGACCTCGTCGCGCGGCACGTAGCTGGTGGTGTAGCTCTCCCGGCCGACCTCCTCGCCGTCGTTGACGAAGATCCGCTGGACCTCGACGTCGAAGCCCTCGAACGGGGGCTGCGGCACGCAGTCCTCGCCCTCGCCCCGCCGGGTCTCCGGTTCGCGGATGTTCTCGCGCGGGCCGGTGTCGGCGCGGACCTGGTCGTACTTCCTGGTGCCGAGGAAGGTGACGGTGACCGAGGTGTCGGTGGCGTCGGCCAAGATGTAGACGGCGTTGCCCGAGTCGTTGAGGAAGCGCAGGTCGAGGCTGCCCCAGGCGACGGTGGCCTCGCGGCCCTCCGGATAGCGCTCGATGTAGAAGGAGTGCGCGCCGTGTTCGAGCGGCTTGACGCCGGCGAAGAAGATCGCGTTGTAGACGGTGGTGGCCACGGCCGAGACGCCGCCGCCCTGGGCGCGCTGGTACTGGTCGTCGAGGATGATGACGCCCTCCACGAAGCCGTTCTCCTCGGTGCGCTCGCCGACCCGGTCGTTGAAGCTCCAGGTCTCGTCGGGCAGCACCAGCGAGCCGTTGATCAGCTCGGCGGCGCGGCCGATGTTGGTGGTGCGGTAGTCGGCGGGCTCGAACTCGACGGTGAAGGAGGACATCTCCTCGACGAGGCCCAGCTCCCGGTAGGTGTCGCGGCTGAGCGTCGGCTCGACCGGCTCGGTGTCCACGGGGCCGGTGCGGGCCGCCTCACCGATCCCGGTGAGGAGCGGGAGCACGGCCTCGCCGACCGCATCGGGCGCCACCCGGCTGCCGGGTTCGCCCGGCTCGTCGAAGACCACCCGGTCGCCGTCGAGGCGCACGGTGCCCTCGACCGGGTCGACGGTGGCCGCGGCGAGCGCCTCGGCGACGCGCTCGTCGGCGGCCAGCGCCTCGCCGTCCAACTCGGGGCGCAGCGTGCCCAGCGCGTCGGGGGTGAGGGCGAGGTGGTCGCCGATCACCTCGGGCGAGATGGGGATGCGGCGGTCGCCTGCGGTGAGGGTGACGGGTCCTGACATGGCCGGCTCGGCGAACTCGGCGAGGGCCCGCTCCACCTCACGCTGGTCGGTGCGTGGCTCGGCCTGCCAGACCGGCAGCCGCACCGGCCCGGCGTCGGCGTCGAAGGGATAGGCGTCCCGCAGCGGCCCGAGCGAGCCGGCCACGTCGAGCACGATGCCCGCCTCGGGCTCGGTGACCTCCACCCGGCCGTCCACGAAGGACACCGCGCCCTCCTCGACCGCGCTCTCCCAGGAGTCGGCGAGCGCGGCGAGCCCGGCCCTCGCGCCCGCCGCGTCCTGGATGACCACGGGCTCCAACTCGCCGCCCCTGGCCCCGAAGAGCCGGCCGAGCGGGCCGGATCGGTCGGCCTGCGCGACGGTCGCCTCGACGTCGACGCGGAGGCCGGCGGTGGCCGGTTCGACGGCGTGCCGCTCGGACTGTTCACCGCCGAGCAGCACCTGGAGCGGGGCGGACCAGGAGTCGGCGAGCTCGGCGGACAGCCGATCCCGCGCCTCATCGGGCGAGAGACCGCCGATGTCCACGCCCTGGACGCTGGTGCCCCGCGCTATCTCGCCGCCGAGCGGGCCGAAGAGCAGGATCCAACCGAGGGACAGACCGCCGAAACCGAGCGCCAGCACACCGCCGATGAGGACCGGGCGGGGTGGACGCGGGAGGGGAGGGATGCGCGACACGCGCGCACCATAGCGCGCCGTGACCGGACGTGTGCACTCCGGAAACCGTACTCGTAAAAGGTTGTGGCGGAGGTGACGGAAGTTATCCAATTTTGATGTTGGCGGGCGGTGTCCGCGAGTGTGGGGACCGGGGCGTCAGGGGTGTATCTCGGCCCACACGGTGCAGCCCGACACGTGCCCCGGTGGGATGACACCCCAGCGCACCGCAAGCGAGTCGAGCAGCATGAGGCCGCGGCCGCCCTCCGCCTCCGAGCTTGCCTGGCGCGGCACCCGGGGGGCCATGCCGGGGCCCTGGTCCGTGACCTCGACCCGCACCCCACGGCCCTGCGAGACCAGCCAACACACCACACGGTCACTGCGCGTGTGCAGAACGGCGTTGGTCACCAGTTCGGAGACGACCAGTTGCGCCGTGTCACGGACCGACTCCGGAAGCCCCCAGTGATCGAGGCGGGTCCGCACCCGAGCTCGCGCCGCGGCGACCGAGGTCGCGACCGCCGGCAGGTCGATCCGCTCGCCCGGCGGGCTCGGCGGACGGTGGTCCGCGCGGCGGGGCAGAGGGATGGGCGTCGTGCCGCGAAGTGGGGACACGGGCGGGGTCGCCTTCCATGGGGCAGGAGCCATCGTGAGCCGGGTCACTTGATAACTATGGGCAACGACGCTACGCAAGCGCAAGGGTAGTTCTGCAATTTGCAGAAAGTCAGATGACTCTCTGCCGATGCCGCTACTGGGTGTGGCAAACTTTGTCCGGGTCGGGGGACTTGGCAATGCCCGGAGGAGGGCGAGGTGGCAGAGGCGCGTTCGGGGCCGACCGTGGGACAGATCGTCCTCGGGATGCGGCTGCGCGATCTGCGGGAGCGTGCCGGCCGCACCTTCGCCGACGCCGCCCGCGCGCTCAGCGTCAACACCGCCACCGTGCGCCGCATGGAGAAGGCCGAGGTCGGCCTCAAGCCGCTGTACGTCAAGGCCCTGTTGGAGCTCTACGGCGTGGACGACGCCGAGGTGGCGTCGTTCATGGAACTGGTCGAGGAGGCCAACCGCCCCGGCTGGTGGCACCGGTTCCGCGACGTCACCCCCGACTGGTTCTCCCTCTACGTGAGCCTGGAGGGCGAGGCCAGGCTGATCAGGGCGTATGAACCACACTGCGTCCCGGGGCTTCTGCAAACCCGGGACTATGCCAGAGTCCTGTTCAGAACAGGTTTTCCCGGCGCGCCGACCGAGGAGATCGAGCGCAGGGTGGACCTGCGCATGGCGCGCCAGGAACTGCTTCGCCGGCCACGCGCCCCGCTGCTGTGGGCGGTGGTCGAGGAGCACGTGCTGCGGCGCAGGGTCGGGCCACCGGCCGTGATGCGCGCGCAGGTCGACCGGCTGATCGAGGCGACGTCCCTGCCGAACGTCACGCTGCAGATCATGCCGCTCAGGGCCGGGCCACACCCCGGCATGTTCGGGCCGTTCCAGCTCTTCAGATTCGAGATCCCGGAACTGCCGGACATCATCTACGCCGAGAGCCTGACCGGTGCGGCCTACCTCGACGAACGGCCCGACACCGTGGCCTACCGCGAGGTGCTCGACCGCATGGGCGCCCAGGCCGCACCGGTTCAAGACACCGCGGCGATCCTCGGTGACATTCGCAAGGAGCTCTGACACCGCATGGGTGACGAGACGCGCCGCAGGGCGCTCACCACGACACGGATATACAACGGGATGCCGGCCAGGGAGCTGGGCACCGAGGGCTGGCGCAAGCCCTGGAGCGGAACGAACGGCGGCAACTGCGTCGAAGCCATGAAGCTGGCCGACGGTCGGGTGGCCCTGCGCCAGTCGACCGATCCCGACGGGCCGGCACTGATCTACACCCCGCACGAGATCGAGACCTTCATCCGAGGCGCCAAGCGCGGAGAGGCGGACTTCCTGCTGGCCTGACGGCACGGTCCCGCCGCGCGGAGCGCGGCGGGACCGGCGCCTACTGCCGGGTCCGCAGCGCGACCTCCTTGACGAACAGCATGAGCAGCAGCGCCACCACCGCTGACGGCGCGGCGAACAGGAAGATGTCGGCGACGCCGTGCCCGTACGCGCTCTCGACAACCGTGCGCAGCGGAGCCGGCAGCGCGGCCAGGTCGGGGATGCCGCCGCCGGTCACGCTCTCGGCCGGGATGCCGAGGTCGGCCAGGCCCTCGCGGGTGTAGTCGGCCACCCGGCTGGCGAGCAGCGCGCCGAAGGCAGCGACGCCGATCGCCCCGCCGAAGGAGCGGAAGAAGGTGACGGTGGAACTGGCCACGCCCAGGTCCCTGGCCGCCACCTGGTTCTGGGCGGCGAGCACCAGGTTCTGCATCAGCATCCCGAGGCCGAGACCCATCAGGCCCATGAAGGCGGCGATCTGCCAGTAGGGGGTCTCGTGGCGCATGGTGGTCAGCAGCGCGGTGCCGGCGCTCATCAGGACGCCGCCCGCCACCAGCCAGCGCTTCCAGCGCCCGGTCCTGGTGATGAACCACCCCGAGACGGTGGTGGAGAGGGACATGCCACCGATCATCGGTATGGTCATCAGGCCCGAGACGGTGGCGCTCCGCCCCTGGGCCAGCTGGAAGAACTGGCTGAAGAAGATCGTACCGGCGAACATCGCTATGCCCACGAAGATCGAGGCGATCGACGTCAGCGTGATCGTGGGGTCGCGGAAGAGTCGTGGCGGGATGATCGGGTCGCTGGCCCGCAGCTCCACGAGGACGAACAGGGCGCCGAGCAGCAGCGAGCCGCCGACCATGGCCAGGGTCTGCCAGGACGCCCAGGGGTAGCTTTCGCCGGCCAGCGTCACCCAGATCAGCAACAGCGAGACGGCGCCGACGACCAGCAGTGCCCCGGCCCAGTCGATCCGCACCCGGCGCCTGACCGCCGGCAGCCGCAGCGTGCGCCGCAGCACGGCGAGCGAGGCGAGCGCGAACGGGACGCCGATGTAGAAGCACCAGCGCCAGCCGAGGCCCGGGGTGTCGGTGATCAGGCCGCCGATGAGCGGGCCGCTGACGGTGGCCGTGGCGAAGGTGGCGCCCAGGTAGCCGCTGTAGCGCCCTCGCTCCCGCGGCGGGATCATCGCGGCCAGGATGATCTGCGAGAGCCCCACCATGCCGCCGACGCCGAGGCCCTGCACCGCGCGGACGGCGATCAGCGTCCCCGCGTTCTGCGCGAGGCCGGCGACGAGCGAGCCCAGCACGTAGACGACCAGCGCGACCTGGATGAGCAGCTTCTTGCTGAACAGGTCGGCGAGCTTTCCCCACAGCGGCATGGAGGCCGTCATCGACAGCAGGGTCGCGGTCACCACCCAGGTGTAGGCGGACTGTCCCGCGCCCAGGTCGGTGATGATGTGCGGCAGCGCGTTGGTGACGATCGTCGAGGACAGGATCGCCGTGAACATGCCGAGCAGCAGCCCGGACAGCGCCCGCACGATCTGCGGGTGGGTCATCGCGGGTGCGGGTGACTCCGCGGGCGCGGTCGTGCCGGTTCGGTCGGCGCCGGCGGCGGTCAGGTCTTCCTTACTCTGTGTCGTCACGGTCTTCCCATCGGTTGCTGCCCCGCTGGCGACCCTACGACAAGATGCTTACTACATATAAACGAATTGGCGAAATCTTTAGCTGGCTATGAGTCCACCGTGGAAGACCGTTTCCGGCCGAGCGGCGCCTGCACCAGGGTCTCGTCGGGGAAGCACCAGCGCCAGTCCTCGCCGGGCTCGGCGGACTGGATGATCGGATGCCCCGACTCGCGCGCGTGCTCGCTGGCGTGCCGCCGCGGCGAGTCGTCGCAGCAGCCCACCTGCCCACAGGTGACGCAGAGGCGCAGCTCCACCCAGCTGCTGCCCTCCGCCAGGCACCGCGGACACGCCTCGGCGTCCGTCTCCGTCACCCGGATCCGGTCCAGGTGGGTGCAGGAGGTGCTGATCGTCTCCTCCCGCACGTACCGCCAGCCGGGCCGCAGCAGCCAGTCCGGCATCAGCCGGGCGGCGCGGCGCGAGTACGCGGCCAGCAGCGGGCTGAGCGCCGCGAGCACCAGCACGTAGACGGCCACGAACGGGCCGATTCTGGCGTCCAGCCCCGCCGCGAGCGCCAGGCTGGCCAGGATCAACGAGAACTCGCCGCGGCCCAGCATCGTCAGGCCGACGTTGACCGCCCCCCGCTGGTTGAAGCCGAACAGCCTGGCCGCCGCGACGCCGGCGGCCAGGTTGCACACCAGCGTCACCGCCACCGCGATCACCACCGGCAGCGCCACCGCTCCCAGATGGGCGACGTCGATGGTCAGCCCGAAGGTGACGAAGAAGATCGCGGCGAACACGTCCCGCAGGGGCAGCACCAGCCGCACCACCCGCTCCCTGATCTCCGTCCGCGACAGCACGAGACCGGTCATCAGCGCGCCGATCGCGTCCGAGACGCCGAGCCGGTCGGAGAGGCCGGCCACCAGCACGACGAGCCCGATCGTCAGCACGGCGAACAGCTCGTCCTCCCGGCTGTCGACCAGCGTCGCCACCAGCCGGGCGCCGAACCTGGCCACCAGGAAGAGCAGCAGCAGGAAGCCGAAGCTCGCGGCCACGTCGGCGGCCAGCCCGGCCGCCGAGCCGGCCTGCGAGAGCGCGGGGGAGAGGAGCGCCAGATAGAGGGCGAGGAACAGGTCCTCGATCACGATGATCCCGAGGATCACCGGAGTCTCGGCGTTGGTCAGCCGGTGCAGCTCGATCAGCAGCTTGGTGACGATCGCGGAGGACGAGATGCCGAGCGCGCCCGCGATCACCAGCGCCTCGGGGCCGCCCCAGCCGAGGACCAGGCCGAACAGCAGGCCGGCGCAGACGTTGACGGCGATGCAGATCACCGCGGCCAGGAACAGCCGGCGACCGCCGCCGAGGACCTGGTCGACCGGGAACTCCACCCCCAGGTGGAACAGCAGCAGCACCAGGCCGAACGCCGCGACCACCGTCAGGTCCTCCGGGTGGCGCACCAGCTCGGGCCCCGGGGTGCCGGGCCCGAAGGCGATGCCGACCAGCATGTAGCAGGGGATCGACGGCAGCCCGAACCGCCGGGCCAACCGCGCCAGTACGCCGGCGATCAGCACCGTGGCGCCGATGCCCAGGAGGTCGGCGTGGCCCATGCCGGACGCGCTTCCCTCAGGCCTCGAAGAACGTCGCCGAGAGCACGGCGCTCACCTTGCGGGCCTGCTCCTCCGTCAGCTCGATCACGGCCGTCGGGTCGGCAGACGCGGTGGCGAAGACGTAGAGGTCCCGCACGCCGCCCGACCTTATGATCACCGAGATCCGCTGGTCGGGCCGGCCGAGGTCGATGTCGTACCGCTTCCCCACACCCGGCAGGTCCTGCACGTGCACGTCCTTGCCCATGACCGCTCCTCTCCTCGTCCGATATCGGGCATTCAAACACTCAAGGGGGCGTCAAAACCGGACGGCTCGCCTCCTGTTGTGATGGCCGGAATGTTGTTCCTCCGATGGTTGCCGCTCATACCATCTCGCCGTCCTGTCCAGTGCGTGAGTGACTACCGAAGGTGAGTGCGAGTGTCCGCGTCGGCGTGCTGGCCAGGGGGAACGGGAGCGCCCGGCGGTCCTGCGTGCGTGTCCGGTGCCTTTGGGGCGGCAATCGGAAAGGCGCTGCCGGGGCGTGGCGAAGTTATTTCGCCGGTAATTCGGCGAACCTTTGGGGAGGTCGCGAAAGCGGCACGAAGAAAGGCTTCGCGGCTGAGGTTCCGGCCGCCGTCGAGGCAGGAATTCAGAAATGCGAAATCGCCGCTGCCGGGTCACTGGCCCACGGGAGTCTGCCATGGCGCGACGTCGCGTGCAAGGGGGGGCCGGTGTGAGTTTCGCGGTTCTCACCTGCACCTTCCCGAGATGATCTACACTCGGCGGGTTGCGTCGAATCGCACCTGCGATGTTCCTGCGGGGAGCCGCTGCGGTTTTGTGAGGGGCTTGGTGTGGTGCTGAATTAGTACGGTTGTGTCGTTTCCTCGTCTGGACGGCCGGATAATCTTTGGCCGGGATGTCGGCTCTGCTGCTCTTGAGGGGTTCTGAGACTGTATGGTGCGTGAAACTAACGGACCGGCGGCACCGTTGAGCGGATCGCACGAGCCGGTGGCCGTCGTGGCCATGGGCTGTCGGTTCCCGGGCGGAGTCACCGGTCCCGACGAGCTGTGGCGGCTGCTGGCCGACGGCCGGGACGCCATCGGCCCCTTCCCCGAGGACCGCGGCTGGGACCTGGCGGGCGCCGCCGCCGAAGACCCGGGCACGCCAGGCCACAACTACCAGCGCGAGGCTGGCTTCATCCACGACGCCAACCGGTTCGACGCGGCGTTCTTCGGGATCTCGCCACGTGAGGCGCTGGCGATGGATCCGCAGCAGCGACTGCTGCTCGAGACCTCCTGGGAGACCCTGGAGCGCGCCGGCATCGACCCGACCACCCTGCGCGGCAGCGACACCGGCGTCTTCGTCGGCGCCATGCCGACCGACTACGGCCCCCGCATGGACGAGGGATCGCCGCTCGAAGGCCACATCCTCACCGGCACGACGGGCAGCGCCGCATCCGGCCGGATCGCCTACACCCTGGGCCTCGAAGGCCCGGCCCTGACCGTGGACACCGCCTCCTCGGCCTCCCTCGTCGCGGTCCACCTGGCGGTCCGGTCCCTGCGCTCCGGCGAGTGCGATCTTGCCCTGGCCGGCGGCGCCACCGTGATGAGCAGCCTCGGCATGTTCATGGAATTCAGCCGGCAGCGCGGCCTGGCCCCCGACGGCCGCTCCAAGCCGTTCGCCGCCGCGGCGGACGGATTCAGCCTCGCCGAGGGCGTCGGCCTCGTCCTGCTGGAACGCCTGTCGGACGCGCGGCGCAAGGGGCACCAGGTGCTCGCCGTCATCCGCGGCAGCGCCATCAACCAGGACGGCGCGTCCAACGGCCTCACCGCCCCCAGCGGCCCCGCGCAGGAGCGCGTCATCCGGGCGGCCCTGGCGGACGCCGGCCTGACCACCGCGGACGTCGACGCCGTCGAGGCCCATGGCAGCGGCACCACCGTCGGCGACCCGGTCGAGGGCGCCGCGCTGCTGGCCACCTACGGCCAGGACCGGCCAGCTGAACGGCCCCTGCTGCTTGGCTCGTTGAAGTCGAATATCGGCCATACCCAGGCCGCGGCCGGTGTCGCCGGTGTGATCAAGATGGTCATGGCCCTGCGGCACGGTGCGCTGCCCGCGACCCTGCACGTGGACGAGCTGACGCCGCGCGTGGACTGGTCGGCCGGCGCCATGGAGTTGGTGACCCGGCACACGCCGTGGCCCGAGGCGGCCCGGCCCCGGCGCGCAGGCGTCTCCTCGTTTGGCATCAGCGGCACCAACGCGCACGTGATCCTGGAGCAGGCGCCGGTCGAGGCCCCCGCCGAGGGTGCCGTGGCGACCGACGGAACGCTGCCCCTCGTGCTGTCCGCGAAGACCGCCGAGGCGCTGCGCGAGCAGGCCGGGCGGCTGGCCGACGCGGTGTCGGAACCAGTGGCGCTGGGCCGGGCCCTGGCGGGGGGGCGTGCTTCCCTCGAACACCGCGCCGTGGTCGTCGGCCGGGACGCCGGCGACCTGCGGGAGGGCCTGGCCGCCCTCGCCGCGGGTGACGAGCGGCCCGGCGTCGTCGTGGGCCGGCGCGCCGGCCACCCGGGCGGGACGGTCTTCGTGTTTCCGGGCCAGGGATCGCAGTGGCAGGGCATGGGGGTTGAACTCCTCGACTCCTCACGGGTGTTCGCCGAGCACCTGACGGCCTGCGCGGACGCGCTCGCGCCGTTAACGGGGTGGGACCTGCTGGCGGTGTTGCGTGGCGAGCGGGGTGTGCCGTCGCTTGAGCGGGTGGACGTGGTACAGCCGGCGCTGTTCGCGGTGATGGTCTCGCTGGCCCGGTTGTGGGAGTCGATGGGGGTGCGTCCCGACGCGGTGGTGGGCCACTCCCAGGGCGAGATCGCCGCGGCGTACATCGCGGGGATGCTGTCGTTGTCGGACGCCGCGCGGGTGGTGGCGTTGCGCTCGCGGGCGTTGCGGTCGATCGTCGGCCGGAGCGGGATGGCCTCGCTGCCACTGGGCGCCGACGCGGCGCGCGAGCTGATCGGCTCACGAGCCGGGCGGATATCGGTCGCCGCGGTCAACGGCCCCACCAGCACGGTCGTTTCGGGCGAGGACGAGGCGTTGGACGAGCTGTTGGCTCGTTGCGAGAAAAAGGGTATCAGCGCCCGGCGGATCGCCGTCGACTACGCCTCCCACTCGCCGCAGGTCGAGACGATCCGCGACGAACTGCTGAAACTGCTGGCCCCGATCGAAGCACGCCCGGGCGACGTGCCCTTCCACTCCACCGTGGCCGGCCGCGCCGCCGGTCCGCTCCCGGCCGACGTGCCGCTGGACGCCGCCTACTGGTACGAGAACCTGCGCCAGACCGTCGAGTTCGAGACCGCGACCCGGAACCTGCTCGCCGCCGGTCACACCCTTTTCGTGGAGACCAGCGCCCACCCGGTGCTGACCGTCGGCGTCGAGGAGGCCATCGCCACGCACGCCCCCGAGGCCGGCGCCACCGTCACTGGCACGCTGCGCCGAGGCGAGGGCGGCTGGTCACGGCTGCTGACCTCCCTCGCCGACGCGCACGTCCACGGTGGGGTGACCCCAGACTGGTCGGCCGCGATCGGCGAAGGGTCGATCGACGCCACCGCGCTGCCCACCTACCCTTTCCAGCGCCAGACGTATTGGGCGGACAACGGCGCCGCGGCCCATGTGGCATCCGCCGGCCTCGACACCCCGGAGCACCCGCTGCTCGGCGCCGGCACCGCGCTCGCCGACGGCGAGGGACACCTCTTCACCAGCGCTCTCGCCACCCGCTCCCACCCCTGGCTCGCCGACCACGCCCTCGGCGACGCACCGCTGCTGCCGGCTGCCGCCCTTGTCGAACTCGCCCTCGCCGCCGGCGAGTCGGCCGGCGCTGGCGAACTGCGCGAGCTGCGCCTCGACACCCCGCTGCGGCTGCCCGAGTCCGCCGCCGCGCAACTTCAACTGCGGCTCGGCCCCCCGGACGCGGACGGCCGGCGCGCGCTCACCATCAGCTCCCGCGTCGCGGGGGAGGCCGACTGGACCCGGCACGCCACCGGCTCGTACGGCCCAGGTGACCCCGCCGTCACCGGTCGCACGTCCGAACTCGCCGCCTGGCCGCCGGCCGGCGCGATCCCCCTGGACCTCGACCCGCTGTGCGACCGGCTCGCGGCCCGCGGCCACCAGTACGGCCCCGCCTTCCAGGCGCTCCGAGCCGCCTGGCGACACGGGGAGGACCTGTTCGCCGAGTTGGCGATCCCCGCGGAGACCGCCGACACCGATCGCTACGCCCTGCACCCCACGTTGCTCGAGGCCGCCCTCCAACCGGCCTTCGCCGTCACGGAGTCCGACCGGCCGTGGCTGGCGCGCGACTGGTCCGGGGTCCGGGTGCACACCACCGGCGCCCGCGCGCTGCGGGCACGCCTCACCCGCGTCGGCGACGACCGCTTCGCGATGCTGCTCGCCGACCCGACCGGCGGCATGGTCTTCAGCGCCGAGTCCGTGACCATCGGGCGACTCGCCGCCGATGAGCTGCCGCCCGCGCGCGGCGCCCGTGCGGAGCCCGTCCTGCGGCTCGACTGGCTGCCGCTGCCGTCGTCGGCTCGAACGACCGCCCCCGAGCCCGCCACCTGGGCCGTCGTCGGCGAGGACGACCTGGGTCTCGATCTGCCCCGACACACCAGGCTCTCCGCCGTCGCGCAGGGCGACGGGCCGCCGCCCGGGGTGATCCTCACCGCCGCCGTCCCACGCGAGGCCGATTCGGCCGAGGAGCTTCCGCCGGTCGCCGCCCGCCGTGCCATCCGGCGCGTGTCGGCCCTGCTCCGCGGCTGGCTCGGCGACGAGCGACTGAGCACGGGATCCCGGTTGGTGATCGTCTCGCGCGGCGCCGTGGCCGCCTGTCCCGGCCAGGCCGTCGACGGGCTCGCCGACGCCGCGGTCTGGGGCCTGGTGCGCTCGGTGCAGCGGCAACACCCGGGCCGCGTCACCGTCGTCGACCTCGACGCGGCCAGCCCCGCCGACGCCGCGCTGGCCGCGGCCGTCGCCACCGGCGAACCCCAACTCGCCGTCGTGGACGGTGTCCTGTACGTGCCCCGGCTGCGGCGTGACACCTCGTCCCCGGACGCCGGCCGGGCCGCGCTCCCGGCCACCGGGACCACGCTGATCACCGGCTTCCCCGGCCCGCGGGCCGGCACGATCGCCAGGCACCTCGCCACCACCCGCCCCGGCGCCCGGCTGCTGCTGCTCGGCCGGCGTGCCGCCGACGCCCCCGGCCTGGCCCAGCTCCGTGCCGAGCTCGCCGAACTCGGCGCCGAGGTGACCATCAGGGCCTGCGACATCGCCGACCGACAGGCGCTCGCCGGAGCGCTCGCCGACCTGCCGACCGCGCACCCGCTGACCGCCGTCGTGCACGGCGCCGGGGCCCAGGACGACGGGATCCAGCGGACGATCGCGGCCGCCTGGCACCTGCACGTCCTCACCCGCGACCACGCGCCCGCGCTGTCGGAGTTCACGCTGCTCGCCTCGACCGCCGGGCTGCTGGGCGCCGCGGACGGCCGCAACGGCGCCGACACCGACGCGTTCCTCGCCGCCCTCGCCGCGCACCGCCGCGCGGCAGGCCTGCCCGCCACCGTGCCCCACCTCGGTCTTGACGGCGACGCCGCGCTCGGCCTCGAACCGCCCCGCACGGAACGGGCCCTGGCCCTGCTCGCCCGGGGTGGGGCCGCGGAGCCCCGACTCGCCGCCGGCCTCGACCTCGTCGCCCTGCGTCGCCACGCCGCCGACGACAGCCTTCCCGTCGTGCTGCGCGGCCTGCTCCCCGAGCGCGCCCGCCGCGCCGCCCACCCGGACCAGGACGCGCCCGCCACCAGCGGCGACCCCGCCGCCGCCCGGGATTTCTCCCACCTCGTCCGTACCCATATCGCGGCGGTTCTGGGCCATGGCACCGCCGAGTCCGTGGACGTCGAGGCCACGTTCAAGTCCCTCGGCTTCGACTCGCTCACCGGCGTCGAACTGCACAGGCGCCTCGCCCCCGCCACCGGCCTGCGACTGCCCACCGCACTCATCTACGACCACCCCACCCCCGGCGCGCTGATTGCCTACCTGGAGGACCGCCTGGGCGTCACCGTCGGCGCCACCCGGGCGACGGCACCCGCGATGAGCCCGGCCGTCGCCGACGATCCCATCGCCATCGTCTCGATCGGCTGCCGCTATCCGGGAGACGTGCGGTCACCCGAGGACCTGTGGCGGCTGCTCACCGAAGGCGTCGACGCCGTCGGCGACTTCCCCACCACCCGCGGCTGGGACCTGGACGCCCTCTACGACCCGGAGCCGGGCAAGCCGGGCAAGACCTACACCCGCCACGGCACGTTCCTGCGGGACGCCGACGCGTTCGACGCCGCGTTCTTCGGAATCTCGCCGCGTGAGGCGCTGGCGATGGACCCGCAGCAGCGTTTGCTGCTCGAGACGGCGTGGGAGGCGCTGGAACGGGCCGGGATCGACCCGACCAGTCTGCGCGGCAGCGACACCGGCGTCTTCGTCGGCGTCATGCCGCAGGACTACGGGCCGCGCGCCACCCAGGCGCCCGAGCAGCTCAGTGGCTCGCTGCTGACCGGCAAAACCACGAGCGTGGCCTCCGGCCGCATCGCCTACGCGCTCGGCCTCGAAGGCCAGGCCGTCACCGTGGACACCGCCTGCTCCTCCTCCCTGGTCGCGCTGCACCTCGCCGCCCGGGCGCTGCGCGCGGGCGAGTGCCGGCTGGCGCTGGCCGGCGGGGCGACGGTCATGGCGACGCCCGAGATCTTCACCGAGTTCGGCCGCCAACGCGGACTCGCCGCCGACGGACGGATCAAGCCGTTCGCAGCGGCGGCCGACGGCACGGCATGGGGCGAGGGCGTCGGCCTCGTCCTGCTGGAGCGGCTGTCGGACGCCCGCCGCAACGGCCACCCGGTCCTGGCACTGGTCCGCGGCTCCGCCGTCAACCAGGACGGCGCCTCCAACGGGCTGACCGCGCCCAACGGCCCGTCGCAGCAGCGGGTGATCAGGCAGGCGCTGGCCGATGCCGGTCTCGCCGCCGCCGACGTCGACGTCGTGGAGGCGCACGGCACCGGCACCACCCTGGGCGACCCGATCGAGGCGGGGGCGCTGCTGGCCACCTACGGCCAGGACCGTGCGGCCGAACGGCCACTGCTGCTGGGCTCGGTGAAGTCCAACATCGGCCACACCCAGGCGGCGGCCGGCATCGCGGGCGTCATCAAGTCGGTGCTAACGATGCGGCACGGCGTACTGCCCGCCACCCTGCACGTGGACGAGCCCACCCCGCACGTCGACTGGACGAGCGGCGCCGTCGAGCTGGTGACCGAGACCACCGGCTGGCCCGCCGTGGACCGGCCGCGCCGCGCGGCCGTCTCCTCGTTCGGCATCAGCGGCACCAACGCCCACGTCATCCTCGAACAGGCCCCGGCCTCGCCCCCCGCCCCGTCCGTGCCGTCCGCGCCGAGCGGTGAGACCCCTGTGCTCTGGCCGCTCTCCGCCAGGACGCCGGACGCCCTGCGCGCCCAGGCCGGTCGGCTGCTCGACCATCTCGACGCCACACCGGCGCCGGACCTCGCCGCCATCGGGCACACCCTCGCCACCGGCCGTGCCGCGCTCGAAAGCCGGGCCGTCACCGTGGGGCATACCCTGCCCGAACTCCGGACGGCGCTCGGGGCGTTGGCGGCAGGCCGGACCGACGCCGGCCTCGTCGTGGGCGCTCCCGACGGCGCCCCGGGGCGCACGGCGTTCCTCCTCGCCGGCCAGGCCGCCCAGCGGGCCGCCATGGGGGCCGGACTGTACCGCGCGGTGCCCGCTTTCGCCGAGGCACTCGACGACGTCTGCCAGCATCTCGACCCGCACCTCGACCGGCCGCTGCGGCCCCTGCTGCTCGCCGACCCGCACACCCCGGAAGCCGCCCTCCTCGACCAGACCCGCTACGCGCAACCCGCGCTGTTCGCCGTCGAGATCGCGCTTCACCGGCTGATCACCCGGCTCGGCATCACGCCGGACCTTCTCATCGGCCACTCCCTCGGCGAACTCGTCGCCGCCCATCTGGCCGGCGTGCTCTCCCTGCCGGACGCGGCCACCCTGGTGGCCGCGCGCGGTCGGCTGATGCAGGACGCCACCCCCGGCGGGGTGATGATCGCCGTCCAACTCCCCGAGGCCGAGGTGGCGGCCGCGCTCGCCGACCTCACGGACCGCGTCGTCATCGCCGCTGTCAACGGGCCGCGCAGCACCGTGCTCGCCGGCGAGGCCGAGGCGACCCGCGAGGTCGCCGCCCGGCTCGCCCCGCGCCCCGAACACCGCCGAGAGTTGCGGGTCTCGCACGCGTTCCACTCGCCACACATGGACGGCGTGCTCGCCGAGTTCCGCGCCGTCGCCGGCACCGTCAGCTACCACCCCCCGACGATCCCCGTCGTCTCCAACGTCACGGGCCAGCTCGCCACCACGGAGCAGCTGACCAGCCCCGACTACTGGGCCGAGCACATCAGGCGGCCCGTCCGCTTCCGGGACGGCGTCGCCACCCTGCGCGCGCTCGGCACCACCACCTACCTCGAACTCGGACCCGACGCGGCCCTGGCGGGCCTGGCCGAGGAGACCCTGGCCGCCGCGCACTCCACCGGCCACCTCACCACGGCGGTGCTGAGCCGCCGCCACCCGGAGCCGGTCGCCCTGTGGACCGCACTGGCCCGACTGCACGTCCATGGGATCTCCCCGGACTGGGCCGGTCTGTTCGGCGAGGCGGCCGGTGCCGCCACCGACCTGCCCACCTACGCCTTCGAGCGGCAGCGGTTCTGGGCGGGAGCCGCCACACCCGGCCGCCTGGCCGGGGCCGACGCGGTGGACCACCCGCTGATCGACGCCCGGCTGGTGCTGGCCGACGACGAGGGCGAGTTGCTGACCGGGAGCCTCGCCACCGCCGCGCTGCCCTGGATGACCGACCACACCATCGCCGACACGCCGCTCTTCCCGGCTGCGGGCTTCGCCGAACTCGTCCTCACCGCTGGCGACTTGGTCGGCTGCCAAGTGCTGGGCGAGCTGACGCTCGAGACCCCGCTCGCGCTGCCCGACGGCGGTACCGTCCAGCTCCAGGTTCGCGTCGGCGGCCCCGACGACGCCGGACGGCGCTCCCTCACCGTTCACTCCCGCGTCCGCGAGGACGCGTCGTGGACCCGGCACGCCGCCGGGCGCCTCGCACCCGACGACGCGCGGGAGCCGGCCGGCGACCCGCTCACCCCGTGGCCGCCAACCGAAGCCGAGGCCCTCGACGTCGACGACGTGTACGCCGGCCTCGCCGACCGCGGCTACCGGTACGGCCCCGCCTTCCGGGGCCTGCGCGCCGCCTGGCGGCGCGGGGGCGAACTCCTCGCCGAGGTCGAGCTGCCCGACACCGTCGAGCACGGCCAGGCCGGCGGCGACTTCGCCCTCCACCCCACGCTGCTCGACGCGGCCCTCCACCTGGCCGCCGCCGAGGAGACCGGCCGGCTGCGACTGCCCTTCGCCTGGTCGGGACTGCGGCTGCACGCCACCGGCGCCCGCCGGCTGCGGGTGCGGCTCACGCCCACCGGCACGGACCGCCACGCCCTGCTCCTGACCGACACCGACGGGCGGCCCGTGCTGACGGCGGAGGCGCTGACCTGGGCCACGGCCGACGCCGGGCGGCTGGCGGGCTCCGGCACCGCCCGGGACGGCCTTTCGCGGCTCGACTGGCTGCCGCTGGCCGTCCCGACCGAGACGGCGCGCCCCACCGGGTGGGCCGTGCTCGGGGACGACGACCTCGGACTCGGCGGCCGCCGCTACCCCGACCCGTCCGCGATCGAGGAACCCTTCCCCGAGGTGGTTCTCGCACCGGTCGCCGGCCCGGACCCCGACCGGTCGCTGCCCGACGCCGTCACGCACGCCACAGAGCGGGTGCTCGACCTCCTGCAGCGGTGGCTGGCCGAAGAGCGGACCGCCGCCTCGCGCCTGGTGCTGGTGACCCGCGGGGCGACGACGGGCACCGACACGGCCGCCCTGGCCCAGGCCGCGGTCTGGGGCCTGGTGCGGTCGGCCCAGACCGAGCACCCCGGCCGGTTCTCCCTGGTCGACTTGGCGGACGACCACTCCGCCACCGCCTCGGCGCTGCCGGCGGCCGCTGCCGCCGGGGAGCCGCAGGTCGCCGTGCGTGCCGGCGAACTCCTCGTGCCGCGGCTGCGGCGGGTGACCCAGCCGCCGAGCGACACCCCGCGCGACCAGGAAGCCCCGGGCACTGTCCTGATCACCGGCGGCACCGGAGCGCTCGGAGCCCTGCTGGCCCGGTTCTACGCCGTCTCCCGCCCAGGCGGCCATCTGCTGTTGCTGAGCCGGCGGGGCCCGGAGGCCCCGGGGGCCGATCAGCTGCGCGCGGAACTGACCGCGCTCGGCGCCCGGGTCACCATCAGAGCCTGTGACGTGACCGACCGCGCCGCGCTCGCGGCCGAACTCGCCGAGCTGCCGGCGGAGTACCCCCTGACCTCGGTGGTCCACGCGGCGGGCGTGCTTGACGACGCCACCGTCGAGTCCCTGGACGCCGAGCGGCTCGGCCGGGTGCTGCGCCCCAAGGTCGCCGCCGCTTGGCACCTGCACGAGCTCACCGGGAACACCACCCTCGCCGAGTTCGTCCTGTTCTCCTCGATAGCCGGCACGATCGGCACCGCGGGGCAGGCCAACTACGCGGCGGCCAACGCCTTCCTCGACGGCCTCGCGGACCACCGGCGCGGGCTCGGCCTGCCCGCCATCTCGCTCGCCTGGGGGCCATGGGCCGCGGACGGCGGGATGGCGGCGGCGCTGACCGACGTCGACCTCGCCCGCTGGCGCGGCATCGGCATCAGCCCGCTGGCCGAGGACGAGGGCCTCACGCTGTTCGCCCAGGCCCTGAACCTGGACGAGGCCAGGCTGTGCCCGGTGCGGATCGACGCGGCGACGGCGACGTCCAGGACCACGGCCGCCGCCCTGCCCGCGGTCCTACGGGGCCTGGTCAGGACGGCGCGGCGCGTGGTGGCGGCCGGCGAAGGGACCGGCGGTTCCGTGCTCCGGGACCGGCTCGCCGGCCTGCCCGCGGAGAAGGCGGTCGCGGCCGTGCTGGACATGGTGCGTGAGCAGGCGGCGGCCGTGCTCGGCATGCGGGACGCGGCGGCCGTCGAACCCGAACGCCCCTTCAGGGAACTCGGCTTCGACTCGCTGGCCGCCGTCGAGTTGCGGAACGGGCTCAACACGGCCACCGGCTCGCGGCTGCCCACGACGCTGGTCTTCGACCACCCGACCCCCCTCGCGCTGGCCCGCTTCCTCGCCGTCGAGCTGGGCGCCGCCGGCGCCCCGGCGACCGCCTCCGCCCCACGGCTGATCCCGCACGCCTCGGACGAGCCGGTGGCGATCGTGGCGGTCGGCTGCCGCTACCCCGGCGGGGTGCGCTCGCCGCAGGACCTGTGGCGCCTTGTGACGGACGGCGCGAACGCGGTCGGCGAGTTCCCCACCGACCGTGGCTGGGACACGCACGCGCTCTATGACCCGGAGCCGGGAGTGCCGGGGAAGACCTACACCCGCCACGGCACGTTCCTCTACGACGCGGCGGGCTTCGACGCCGAGTTCTTCGGGATCTCGCCGCGCGAGGCGCTGGCGATGGACCCGCAGCAGCGGCTGTTGCTCGAGACCTCGTGGGAGACGCTCGAACGGGCCGGGATCGATCCCCGGGGGCTGCGCGGCAGCCGGACCGGCGTCTTCGTCGGCGTCATGCACCACGACTACGGCGCGCGGCTCGCCGAGATACCCGACGCCGTCTCCGGCTACTACGTGAACGGCACCGCGGGCAGCGTCGCGTCCGGCCGGGTGTCGTACGCCTTCGGCTTCGAGGGGCCGGCGATCACGGTGGACACGGCGTGCTCCTCCTCGCTGGTCTCGATACACCTCGCCGCACGCGCGCTGCGCTCGGGCGAGTGCGACCTGGCGCTGGCCGGCGGCGTGACCGTGCTGGCGACGCCCGACGTCTTCACCGAGTTCAGCCGGCAGCGCGCGTTGGCGCCCGACGGGCGGATCAAGCCGTTCGCGGCGGCCGCTGACGGCACGTCCTGGGGCGAGGGCGTCGGCCTCGTCCTGCTGGAGCGACTGTCGGACGCCCGCCGCAACGGTCACCAGGTGCTGGCACTGGTCCGTGGCTCCGCGGTGAACCAGGACGGGGCGTCGAACGGGCTGACCGCGCCCAACGGGCCGTCCCAACAGCGGGTGATCCGCGATGCGTTGGCGAGTGCCGGGCTCGGCACGTCGGACGTGGACGTGGTGGAGGCGCACGGCACGGGCACGACGCTGGGTGATCCGATCGAGGCGGGCGCCCTGTTGGCCACCTACGGGCAGGGCCGGCCGGAGGAACGGCCGCTGCTGCTTGGCTCGGTGAAGTCCAACATCGGCCACACCCAGGCCGCCGCCGGCGTGGCCGGCGTGATCAAGATGGTCGAGGCCATGCGACACGGCGTCGTACCGAGGACGCCGCACGTGGATGAGCCGACGCCACACGTCGACTGGTCGGCCGGGGCCGTCGAACTGGTCACCGAGAACACGCCCTGGCCCGAGGTCGGCCGCCCCCGCCGCGCCGGCGTCTCCTCGTTCGGCGTCAGCGGGACCAACGCCCACCTCGTCCTGGAGGAGGCGCCGGTCGACGAAACGCCCCGTGCCGCCCCTCTGACGGACGGTACGCTGCCGCTCGTCCTCTCGGCGAGGAGCGGCGCGGCCCTGCGTGAGCTGGCCGGCCGCCTGCTGGCCGCCCCGCTCGACCCAGCCACCCCGGAGCTCGCGTACGCCCTGGCCGCGGGGCGCGCACCCCTCGAACACCGTGCCGTCGTGGTGGGCCGCGGGGCGGCGGAGATCCGGTCGGGACTCGTGGCGCTGAGCACCGGCGAGGGGGCGCCGGGGCTCGTGGTGGGATCGGCGCCGACCCGCCCCGGTGGGACGGTGTTCGTGTTCCCCGGCCAGGGAACGCAGTGGCCTGGCATGGCGACGGAACTGCTCAGCTCCGCGCCGATGTTCGCCCGGCAACTGACGGCCTGCGCCGAGGCACTGGCCCCGTTCACCGACTGGGACCTGCTGGCGGTGCTGCGCGGCGAGGTGGACGCCGCGTCGTTGGAGCGGGTCGACGTCGTCCAGCCGGCCCTGTTCGCGGTGATGGTCTCACTGGCACGGCTGTGGGAGTCGCTCGGCGTGCGCCCGGACGCCGTCGTCGGACACTCGCAGGGCGAGATCGCCGCGGCGCACGTCGCCGGCATGCTCTCGCTCGAGGACGCGGCGCGGATCGTGGCCCTGCGGTCCCGGGCGCTCCGCGGTCTCGCGGGACGGGGCGCCATGGTGTCGCTGGCCCTGGGGGCCCTGGAGGCGCGCGAACTCATCGCGCCGTGGTCGGGACGGATCTCCGTGGCCGCCGTCAACGGCCCCGCGGCCACCGTCGTGTCGGGTGACACCGACGCGTTGGCCGAACTGCTGACCCGGTGCGAGGGCGAGGATGTCCGAGCCCGGCGGATCGCCGTGGACTACGCCTCGCACTCGCCCCAGGTGGCGTCTATCCGGGAGGAGTTGCTCGACCTCCTGGCCCCCGTGCGACCGCGCACCGGCGATCTGCCGTTCTACTCGACGGTGGCCGGCCATGACGGGGGTCCGCTCGACGCCGCCTACTGGTACCAGAACCTGCGCGGAACGGTGGAGTTCGAGCCCGCGATCCGGAGGCTGCTCGCGGACGGCCACACCCTGTTCGTCGAGACGAGCGCCCACCCGGTGCTCACCGTCGGGCTCGAGGAGACCGTCGCGGCACACGCACCGGAGGCCCGCGTGTCCGTCACCGGGACCCTGCGGCGGGACGAGGGCGGCTGGCGGCGGCTGCTGACCTCGCTGGCCACGGCGCACGTGCACGGCGGCGCCGTGCCCGACTGGCGGGCCGTCTTCGGCGAGCGGCCGATTGACGCGGCCGGGCTCCCCACCTACCCCTTCCAGCGCCGTGCGTACTGGCTGAAGAACCCGCCGTCGACGAGCGACCCCGTGACACTCGGCCTCGCCCGCGCGGACCACCCCCTGCTGGTCGCCGCCATTCCGCTGGCCGAGGCGGACGAGCACGTCCTCACGGGTAACCTGTCCCCGCGCACCCATCGCTGGCTGGCCGACCACGCCGTTCGGGGCAGCGTGCTGCTGCCGGCCACCGCGATGGTCGAACTCGCCGTCCGGGCCGGCGACCAGGTGGGCTGCGGCCACCTGGAGGAACTCACCCTCGGCACCCCCCTGGTACTGCCCACCGGCGGCACCACGACCATCCAGGTCCACGTCGGCTCCCCGGACGAGCACGGGCGCCGCGCCCTGACCCTGTACGCCCGCCCCGCGGCGTCCTCGGCCGAAGGACCGTGGACCACACACGCCACGGGCACCCTCACGCCCGAGCGCCCCCGCACCCCGGAACCGACGGGCGAGGAGACCGTCTGGCCCCCGGTCGGAGCCACGCCGATCGACCCGTCGGACCTCTACGACCGGCTGGCCGGACGCGGTTACGCCTACGGTCCGGCGTTCCGCGGACTCACCGCGGCCTGGCGGCTCGACACCACCCTCTACGCCGAGGTCACCCTTCCCGAGGAGGCGGGCGAGCCCGACGGGTTCGGCCTGCACCCCGCCCTGTTCGACGCCGCCCTGCACATCGCCCTGCCCACCACAGGAGAGACCCGGGTTCCCTTCTCCTGGCAGGACGTCAGGCTGCACGCCACGGGCGCGCGCACGCTGCGGGCGCGCGTCGACACGGGCGACCCCGAGACGGTGCGGGTCTCCCTCAGCGATCCGGCGGGCACCCCCGTGCTCGAGGCGGGTGCCCTGGCACTGCGAGCGCTCGGGGACGTCGACCGGGCCGCCGTCGCCCAGGACCTGCACCATGTCGTCTGGCGCCCCGCGCCGTCGACCGAAGGCTCGGGGCCCACGCGCCTGGCGGTGCTTGGGGAGCACTCCGAGGCGGTGGAGCTGGCAGCCGCCCTGGACGCCGCGGGCTTCGAGGTCACCGGCTGGCCGGACCTGGCGGCCCTGCGCGCCGCCGCTGGACCTCCGCCGGACGCCGTGGTGGTTCCCTGCGCCCCGCCGGACGATCCGGCCGACACACCGCGGGCGGCGCACGAGGTCACCCGGCGGACGCTGGAACTGCTCCGGGACTGGCTGGCTGATCCGGGCGTGTCTTCCGGCACCGGCCGGGCGGAGCCCGCCGGCACCAGACTCATCCTGGTCACCCGGCGCGCGGTCGCCGCGCGCGAGGGCGAGGACGTGCCGGGCATCGTGGCCGCCCCCGTCTGGGGCCTGGTCCGCTCGGCCCAGACCGAGAACCCGGGTCTCCTGACCCTCGTCGACCACGACGGCACGGTCGCCTCGCTGCGCGCGCTGCCGGCCGCGTTCGCCACCGAGGAGCCGCAACTGGCGCTGCGCGACGGCTCGGTGACTGTGCCCAGGCTCCTCGCCGCCGTCTCGGAGCCCGAGCTCTCCCCGCCGCCGTCCGGCGCCTGGCGGTTGGACTTCACCTCCCGTGGCTCGGTGGCGGATCTCGCGTTCCTGCCGCACCCCGCCTACGACCAGCCGCTCGGCGCAGGTCAGGTTCGGGTCGCGTTGCGGGCGGCCGGCCTCAACTTCAGGGACGTGATGACGGGCCTCGACCGGGTCTCCGACGCCCGCCCGCCCGGCGGCGAAGGCGCCGGGGTGGTGCTCGACACCGGCCCGGAGGTGACGGGGTTGAAACCCGGAGACCGGGTGATGGGCGTCTTCGTAGACGGCACAGGCCCGATCGTCGTCGCCGACCAGCGGTTGCTGGTCCGGATGCCCAGCGGCTGGTCCTTCACCGAGGCCGCGACCATCCCCGTGGCCTTCCTCACGGCCGCCTACGCGCTCACCGACCTGGCCGCGCTCCGGCCTGGCGAGACGCTCCTCGTCCACGCCGCCACCGGCGGCGTCGGCATGGCGGCCGTGTGGCTGGCCCGACGGCTGGGCGCCGAGGTGTACGGCACGGCAAGCCCTGGCAAGTGGGCCACGCTGCGCGCCCAGGGGGTGGCCGAAGACCACATGGCCAGCTCCCGGACGCTGGAGTTCGAGGAGACCTTCCGCGCCGCCACCGGCGGCCGCGGCGTCGACGTCGTCCTCAACGCCCTGGCCGGCGAGTACACGGACGCCTCGATGCGACTGCTCGCTCCCGGCGGGCGGTTCGTGGAGATGGGCAAGACCGACATCCGCCGCCCGGGCGAGGCCGGCGTCCCGACGGACGGCCGCTACCGGGCGTTCGACCTGATGGAGGCCGGCGAGGACCGCATCCGGGAACTGCTCACGGCGCTGCGGGACGACTGCGAGAGCGGCGTCCTTCGGCCGTTGCCCGCCACCACCTGGGACATCCGGCAGGCGACCTCGGCGCTGCGGCACCTGGCCCTGGCCAGGCACACCGGCAAGGTCGTCCTGACCATCCCGCCCACGGTCCACCCGAGGTCACGGCCCGGGGCCAGGGGCACGGTGCTGATCACGGGCGGCACCGGCACCCTCGGACGGCTGGTGGCTCGCCACTACGCGATCTCGGGACGGGTCGGCCACGTGCTGCTCGCCGGCCGGCGTGGCCCCGACAGCCCGGGCGCGGCCGAACTCGTCGCCGAACTCGCCGAATCGGGCGTGAGCGCCACCGTCGTGGCGGGCGACACGGCCGACCGGGAGGCGGTGGCGCGCCTGTTGGACGCCGTCCCGGCCGAACACCCGCTGACCGCCGTGGTGCACGCCGCCGGTGTGCTGGACGACGGCGTGCTGCTCAGCCAGACGCCGGGGCGCCTCGCCGCGGTGCTGCGGCCGAAGGTCGACGCCGCCTGGCACCTCCACGAGCTGACCCGGGAACTCGACCTGGACGAGTTCGTCCTCTTCTCCTCGGCCGCCGGCACCCTGGGCACCTCGGGGCAGGCCAACTACGCGGCCGCCAACGTCTTCCTGGACGCGCTCGCCGCCCACCGGCGGGCCCAGGGACTCCCGGCCGTCTCCCTGGCCTGGGGACGGTGGGCCCGGGCCAGCGAGATGACCGGCCACCTCGAACAGGCCGACCTGACCCGGATCGCGCGCCTCGGTCTGATCCCGATCTCCGACGAACACGGCCTGGCGCTCCTCGACGCGGCCCGGGAAGCCGACCGGCCCGCAATGCTGCCGAGCGGGGTCGACCGGGCCGCGGTGCGCGCCCTGGAACACCCGCCGGCGCCGCTGCGCGGACTGGTGCAGGACGGACCTCGCCGCACCGCCCTGACCACCACCGCTGCCGATGCCGCGGACGGAGGGTTGGCGCGGCGCCTGCTCCGACTGCCGGAGCCGGAGCGCGAGCCCACCGTGCTCGCCCTGCTGACCAACCAGATCGCGACGATCCTGGGCCACACGCCCGGCGACACGATCGACCCGCGCGAGCCGTTCAGGGCCATCGGCTTCGACTCGCTCACCTCCGTCGAACTGCGCAACCGGCTGAACGCGCTGACCGGCCTTCGACTCCCGGCGACGCTGGCCTTCGACCACCCCACGCCGCACGCGCTGGCCGGGGAGCTCACGACCCGCCTCACGGGCCGTCAGGAGCCGGAAGCGCCCGCTGGCACCGAGGAGGCTGGCCACCGGGGCGACGCCGACCCCGTCGTCATCACCGCGATCGGCTGCCGCTACCCGGGCGGCGTGCGTGGCCCCGAGGACCTGTGGCGGCTGGTGGCCTCGGGCACCGACGCCATCACCCCGTTCCCCGCCGACCGCGGCTGGGACCTGGACCACCTGTTCGACCCCGACCCGGACCGACCCGGCACCTCCTACGTGGCGCACGGCGGCTTCCTGACCGACGCGGCCGAGTTCGACGCCGACTTCTTCGGCATCTCGCCGCGCGAGGCGCTGGCGATGGACCCGCAGCAGCGGCTGCTGCTGGAGACGGCGTGGGAGACGATCGAACGCGCCGGCATCGACCCCACCGCGCTGCGCGGCAGCCGCACGGGGGTGTTCGTCGGCGCGGCGGGGCAGGAGTACGGACCCAGGCTGGCGCAGGCGCCCGCCGAACTCGGCGGATCGATACTGACGGGCAACACCACGAGCGTGGTCTCCGGCCGGATCGCCTACACGCTGGGGCTCGAGGGGCCCGCCGTGACCGTCGACACCGCGTGCTCCTCCTCGCTGGTCGCACTGCACCTGGCGGTCCAGGCGCTGCGCTCGGGCGAATGCGACCTGGCACTGGCCGGCGGCGTCACGGTGATGGCGACGCCCGGCATGTTCGTCGAGTTCAGCCGCCAACGCGGGCTGGCCAGGGACGGCCGGATCAAGCCGTTCGCCAAGGCCGCCGACGGCACGGCCTGGTCGGAGGGCGTGGGCCTGCTGCTCGTGGAGCGACTGTCCGACGCACGCCGGCACGGGCGACCCGTGCTGGCCGTCGTCCGGTCCACCGCGACCAACCAGGACGGCGCCTCCAACGGGCTCACCGCGCCCAACGGGCCGTCCCAGCAACGGGTGATCCGGCAGGCGCTGCGGAGCGCCGGTCTCGCCCCGGCCGACATCGACGCCGTGGAGGCCCACGGCACGGGCACCCGCCTCGGCGACCCGATAGAGGCCCAGGCGCTCCTCGCCACCTACGGACAACAGCGGCCCGCCGAACGACCGCTGCTCGTCGGCTCGGTGAAGTCGAACATCGGCCACGCGCAGCTCGCGGCCGGCGTGGCGGGCGTGATCAAGATGGTGGAGGCCATGCGGCACGGGCTGCTGCCCGCCACCCTGCACGTGGACGCGCCGACCGACGAGGTCGACTGGACCACCGGCGCGGTCGAGCTGCTGGCCGAGAACACCGCCTGGCCGGCGGTCGACCGCCCGCGTCGGGCCGGCGTCTCGTCGTTCGGCATCAGCGGCACCAACGCGCACGTGATCCTCGAACAGCCGCCGGCCGAACCGGTGTCCGTGGCGGCCGGCGCGGAAGTGGGCGGAGCGCGGGAGGCCGGGGCGGAAGCCGTGACCGATGCCTATGCCTATGCCGATGCCTATGCCGATGCCTATGCCTATGCCGAGCCGGGAACCCGCGTCGTGGCCTGGCCGCTGTCGGCCAGGAGCGGCCCGGCGCTGCGCGCCCAGGCCCGGCGGATGCTGGATCACCTGGTCGCGCACCCCGAGCCCACGCCCGTCGCCACGGGCCGGGCCCTGGCCGGGACCCGCACCGCCTTCGACCACCGGGCCGTGCTCCTCGGCACCACCCACGCGGACTTCAGGGCCGGGCTCGCCGCGCTCGCCGCTGGCCGGGAGGCGGCCAACCTGGTCACCGGCGTGGCCGGCACCGCCGGCCGGACGGCCCTGCTCCTGACCGGCCAGGGCAGTCAGCGACCGGGCATGGGTCGCGAACTGTACGACGCCTTCCCGTCGTTCGCGGAGGCCATCGACGACGTCTGCGGTCACTTCGCCGACCACCTCGACCGTCCGCTGCGCGAGGTGCTGTTCGCCGACCCCACCTCGGAGGGGGCGTCGCTCATCCACGAGACCCGGTTCGCCCAGCCCGCGCTGTTCGCCCTCCAGGTCGCGCTCCACCGGCTGGTCACGGAGGCCGGGATCGCACCGGACGTGCTGATTGGCCACTCCGTCGGCGAACTCACCGCGGCCCACCTGGCCGGGGTGCTCTCGCTGCCGGACGCCGCCACGCTGGTGGCCGCCCGGGGCCGGCTGATGCAGCGCGCCACCCCTGGCGGGCTGATGATCGCGCTCCAGGCGCCGGAGGACGAGGTCGCCGCCGCCCTGACGGGTCTGGCGGACCGCGTCGCCATCGCGGCCGTGAACTCGCCGCGGGGAACCGTGATCTCCGGCGACGCCGAGGCCGCGGAACGGGTCGCCGCGCACTTCGCGGCACGCGGCGGGCGCCCCCGCAGACTCAGGGTCTCGCACGCCTTCCACTCGCCCCACATGGACGGAGTACTCGACGAGTTCCGGTCCGTCGCCGCGACGCTCGGCTACCATCCGCCGCGGGTTCCCGTCGTCTCCAACGTCACCGGCAAACTCGCCGACGCCGCGCGGCTGACCAGCCCCGACTACTGGGCCGAGCATATCCGCCGCGAGGTGCGGTTCCTGGACGGTGTCCGCACCCTGGAGGCCCTGGGTGTCACCGCCTTCCTCGAACTCGGCCCCGAGGCCGTCCTCAGCGGGCTGGTGCGGGAGAGCCTCGACGGGCGGGGGGACCAGGGCGCCGCCGATCGCGACCCGGCCGTCGTCCCGGCCCTCAGGCGGGACATGGCCGAGCCCGCCGCCCTGTCGCGGGCGCTCGGGGAACTGCACGTCCACGGCGTCGAGCCGGATTGGAACGCGGTCCTCGGCCGATCGACCGAGCCCGCCGTCCCGCTGCCCACCTACGCCTTCCAGCGGAGGCGTTACTGGTACGAGGAGCCGGCCACCGCGGCGCCCGCGTCCGCCGGCGGTGCCGAGCGACTGCTCTGGGAGTCCGTCGAGCGGTCGGACCCCCGGGCCCTGGCCGACGCGCTGAGCCTCGACGACAGGGAGCAGGCCGCCGCGCTGCTGCCGGCGCTCGCCGGTCTCCGCCGGCGCGGCGCCGACCGCGCCGAGCCGGACGCCTGGCGCTACCGCGAGACCTGGCTGCCCCACCGGAGCGTGGAGGCCGGTCCGCCCGAGGGCACCTGGCTGCTCGCCGTTCCCGAACACCTGGCGGGCCACCCCTGGGCGGAGGCGGTAGCGTCCGGCCTCGCCGACCGTGGCGCGAAGCCCCGCCTGCTCCACCTCGACCTCGCCGCGGCCGACCCCCGGCGACTCGTCGAGTCGCTGCGGGCGGCCATCGCCGAGGACGGCGGCGGCCGGCCCGCGGGGCTGCTGTCCCTGCTGGCCCTCGACGAGCGGCCGCACCCCGACTGGTCCGCCCTGCCGGCCGGCCTCGCGCTCAACCTCGCGCTCGTCAGGGCCCTCGGCGAACTCGGAGTCGCCGCACCCCTCTGGTGCGCCACCAGCGGCGCCGTGCCCGAGGCGCTCACCCAGGACGGCCTGAGCCCGGCCCAGGCACAGACCTGGGGCGCCGGGCGGGCCATCGCGCTGGAACACCCCGACCGTTGGGGCGGCCTCATCGATCTGCCCGCCGCCCCGGACGAGCGGAGCGTCGCCCTGCTGTGCGCGGCGCTCGCGGCACCGGACGACGAGGACCAGATCGCGATACGGGCCAGCGGCACCCATGTCCGCCGTCTGGTGCGGGCTCCGCGCACCCAGCCCCCGGCACCTGGTGCCACCCACGCCCCGGACAGGAGCGGCCCGGACGGTGCCGCGGCCAGCGACGGTTGGCGGCCACGCGGCACCACGCTGATCACCGGCGGCACCGGGGCGCTCGGGGGCCGGGTGGCCCGCTGGCTCGCGGGGCGCGGAGCCGAACACCTGCTGCTGGTGAGCCGCCGCGGGCCCCGGGCCGAAGGCGCCGCGGCCCTCGCCGCCGAACTGCGGGCGCTCGGCTCCCGCGTCACGGTGGCGGCCTGTGACACGGCGGACCGCGACGCCCTGGCCCGGCTGCTCGACGAGGTGCCGGCGACCCATCCGGTCCGCTCCGTCGTGCACGCCGCCGGAGTGGCCGCCGACCGGCGCGTCGCCGAAGGGGACCTGGCCGAGTTCGCCGCCGTGCTGTCCGGAAAGGCCATGGGGGCCACGCACCTGGACGCGCTCCTCGGCGACACCCCGCTGGACGCCTTCGTGCTCTTCTCGTCCGTCTCCGGCACCTGGGGGAGCGCCGGCCAGGCAGCCTACGGCGCGGGCAACGCCTACCTGGACGCGCTGGCCAGGCGGCGGCGCGCCGCGGGACTGCCAGCGACCGCGATCGCCTGGGGTCCTTGGGCGGAGTCGGGCCTCGCCAGGGAAGAGCACACCCGGACGTTCCTCAGCAGGCGCGGGGTGCGCCCGATGGCGCCCGAGCGCGCCATCCAGATCCTGGACGAGGCTGTGGCGGGCGACGAGACGGCGCTGACCGTCGCGGACGTCGACTGGGAGCCCTTCGTCCGTGCCTTCACCGCGCTGCGGCCGAGTCCGCTGCTTACCGGCGTCCCCGAGGCACGCCGGCCGGCCACGGACATCGGAGGGCGGGACGCCGACGCGGAGCCCGAGGCGGCGACCGGCACCCCGCTGGCCGACCGGCTCGCCGGGCTCGGCGAACCGGAACGGCGTGCCGCGCTGCTCGACCTGGTGCGCGAGCAGGTGGCGGCCGTGCTCGGCCACGATTCGGCCCAGGAGGTCGGCTCGGCACGGTCGTTCAAGGACCTGGGCTTCGACTCGTTGACCGCGCTGACGCTGCGCGACCGGCTGCAACGGGCCACCGGGCTTCGGCTGCCAGCCACCCTCGCCTACGATCACCCGAGCGCCGGGGCCCTCGCCGGCCGGCTCCACGAGGAGATCACGGGCGGCGAGGAACCGGCGGAGCCCTCGGTCTTCCGTGAGCTCGACCAGTTGGAGAAGACGCTGGCCGCGGTCGACGACACACCCGTCGTCCGGGCCCAGGTGGCCTCCCGGCTGACGAGGCTGCTGGCGGGCTGGCAGGCACAGTCCACGACGACCGATCCGGGCCCGGCCGGCGACGGCCATGTCGCGGCCGACCTCGACGAGGCGTCTGATGACGAGCTCTTCCACATGCTCGGCGACGAGTTCGGGATTTCCTGACGGACGCGTTCCGCAGGGGGATAGGGGTTGATTGGCATGCCGAGTGCCGAGAACGAGGAAAAGCTGCGTCGCTTCCTCAAGAAGACGATGGCCGACCTCCGGACGGCCAGAGAACGGCTGGCGGCCGTCGAGGCGGGACAGGCGGAGCCCATCGCCGTCGTCGGCATGGCGTGCCGTCTCCCCGGAGGCGTCACGAGCCCCGAGGAACTGTGGGAACTGGTCGCCCGCGGAACCGACGCGGTCGGGCCCTTCCCCGAGGATCGAGGCTGGGACCTGGCCGCGATCTACGGACCCGACGCCGAGCGCGAGGGACGGGCCACCCCTCGGGAGGGCGGATTCGTGGCCGACGCCGGAGGGTTCGACGCCGCCTTCTTCGGGATCTCGCCGCGCGAGGCACGGGCCATGGACCCGCAGCAACGGCTGCTGCTCGAGACCGCCTGGGAGACCCTGGAACGAGCGGGCATCAGGCCCGAGGCGCTGCGGGCCACCCGCACCGGGGTGTACGCCGGGGCCAGCGCGGACGCTGCCCCGGGATCCGACGTCTCCGACGCTCCCGGGGGCACCGACTACGGCCTGACCGGCGCGTCGATGGCGGTGCTGTCCGGGCGCGTCGCCTACACCCTCGGCCTTGAGGGGCCCGCCGTGACGGTCGACACGGCCTGCTCCTCGTCGCTCGTGGCCATGCACCTCGCCGCCCAGGCCCTGCGCGCCGGCGAATGCGACCTGGCGCTGGCCGGCGGGGTCGCCGTGATGAGCCGCCCCAACGGGTTCGCCGAGTTCTCCCGCCAGGGCGGGCTGGCACGCGACGGCAGGTGCAAGTCGTTCTCCGCCGACGCCGACGGCACCGGGTGGGCCGAGGGCGCCGGGCTCGTCCTGCTCGAGCGGCTCTCCGACGCCCGGCGCAACGGTCACCGGATCCTCGCCCTGGTGCGCGGCAGCGCGGTCAACCAGGACGGTGCCTCCAACGGTCTGACCGCCCCCAACGGACCGTCCCAGCAGCGGGTGATCAGGCAGGCGCTGGACACCGCCGGGCTGACGGCGGCCGACGTGGACGTGGTCGAGGCACACGGCACGGGCACGAGGCTCGGCGACCCGATCGAGGCACAGGCGCTCCTGGCCACCTACGGCGCGGAACGCCCCGCCGAACGACCGCTTCTGCTCGGCTCGTTGAAGTCCAACATCGGACACACCCAGGCGGCGGCCGGGGTGGCGGGAGTGATCAAGTCGGTGTTGGCCATGCGGCACGGCACCGTGCCCGCCACGCTGCACGCGAGCCGGCCCACGCCGCTCGTGGAGTGGGACTCGGGCGCCGTGGCCCTCGTGAGCGAGCCCCGGCCGTGGCCGGCGACGGACCGCCCACGCCGGGTGGCCGTCTCCGCCTTCGGTATCAGCGGCACCAACGCCCACCTGATCCTCGAACAGGCACCGGAGGAGGAACCGCGGGAGCCCAGGACTCCGGCGGCGCCGGCCAACCCGGGCGCGCCCGTCCCCTGGGTGCTGAGCGCCCGCGACGCGCGGGCGCTCGGGCAGCAGGCCCGCCGGCTGCTCGACGGCCCGGCGCGCGACCCGGCGCGAAGCGCCGCGGAGATCGGTCTCGCGCTCGCCATGACCCGGAACGTGTTCGAGCACCGGGCCGTGCTCCGCGGCCGTGACCGTTCGGAACTGCTCGCCGGTCTGGCCGCGCTGGCGGCGGGACAGCCCTCACCCGTCCTCGCCCAGGGCAGCGTCCTGCCCGCGGCCGGCAGAACCGCGCTGCTCTTCACCGGCCAGGGCGCCCAGCGGCCCGGCATGGGGCGCGAACTCCACGACGCCTTCCCCGTGTTCGCCGAGGCGTTCGACGAGACGTGTGCCGCGTTCGACGCGCTGCTGCCGGTGCCACTGCGCGAGGCCGTCCTCGCACCCGACGGCACGTCCACGGCCGAGGCGCTGCACGACACCGGTCTCGCCCAGCCGGCGCTCTTCGCCTACGAGACCGCGCTGTACCGGCTGTGGCGGTCCTGGGTCCCCGCCGCCCCGGACTTCCTGATGGGCCACTCGCTCGGCGAGATCACCGCCGCCCACGTCTCGGGCGTCCTGTCGCTCCCCGACGCCGCCACGCTCGTGGCGGCCCGCGCCGCGTTGATGCGTGCCCTGCCGGCCGGTGGCGCGATGGTGGCCATCGGGGCGACCGAGGAGGAGGTGGTCAAGGAACTCGGTCAGGAGCGGGGCACCGGCGGACCGGTGGCGATCGCCGCCGTCAACGGCCCGTCGTCCGTCGTCGTCTCGGGCGAGGAGGGAGCCGTGGCCCGCGTCGCCCGGGCGTTCGACGACCGGGGGCGCCGAACCAACCGGCTGCGCGTCTCGCACGCCTTCCACTCCCCGCTGATGGAACCGATGCTCGACCGGTTCGCCGAGGTCCTGAGGGGCCTGACCTTCCGCGAGCCCGAGATCCCCATCGTCACCAACATCACCGGGCACCTCGCCAGGACCGGCCAACTCACCGCGTTCGACTACTGGCTCGACCAGGTCAGGCGCGCCGTCCGGTTCCACGACGGGGTCCGAACGCTGCGGGCCGAGGGCGTCGCCCACTTCGTCGAGATCGGCCCCGACGCCGTGCTGACCGCGGCCGTCCGAGAGAGCCTGTCGGGCGAAGCGGGGACGGTGGCCGTCGCGACCCAGCGCCGCCGCGGCCCGGAGGCCGAGACGTTCACCGGCGCCCTCGCCACCGCCTTCCTGCACGGCCAGCCGGTCGACTGGGGCACCGCCTTCGTCGCCGACGACCGCACGCCGGACGCGCTCCCCGAGTTGCCCACCTACCCGTTCCAGCGCGACAACTACTGGCCCACTCCGGCCTCCCGGGTCCGGCCGGCGGACCCGAGCGCCGAGGTGGCGAGTTGGCGCTACCGCGTGAGCTGGGAGCCACTGCGGATCGCGCCCGGCAAGCCGCTGTCGGGGGACTGGCTGCTGGTGGCCGCCGAGGACGACCCGCTGTCGGCACGCGTCGCGGAGGTGATGCGGCGGCGCGGCGCCCGGGTCGCCCTCCTCGACACCGCCGATCCGACCGGCGCGGGCGGTATGGCTGACATCCCCGAGGTGGGCAGGGACGAACTGGCCTCCCGGCTCGCGGCGACCGCGGCACGACTCACGGACCGGCGGACCGGACTGTCCGGCGTGGTGTCCCTGCTCGCCGCCCAGGACCGGGCCCAGGACGGCGCGCCCGACGATCCGGGCCCGAGCCCGGCCCGCGTGGTCGGCGCCCTCGGCCGCGACCTCGTCCTCGGACAGGCCCTGGCGGACGCCGAGATCGGGGCCCCGCTGTGGTGGGTGACGCGGGGAGCCGTCTCGGTTTCCGGCGAGGTCGTCACCAGCCTGACGGGCGCGGCCTCCGCCGGCCTCGGCCGGGTCGTCGGCCTCGAACGTCCCGAGGAGTGGGGCGGCCTCGCCGATCTGCCCGCCGCCGTGGACGAGCGCACTCTCGACACCCTGGTCGATCTCCTCACCACGGGCGGCGACGAGGACCTGGTCGCCATCAGGGACGACGGCCCCCACGCCCGCCGGCTCACCCGGGCCCCGCGTCCCGTCCCGGCGGCGGCGCCTCGAAGGACCGGGGGCACCGCGCTGATCACCGGCGGCACGGGCGGCCTCGGCGGCCATGTCGCTCGCTGGCTCGCCCGCGGAGGCGTCGAACACCTGGTGCTGCTGAGCCGTCGCGGGCCGCGGGCACCCGAGGCCGACCGGCTGCGGGCCGAACTCGAGGAAGCCGGCGCGGCCGTGACGATGCTGGCCTGCGACATCGCGGACCGCGCCGCCCTGGCCGCGACCCTCGACCACCTACGGGCCGCCGGCCACCGGCCCAGGATCGTGGTCCACGCCGCCGGGTTGCACAACGCCGTCCACCCTGTCATCGAGACCGACCACGCCACGCTTGTCGCGGCCGTCCACGCCAAGGTCGGCGGGGCCCTGCACCTGGACGAACTACTCGCCGGGGAACCGCTCAACGCCTTCGTGCTCTTCTCCTCGGCGGCCGGCGTCTGGGGCGGCGCAGGCCAGGGCCCCTACGCCGCGGCCAACGCCCTGCTCGACGCCCTGGCACAGCGCAGGCGAGCCGCCGGCCGGCCCGCCACGTCGATCGCCTGGGGCGTCTGGGCCGGCGACGGTATGGCCCGGGACATCGACGGGCGCACCATCAACCGCCTCGGCATGCGGGCGATGCCCCCGGAGAAGGGCGTGGTGGCGCTGCGCCAGGCGCTGGAGGCGGACGACACGCAGGTCACGGTCGCGGACGTCGACTGGACGCGGTTCGCGGACAACTACCGGATGGCCAGGCCAAGGCGACTCATCACCGCACTGATGGTCCAACCCACCGCCGGCGAGGCCCGGACCAGCGGCACCGACACGGCCGAAACGCTGCGCGAGCGTCTCACCGGCCGCTCCGCGACCGAACGCCACGCGCTACTGCTCGATTTGGTACGCGAGGAGGTCGCCGCAGAACTCGGCCACCTCACCCCCGAGGCGATCGGCGCCGACCAACCCTTCCGGGACCTCGGGACCGACTCGATGGCCGCCATCGGCCTCCGCGACCGGCTGAGCCGTAGCACGGGCCTACCGCTCACGGCCGGCCTGGTCTACGAGAACGAGACACCGAGCGCGCTCGCCACGTTCCTGGCCGCCAGACTGGACACCAGCCGTGAGACGGCGGCGCCGTCCGGGGACGAGTCCCTGGCATCGCTGTACCGGAGGATCGCCCTACTGGGGCGGTCGTACCAGGCGGAGAGCATGCTCGCCGCGGCGGCCGAGCTGCGGACCACCTTCGGGAGCCCCGAGGAGCTCGCCCAGTCCGACTGGCACCATGGGGGCGCGACCCGACTGTCCGCCGGGGGCGAGGAGGCCCCCCTGGTGATCGCCTTCCCGCCGGTCGCGCCGGTGGAGCCCGCCGTCCAGTACGCCCGGCTGTCGTCCCAGCTGCACGGGCTGGCCGGGCTGTCCGTCATCCCGCTTCCCGGCTTCCGGGACAGCGAGCCGCTCCCGGCGTCCACGGACGTCCTGGCCCGCGTCCTCGCCGAGGCGGCGCTCAGCCACGCGGACGGCCGGCGCTTCGCGCTGCTCGGCTACTCCTCGGGCGGTTGGTTCGCCCACCAGGTCGCCGCTGAGCTCGAATCCGCGGGCACCCGTCCGACTGGTGTCATCCTGCTCGACACCTATCCGCCGGACGGCATGACGCCACGGCTGCGAAAGGCCATGAACTACGAACTGATCGAACGCAGAAGAGAGTTCTCCACCCTCGACTACACCGCGCTGACGGCCATCGGCACCTACCGCTCGCTCCACCGCGGCTGGCGGCCCGTGCCGCTGGAGGCACCCACCCTGCTCGTGCGGCCGACGGACTGCGTCCCCGGATCCCCGGAGGAACCCACCACCGGCTATGACGAGTGGCGCGCCACCTGGCCGCTGGACCACGACCTCGCCGAAGTGCCGGGGGATCACTGCACCATGGTCGCCGACCACGCCGACAAGACCGCTGAGGTGGTACACCGATGGCTCGAATCCCGATACCTCCGTTCCGATCCCACGGCCGAGGCCGGTCGCCTTGCGACTCACCGGTGACGGTGGGTCCGCTGCTGAGGCCGGGAGCGACCGCCCACCTCAACCCGGAGACACTCGCCGACCACGCGGCGATCAAGGACGTGACCGCCGCCTACGGCCACTACTACGACTCCGGCGACTTCGACGGGCTGCGGGAGCTGTTCACCGAGGACGTGCGCTATGAGTTCGTGCCCGAGACGCCACCGTTCCCCGGCCGGGTCGAGGGGCGCGAGAACGTCATGCGAGCCCTCGTCGAGCAGTGGCGCCACAACAGGCACACCCTCGGCGCACACCAGCGACACGTCACCACCAACATCGTCGTGCTCCGCCAGCGGGACTCGACGGCCGAGACCCGCTCCCTCCTCACGGCCACCCTCGCCTACGAGGACGGTCGTCACGAGGTGCGCAGGACCGGTGGCTACGCCGACATCCTGCGGAAGGAGGACGGGTGTTGGCGCTTCGCCCGCCGGCAGCTGCGGTTCGCCGGGCTGCTCACCCCCGGGGTGCCCCTGACCCTGGAGTAAACCGGGCCGGATCACCCGACCGCCACGTCGCCGTCGCGACGAAGTAGCGTTGAGGAACGTCTGTCGCCTCGAAGGGGGAACCCCGGCACATGAGAACGCGATGGCCCCTGTGGGGCCGCCGGTTGGCCGGGGCGCTGGCGGCCCTGTCCGTGCTCGCCGGCGCCGGCACCTGGCTGGCGGCCGGCGACGACGGGCCCGAGGTGGTGCGCGACGACCGGGTCTTCGACATGCCGGAGGAGCCGGGCGGCCGTGGGACCGTGCGGATCGACACCTCCTTCTTCACCACGGCCGACGCCGGCGAGCCGCGGCCCGCCGTGCTCCTCGCGCACGGTTTCGGCGGCAGCAAGGAGGACGTCAGGCCGGAGGCCGAGGCGCTGGCCCGCGCCGGCTACGCCGTGCTCACCTGGTCAGCCCGCGGCTTCGGCGGCTCCACCGGGCGCATCGGCCTCAACGACCCGGAGCGCGAGATCGCCGACGTCTCCCGGCTGATCGACTGGCTCGCCGAGCGCCCCGACATCCAACTCGACGGCGCCGGGGACCCCAGGGTCGGCATCGCCGGCTCCTCCTACGGCGGCGCCGTCGCGCTGCTCGCCGCGGGGCACGACGACCGGGTGGACGCCATCGCCCCCCGCGTCACCTACTGGGACCTCGACGAGGCCCTCTTCCCCGACGGCGTCTTCAAGCGGCTGTGGACCGGCATCCTGTTCACCACCGGATCCACCGAGGCCACCGGCTCGCCCGCCGAGGAACCGGGCTGCGGCCGGTTCCTGCCCGAGCTGTGCGAGCTCTACGAGCGGGTGGCCGTCGCGGGCGAACCCGACGAGGCGGCCCGCCGGCTGCTGCACGACCGCAGCCCCGCGGCCGTCGCCGACCACATCGACGTGCCGACCCTCATCACCCAGGGCCAGCACGACTCGCTCTTCCCCCTCGACCACGCCGACGAGATGGCCGGTGCCATCGAGGCCAACGGCGCGCCCGTCAGCGTCGACTGGGTCTGGGCCGGGCACGACGGCGGCGTCTCCGAGAGCAGCAGGACCGAGGCCCGCACCCGCGACTGGTTCGACCGCTACCTGCGCCACGACCAGGCCGCCGACACCGGACCCGGCTTCCGCGTCACCCGGATCAGCGGCTTCGACTCCACCAACGGCTCCACCCTGCTGCGCGGCGCCTCGGGTGACGCCTACCCGGGGCTGGCCGGCGAGCCCACCACCGTCGAACTCGGCGGCGGCGAGCAGACCTTCGTCAACCCGCCGGGCGGCGCCCCGCCCGGCGTCTCCACCGTGCCGGGGCTCGGCAACCTCTCCGGCCTCTCCACCCTCGGTCTCGGCCTCGCCCTCGACTTCCCCGGCCAGTACGCGGCGTTCGACTCCGCGCCGTTGACCGAGACGGTGCGCGTCACCGGCGCACCCACCGTCCGGGTCCAGCTCGCCTCGGACGCCGAGAGCGCCGTGCTGTTCGCCAAGCTCTACGACGTCTCGCCGGGCGGCGGCAGCCAGCGCCTGCCCGCCCAACTGGTCGCCCCCATACGCGTCGACGACATCGGCGCGGGTCGCGTCGTCGACGTCCGCCTCCCCACCATCGACTACCCGTTCGAGGCCGGCCACCGGCTGCGTCTCGTGCTCTCCAGCACCGACATCGGCTACGCCTCGCCCGACGAGCCCGCCACCCACACCGTCTCGCTCGCCGACCCCGGGCTCACCCTGCCCACCGCCCCCGACCTCGCCAGCGGCACGGCACCGCTGCCCTGGTGGACCTGGGGGCTGCCGCTCGCCGGCGCCGTCATCGCCGCCGCCCTGTTGCTCACCGGCCGGCGCCGCGGCCAGGGCGACCTGGCGCCCGACCCCCGGCTCGCCGACGTGCCGCTGCGGATCGAGGGCCTCACCAAGCGCTACGCGGGGGCCGGCGACCGGTACGCCGTCCGCGACCTCTCCTTCCAGGTCAGGCGCGGCCAGGTGCTCGGCCTGCTCGGCCCCAACGGCGCGGGCAAGACCACCACGCTGCGGATGCTGATGGGCCTGATCAGCCCCGACGCCGGCGAGATCCGGATTTTCGGCCACCTGGTCAGGCCGGGCGCCCCCGTGCTCTCCCGGGTCGGCGCCTTCGTCGAGGGCGCCGGCTTCCTGCCACACCTCAGCGGTCGCGCCAACCTGGAGCTCTACTGGGCCGCCACCGGCC
Organism: Streptomyces sp. 8K308; assembly: GCF_004348315.1. Classification (GTDB taxonomy): domain Bacteria; phylum Actinomycetota; class Actinomycetes; order Streptomycetales; family Streptomycetaceae; genus Streptomyces. The sequence goes on along the minus strand of NZ_SMKC01000008.1, from coordinate 2,854 downwards.
GGCCCGCCGCCGACGCCCACCTCGACGAGGCGCTGGAGATCGCCGGCCTCGGCCCGGCCGTCGAGCGCGCCGTGCGCACCTACTCGCAGGGCATGCGGCAGCGCCTCGCCATCGCCCAGGCGATGCTCGGCCTGCCCGAGCTGCTGATCCTCGACGAGCCCACCAACGGCCTCGACCCGCCCCAGATCCGCGCCATGCGCGACGTGATGACGGGCTACGCCGCCGAGGGCCGCACCGTGATCGTCTCCAGCCACCTGCTGGCCGAGGTCGAACAGACCTGCACCCACCTGGTGGTGATGGACGGCGGCCGGCTGGTGCGCTCGGGGCCGGTCAGCGAGATCACCGGATCCGGCGACACCCTGCTGGTCGGCATCGACATCGAGGCCACCGACGCCGTGCTCGAGCGGGTCGCCGCGCTGCCCGGCGTCGTCTCCGTGGGCCGCGCCGAGACCGGCCTGCTCGTCCGGCTCGACGGCCTGACCGCCGCCGAACTCCTCGCCGAGCTCGTGCGGTTGGAGATTCCCGTGCATGCCTTCGGCCCGCACCGCCGCCTCGAGGACGCCTTTCTCACCCTGATCGGAGGCGCCTGATGGCCGCGCCCGACACCACCGCGAGCAGCACCACCGCGGCCGGCACCACGGCACTCGACGCGGCACCCGGCTACACCGCGCGCCGCACCCTGCCGCTGCGCGTCGAGGCCGTCCGCCAACTGCGCCGCCGCCGCACCCTGGTGCTTGGCGCGCTGCTCGCCCTGCTGCCGGCCGTGGTGGCCGTGGCCTTCGAGATCGGCGGCCAGCCGGGCGGCGGCGGAGGCGAGCTCACCCTGCTCGACACCGCTACCGTCTCCGGCGTCAACTTCGCCGCCACCTGCCTCTTCCTCTCCGCCGGCTTCCTCCTCGTCGTGCCCGTGGCCCTGTTCTTCGGCGACACCGTGGCCGCCGAGGCCGGCTGGTCCTCGCTGCGCTACCTGCTGGCCGCCCCCGTGCCGCGCACCCGGCTGCTGCTCAGCAAGCTGGGCGTGGCGCTGCTGTTCAGCGCGGCGGCCATGGCCCTGCTGCCGCTGGTGGCGCTCGGCGTCGGCACCGCCGCCTACGGCTGGGGCCCGCTCGAACTGCCCACCGGGGGCACCCTGCCGGCCGGCGAGTCGGTGCGCCGGCTCGCCATCGCGGTCGGCTACGTGCTGGTTGCCCAACTCGTCACCGCCGGCCTGGCGTTCTGGCTGTCCACCGCCACCGACGCGCCGCTCGGCGCGGTGGGCGGCGCCCTCGGGCTGACCATCGTCGGCAACATCCTCGACGCCATCACCGCGCTCGGCGACTGGCGCGAGTTCCTGCCCGCCCACTGGCAGTTCGCCTGGGCCGACGTCTTCCAGTCGCAGCCGGAGTGGGGCGGCATGATCCGTGGCGTGGCCGTCTCCATCGCCTACGCCCTGGTGCTGTTCGCCCTCGCCTTCCGCGGCTTCCGCACCAAGGACATCGTCTCCTGACCATCGTCTCCTGAGACCGATCGGCCACCGACCGGCCGCCCGGCTTCCGTCAGGCGCTCATCCGCCCTCCTCCCCGGCCGGGGGCGGCCACCCGGCGCAGGACGCGGCGGGCGGGCAGCACGCTCGCGGCCAGACCGAGCAGCAGGCACCCGCCCACCGCGCCCGCCACCCAGGGCCAGGCCACCTCCGGCGTCACCGGAACGCCCAGGTTCTCCCGCAGCCCACGGCTCATGCCCAGCAACGCCGGGGTGGCCGCGGCCAGGCCGAGCACGGCGCCGATCGCCACGACGCAGACGGTCTCTCCCGCGACGGCCAGGATGACCTGGCGGCGGGAGGCGCCGGACAGCCGCAGCACCAGGAAGTCACGCATCCGGTCGGCGGTGGCCGTCAGCAGGGTGGAGCCGACCGCGATCGCCGTGTATCCGGCCGTCATGGCGACCAGGAGCAGCGTGAACAGGCGTATGAGGCGGTCCTCCTCCGCGTCGTCCGCCCCGGCCTGCTCCAGGATCGAGACCTCCTCCGCACCAAGCTCCCCGGCCGGACGGGCCGGGGACCCACCGGTGCGGTAGACGACGTCCGCCAGCGCCGAGGGATCGCGCTCGCGCACCAACTCGGCCGGCAGCAACAGCTGGTAGGGCAACTCGTCGCCGATCACCGCCGCCACGCGGGGATGCTCGACCCGGCCGTCGTCGAAGACCAGGTCGACGCTCGCGCCCTCGGCCCAGCCGTACGCGGTGGCCGCCGCCGCGCTCACCACGACGGTGCCCTGGGCAGGGGCTGGCTCGGCGTGGACCGCCGCGAAACCGGGGGAGACGCCGGCCGCGAGCAGCGCGGCCCCGTCCGACGCGGTGTAGACGGTCGTGGACAGCACCGCGGTGCCCTCGACCTCGGCGGTCACGGCGGCCGAGAGCCCCGGGGTGCCGCGGGGGACGACCGCCGCCTCGGCGCGCACGGCGGCGGCCTGGCTGGCGGTCTCCGCGCTGGCGGTGGTCTCCACCGTGGAGCTGATCAGCACGGTGAACGCCACTGTGGCGAGCACCGGCGCGGCCGTCGCCGCCGTGCGGCGCACCGCGGTGCGGGTGTTCTCCCGGACCAGCACGGCCGTCGCCCCTGGGCGCAGCGTGAGCGGCCAGGTCAGCGCGGTCACCACGGGCCGGGTCAGCGCGGGGCTGAGGACGGTGAGACCTGCGGTCACGCCCAGCGCGGTGCCGAGCCCCAACAGGACCATGGTGTCGGGGCCGGCCGTCGCCGTGCCCACGGCGCAGCCCAGCCCGGCGCCCGTGAGGGCGAGCCCCACCAGCCAGCGACCCCTCGTCATCGGTCGGTCGTCGACCACCGCCTCCCGCATCGCGTCCAACGGGGCCACCC